>JAQTZD010000008.1 GCA_028687975.1 Sediminibacterium sp.
GCCTTCCCCTTTCTTCGGACTCGGTGAGCGGAAATTCTTCATCGAAAGACAGATCAAATTTACTGTCGTCTGTCTCCAGTGTTTTTTCATAGGCGGCCAGCGCAGCAGATAAATTTTTTGCAGTGGGCATGCTGCCGAATATTTTCAGAAACAGGTTTCGGTAGGTTTTACTGGCGCGCAAACGTTGTACCGCTTCTGCAACAGGCAAGCCCATTTCGTCTTTATTGGCGATCGGCATCAGGGCCTGTTGTTCCAAAGAAGCGGCTCTTCCATCCCAGAAAAAATACGGACGATGTTTCATGTTCAGCACCGAGGGCGTATTGCGTGTAGTAGGTGTTCCGCCGATGCCAATGCTGAAAGCGGTACTGTCTGCAAATCCGATGGACGGAATATGACAGCTGGCACAACTGACAGAGGAATCTTTCGACAATTTTTTTTCGTTGAACAGCTTTTCGCCAAGGGCTGCTTTGGTGTTCACCGGAGGAATAGTAGTAAAGGAAACCGCTCCCGCTACAGCAGTAGTAAGCGAACCAAGAATGAACCATTTTTTCATGCTATAAAGTTAACCCGATTGCAGCAATTCCTGCACTGTGCGGACAATTCATTTTACCGGAGATGATTCGTAAATCATTTGGTATTTTGCAGCAAATCAGTCAATATGGCCAATTCATCCGCATTTTCAGAGGCAATCAATTCGGGGTACAGTTTTAAAGGAGAAAAAGTGAAGATAGGTGTGGGTATGCTCAACGGAGAAACAGTCCCGGGAGCTGCCGTTTACCTGCCTTTGAAAACCATGAACCGGCACGGACTGATTGCCGGTGCTACCGGAACAGGGAAAACCAAAACCCTGCAACTGCTCAGTGAATGCCTCAGCAGCAACAGTGTACCGGTATTGCTGATGGACATCAAAGGAGACCTGAGTGGAATTGCTGCGGCAGGGGTAGCCAATGAAAGAATCAGCGAACGTTCGGCTGCAACAGGCGTTCAATGGAGTCCGGAAGCATTTCCGGTAGAACTGATGACCCTCCATGGCGGAAAAGGGATACAGCTCCGGGCAACCGTTAGTGAATTCGGGCCGGTTTTGCTGAGTAAGATCCTTGGCCTCAACGACACACAGGGCGGACTGGTTTCCCTGATCTTTAAATATTGCGACGACCAGTTGCTTCCGCTGCTCGATCTGAAAGACTTCATTAAAGTGCTGCAGTACATTGGTGCGGAAGGAAAGGCAGAAATAGAAAAAACCTACGGTAAAATTTCTACCACTTCAACCGGAACCATTTTGCGAAAAGTAATTGAGTTGCAACAACAGGGTGCCGATCTGTTTTTTGGTGAGAAAAGTTTTGAAATAGACGACCTGATGCGCATCAGCGACGACGGTAAGGGAATGATCAGTATACTCCGGGTTACCGATATGCAGGATAAGCCCAAGCTGTTTTCTACATTCATGTTGCAGTTGCTGGCAGAGCTCTACGCAGCCAGTCCGGAGGAAGGAGACCTGGATCAACCCAAACTGGTGCTGTTTATCGATGAAGCACACCTGATTTTTCAGGAAGCATCCGATGCGCTGCTGCAGCAGCTGGAAACGGTGATTAAGCTGATCCGTTCCAAAGGGATTGGTATTTTCTTTTGTACGCAGAATCCGCAGGATATCCCCGCGTCGATATTGGGGCAACTGGGTATGAAGATTCAGCATGCCCTGCGCGCATTCACTGCCGCAGACAGAAAATCCATTAAACAGGCTGCAGAAAATTTCCCGGAAACGCCTTATTATGATATTGACGAACTGCTCACCCAATTGGGTATTGGGGAAGCCCTGGTAACCATGCTCAACGAAAAGGGTATACCAACGCCATTGGTACATACCCTGCTCTGTTCTCCCAGAAGCAGAATGGATATTTTATCGGATATAGAAATAGACGTCATTGTTGCCAAAAGCAAACTGGCAGCCAAATACAACCAGGTGGTAGACAAAGAAAGTGCGTATGAAATACTCACTGCCAAATTGAATGCAGCCAGTGCGCCTGCAGCAACAGAAAAGGAAACGCCTTCCGCACCAATGACAGAAAAGGTAGAAAGCTTTTTCGACAACCCCGTTGTAAAACAGGCGGGCAGAACTGCTGCCGCCATTATCACACGCAGTTTACTGGGTGCTCTGGGGCTGGGTGGCACTACGCGCAGGAGAAGGAAGTCTTATTGATCCGCAGCGCTTCAATCCGCAGGGCTGGCCGATCCGGTCCACCAGATTTCTCCGGTTTCGGTGATCCTGATTTTTTCTTCCGACTGAAGAAAATTCAGTGCAGTCCAGATTTTTTCTTCATTGATTTGTTTGAAAGAGTGCTGCAGTTGGTTGAACCGGATGGGTTGGGCACTGTATTGGATTAGCGTGGTTTCCAGTCTGCTCAGTTCTTCCGATGTCAGGTTTTTCTTTTTTGCATTCAGGCAATTGTTGCAGATGCCACAGTTTTTGCCCGAGAGATCACCAAAATAACCGGCAATGAAACTGCTCCTGCAATCGGTCAGTTCGCGGGTATAGCGGATCATGGTGTTTACCCGTTCCTCGTACAATTTTTTTCGTTGCAGGTAGGCATCCTGTTGTATTGCCAGGTAAGCTGCCGGTGCGCGGTTCATCAGAAACTGGATTTGCGGTGTTTCTTTTTTTGGAAGGTATTCTATGATGCCATGTTTCGACAGCTCTTTGAATGCCGATGAAACCTGCTCGGCCCTGAGCCTGCAAATTTTTCCAACCTGCTGTTCATACACAGAAACCCGGTTGTCGATGATGCCCTCATAGGTTCTGAGTAAGGCTTTGATGACCGGTTCCAGATGGGGATAGGTTTTTTCGAACAGGTCCAGTCCTTCTCTGTTGGCAGTAAAGCTGATTTGTGTTGGCAGAAAAATATTTTCAGCAAAGCTGATATGGTCTTCCTGTTCCAGTACTTTCAGTACATGGATAACCAGCATGCTTTCCAGTTTAAAATGTTGTGTAAACGCAGCCAGGTCAAAATCATAATAAATGCCTTCCCCGTTCCCTACAGGAATCTGGAGATAATCGGCTATGGCCTGGTACACCTGCCGGATCACTTTTATCGAAGGAAATTTTTTGGCAGTATTCGCCAGCAAATCGTTCAGGTCTTTCTGCCGGTACAATAAAACGGCATAGGCTTTCTTGCCATCCCTTCCGGCCCTTCCGGCCTCCTGGTAGTAGTTTTCCAGACATTCGGGTACATCGTGGTGAATCACTACCCGAACATCCGGCTTGTCGATGCCCATACCAAATGCATTGGTGCATACCATTGTCCGGACCTTATTCTGAATCCAGGACTGCTGCTTCATTTCACGAACCGGTTGTGCAAGGCCGGCATGATAAAAGTCTGCTGCGATGCCCTGTAACAACAGCGCTTCCGCCACTTTTTTGGTTTGCCTTCTGTTGTTGCAATACACGATGCTGCTGCCCGGTACTTTCTGCAGTATGTCGATGATTTTATTCAGTTTGCTTTCTACCGGAAAAACACTGTAGGATAAATTGGGCCTTTCGAAGGATTGCCGGAATACAGCTGTTTTTTTTAATTCCAGCTTTTGAACAATGTCTTCCTGCACCATCGGTGTGGCAGAAGCCGTGAGTGCTATCAGCGGTATATCCGGGAGCTGTTTACGGGTGGCAGCAATGCGCAGATAGGGTGGCCTGAAATCGTATCCCCACTGAGAAATGCAATGCGCTTCGTCTATAACCAGTAAACTTACCGGCAATACAGGCAAATAATCTGTAAAGAGTTTGCTCTCGAGCCTTTCGGGTGAGCAGTATAGAAAACGGAAGGCGCCATCTGCCGCGTTGCGTAAGAGTTTTTTTACTTCATAATAACTGAGACCACTGTGCAGGGCTGCAGCCGGAATCCCCTTGCTGTTCAGCGCATCCACCTGGTCGCGCATCAGCGCAATCAGCGGACTGATAACCAGACAAAGCCCATCGAGCAAAATACCGGGTACCTGGAAACAGATTGATTTTCCGCCGCCTGTAGGCAACAGGGCCAACGTATCGTTGCCTGCAAGTACAGACGCAATGATATCCTCCTGCATGGGGCGGAATGCATCGTATTTCCAGTATTCCTTTAATATTTCTTTTGGTGTAGGCAAGGGCTTAAGCAACTTTCTTGAAATTAAGCCTTACCGAGTTGATGGCCAACACTACATCACTCAAACCCATTGCCAGTGCACTGAAGGCCGGACTCAGCATACCCATTGCTGCAACGGGTATGGCCAGCACATTGTAGAACAATGCCCAGAATAAATTTTGCTGGATGGTGAGATAGGTATGTTTGCCCAGTCCCAGCGCCAGTGGAAGCTGTTTGAGTCCATGGTTCATCAATACAACTTCTGCGCTTTGCATGGCTACCTGTGAAGCTTCGCTCAAAGAAATGCCTACAGTAGCTTTGGCCAGTGCAGGTGCATCATTGATGCCGTCGCCCACCATCACAGTAGGTTGCGCTGCGGTGAGCCTTGACACACATTCCATTTTTTCTGAAGGAGACTGCTCGGCATATACTTCAGTAATCTGAAGTTGGCGGGCAAGTTGTTCACAGCTTTCCTTTCTGTCGCCACTCAGCAATATGGTACGGATACCCTTGTTGTTGAGGTATTGTATCAGGGTGGCAGCTTCAGGTCTTATCTGGTCGGACAGGTCTGCCCAACCCAGCAATACATTGTTCTTTAAGATATAGATGTTGTGAGCGCTGTTTTGGATGATTGCTCCGCCAGCCTTATAGGAACCCACGATGTATTCATTTCCATCGCGGTCGGTTCCTTTCATACCAAAACCTTTTACTTCTTCTACTGCACTGAAACGAATGTCGTTACCGGTTTTCCATTCCCTGGCAATGGCTTTCGCCAACGGATGGTTGGAATATTTTTCCAATGAGTAGCCAATGCGTTTGATTTCATCCATCCCCAACGCTTCCCCTTCCGGAGTAAGCCCTGCTGACGCAACGGTAAACTGACCCGTGGTCAGTGTGCCGGTTTTATCAAAGACCACTTGTTTGATGTCTTTGAATAATTCAAGGCTCCGGGTGTTTTTAAACAATACCCCGTTCCTTGCAGCCCTGCCCAATCCCACCGCAATGGCAGCAGGAGTGGCAAGTCCCATTGCACAAGGACAGGCAATCACCAATACTGCAATGGCCCGCATCAGGCTATGGGTGAAATCCTGGTTGGCAAGCGTATAGTTCAACAGGAGGGTCAGCAGGGCAATGCCCACCACTACCGGAACAAAAACAGCGCTGATTTTATCTGCCAGTTGCTGTACCGGAGGCTTTTCAGTTTGAGCATTTTTAACCATTTGCAGAATATTGCCCAATACACTGTCTGCACCAACTGCAGTTACATAGGCTTTCGCAGATCCGTTCACTGCAATACTTCCGCCAATCAGTTGGTCCTTGATGGTCTTGTTGACAGGAATGGATTCTCCTGTAACAATGGATTCGTCTACAGCAATTTCTCCCGATAGAATTTTACAATCCATCGGAACGGCTTCTCCCGACTTAATGAGGATCAGGTCGCCGGTTTTTAACGCGCTGCTTTCTACAGGAAAAACATGCTCCTGGTGCTGGTCGTCGTAGGCAATCATGTTGGCCATGGTTTTTTGAGAATGCACCAGTTTTTTCAACGAAGCCTGCGTGGTTTCAACAGATTTATCCTCTAGCCAGTTTCCCAGAAAAACAAGCGTAAGGATGGTGGCGGTTGTTTCGTAAAACATGTATTCGGCGGCCTGACCTGTAAGGGTTCCGTAAAGACTGTACACAAATGATGCAATGGCACCGATGGTGATCAGCACGTTCATATTCGGAATGCCCTTCATCACACTGTGTACAGCGCTTCGGCCAAAGAAATCCATTCCCACTACAAATACGGGAATCGTTAATGCAATCTGCACATAGGGATTCATGAGCCAGTGAATATGCAGTCCCGGGATCATGTGCAACATCAGCGGCAGAGTAAATACTGCGCAGAACAGAAATCTTTCAAAATGGGATTTAAAGAGTACTTTCTTTTTTGCAGCTCCGGGATCATCGTTTTTAACATGGTATCCCAGGCTGTCTATTCCTTTTTGAATTTCAGTTTTGGTAATGCCCTCGGGAAGGGTAAAACTCACATCCCCTCCAATAAAATTCACCCGAACATCTTCCAGTCCTTTTCCCTGCAGGTATTTATCGATGGTGAGGGCACAGTTGGTACAACTCATGCCTTCTACTTTCCAGTTCACTTTTTCCATGGCGTAAAACACTGTATTGGTACAGCGTTACAAATTTACAAAAGCAGGGCTGCTCTCAATTTTCGAGATTGGATTAATATTCGCCATTGCGGGATTATCTTTGCCTCATGGATGCAATTTTTGGCCTGGCACAGATCAAGTCCGTTGCTGCAGCACTCTGGAAAGAAGGTAAGCAATACCCGGTATGGGCTTTTCATGCGCCGATGGGCTCAGGCAAAACCACTTTTATACATGCACTCTGCGAAGTGTTGGGTGTGGAAGCGGCCGTAAGCAGCCCCACATTTGCCATCATCAACGATTACCAGAGCCGGGATGCGGGACTGATTCATCATATGGACTGGTACCGGCTGAAAGATGAAGAGGAAGCCATTCAGGCAGGCGTAGAGGATCTGCTCAACAGCGGAGGGCTTTGCCTGGTGGAATGGCCCGAACAGGCAGCAGGGCTTCTGCCGGATAACACGCTGCACATCCGTCTGGAGATACTGGATGAGCAAACCCGCAGAATCTCCACGTTTCAGCCAAAACAAGCTGCAGATGATTCAGCTGGTGCAGAAGAGGATTCCGCTGCCACTATCGACCTCGATGCATAAACTCTCCGCCAAATTTATTAACTTGATGCCTCAACCGAATACATGGCAACGAGCAGACCCAGCATCAGTCCGTCCTTATTATATGAAACACTGGAAGAAGTGTTGGATATCAAAACACCGGGCGCAAAATTACAAATAGGTATTCCCAAAGAGATTGCTTTTCAGGAAAACCGCATTGCACTAACCCCCGATGCTGTTGGTGTACTGGTAGCCAACGGGAACCATGTAACGGTGGAACACGATGCCGGAGAGGCCAGTCATTACAAAGACCAGGATTATGCGGAAGCCGGTGCTCAGATTGTATATGACCGGGAATCTGTTTTTAAATGCCCGATCCTGGTCAAGAGCGCACCGCCAGTGGAAGAAGATATGCCGCTGCTGCAAATGAACCAGACCATTATTTCTCCCATACATCTTTCCGCACTCCGAAAAGAGTACATCGAAAAAATGATGGAGAAGCGCATCACTGCACTCAGCTTCGAAAATTTCAAAGACGACAGCGGTACCTATCCCATTGTCCGCAGCATGAGTGAAATTGCGGGCAGCGCCGTAATGCTGATTGCAGGTCAGTACCTCAGTAGTTTTAACAAGGGCAAGGGGGTGTTGCTGGGAGGAATCAGTGGTATACCGCCCACCAAGGTAGTGATCATTGGTGCAGGAATTGTAGGTGAATTTGCTACCCGGAATGCACTGGCATTGGGCGCTTCCGTAAAAGTATTCGACAACGACGTTTACCGCCTCAAACAATTGCAGAACAATTTAGGACAGCGGATCTGGACGAGTGTACTGGAACCCCGCATACTGGCCAAGCAACTGAAAACCTGCGAAGTGGCGGTTGGCGCACTGAGCAATGAATCCGGCAGAGCGCCGGTAGTGGTTACAGAAGAAATGGTTGCGGCCATGAGGCCAGGAAGCATCATCATAGATGTAGCTATCGACCGGGGTGGTTGTTTTGAAACCAGTGAGCTGACCAGTTATGAGCATCCTACTTTTTTGAAGCACGATGTAATCCATTACTGTGTTCCCAATATTCCCAGCGGTTTTGCCAGAACTGCCAGCCAGGCCATTAGCAATGTACTGATGCCGCTGATGCTCGAAATCAGCGATGAAGGCGGGCTGGAAGAAATGATCTGGCACAAGTTCAATCTGCGCGAAGGTGTTTACCTTTTTAAGGGTGCGCTAACCGACTTTTACATCAGTCAGAAATTCGACCTGAAATTCACCGACCTGAATTTATTGATTGCGAGCAGGAGATAGTCCGCAATATTGTTCCTTTAATCTTTGAATGGAATGGCTGCAGCTACCGGATGCTTCGCACCGAATTGCAATCCCAGCAAAAGGGCCATGGTTTGTGCTGCCTGTTGCTGATACAATTGCTGAGGCGTATTGACTTCTCCCTTTGGCGCTACACCCGGGCCCAGCAGGGCCATCCAGATTTCACTGGCCCCATTGATCTTACTTCCATGGCTGGTCCATTCCGATTTAACTGCGTCTCCGCGTCCGTGATCGGTGGTGATGAGTAATGCTGTTTTGTTTTTGTATTTGGGATGCTGCTGAATATAGTTCCAGATTTCTTCTATCCAACGGTCCACCTGATGCGCTGCATCCAGGTACGATCTGTATTTTCCAGCATGTGCCCACTCGTCGGTTTCGCCATAGGATATGTACAATACAGCGGGTTGTTTTTCTTTCAGATAATTCATGGCAGCTGCATGGGTAAATACATCCAGGCATTCTGCACTGCCCCAGGGCCGGTAGCTGCCGGTGAGCATCTGATCGATCAGGCGCTGTTGCGCTGTGGGATTGAATCCTGCGGTGGTGTCGAATGCTGAAATTACCGGAAACCCTGCTCTTTTTTCGTTTAGAATTCTGTCAAAAGCATCCCATGCACCAAAGGCAGCCACTTTGTTTTTGAAACGGGGCTGTTGCTGAAAGAATTCCAGCACGGTGGTATTGGGGTTGGGTGGAAATTCGTTCGAGTTCAAAGCGGTGTCGGCATAACCGGTAAAGATTTCACTGTAACCCGGATAGCTGAACCAATATGGATTTTTGTTGTTGACTAAATTGCCTGCTTTCCGGTTGCCGTACAATTGTCCTTGTTTGCCGATGACGTTCCACAAAAATGGCATGAGTTTTTTTCTGCGATTCTGTAAGTTGTTGGCATAGTATGTTTTGTAGAGCCTGCTGCTGTCGCCTTCATTGTATTTGCTGTTCCCGGCCAGCGCAGTGTCTATTCCATTGAATACTTCCTGCCAGCGAAGGCCGTCGGTGGTAACAACAATCAGGTATTCTGCTTTTTGGGAAAAGCTGTGGAGCTGGAAGCTGCAAAGCAGCAGAATCAGTATGCGGCGCATAAGCGTTATTTATAATCAACAATGTTAAGCCGCTCATTGCAAAAATCAATCTCGGATTCCTCGTTGCTGCAGATAATTAATAATTTATTGTTGCAATAGTTGCGGACGAGTTCATGATAAAGCCGGTATCCTTCCTTGTCGAGGTTGGTACAGGGCTCGTCTAGCATCAGTACCGGTGATTCGGAGAAGATGGCCTGTGCCAGTTTGATTCTTTGTTTCATTCCGCTGCTGTAATGACGGATCTGTTTTCCGGCAGCCTTCTCCAGACCAATGATCTTTAGTATGTCCGAAATGGAAATATGGTTGAGCAGGGGTTTGAACTTACTGTGGAATTCCAGAAATTCTGTTGCGGTCATTTCTTCTATCAATTCCAGGTAGGGGGCACAGATGGCTACCTGCTGATAAAGGGCTTCGGGAGCTACGGTATGGCTGGAAAGTTGCACCTGCATGGTACCTTCGTTCAGCCCCATGCTGCCTGCGATGCATTGGAGCAGGGTACTTTTCCCACTTCCGTTATGACCGGTGATGGCATAAGCATTGCCGGTGTTGAATGAATAGCTGAGTTTGCGAAAAATCCATTCGCGGTTGAACCGTTTGCCGGCATTGCTGAGTGTGACCGTTGTGTTATTCATCGTCATTGGCACCCTTGGTGAAACGCTTGATGATGCCTCTGCCGCTTTCGCGTATGAATGTTACGATTTCATCGCGCTCATCGGTTGCAGGCAGTTCCTCCTCAATGTATTCCAATGCCTGTGTAATATTGAACCCTTTGTTGTAAATGGTTCTGTATACATCCAGTATATGATTGATCTGTTCCAGCGGAAACCCTCTACGCTTCAGTCCAACGCTGTTGACACCGCCATAGCTCAGGGGATTGCGAACGGCCTTAATATAAGGTGGTACATCCTTGCTGACCAGGCTACCTCCTGCAATAAAAGTATGCTGTCCGATATTCACAAACTGGTGTACGGCGCTTACGCCACCGATCACTGCCCAATCTCCGATGGTTACATGTCCGGCTACCTGTACACTGTTGCTCATGATCACATGATTGCCAATGATACAATCGTGCGCAACATGGCTGTAGGCCATGATCAGGCAATGATTGCCGATGATGGTTTTGCCGCGGTCGTCTGTTCCCCGGTTAATGGTAACAAATTCCCGGATGGTTACATTGTCTCCGATTTCTACGGTTGTTTTTTCTCCGGCAAATTTCAGATCCTGCGGAACCGCACCCAAAACAGCGCCCGGGAATATCCTGCAGTTTTTACCGATCCTGGTACCGTCCATGATGGTTACATTGCTGCCAATCCAGGTGCCTTCTCCAATCTGTACATCGCCATGGATGACCGTAAACGGATCAATCTTCACGTTTGGAGCAACACGTGCATTGGGGTCAATGTAGGTATAAGGGTGTGTCATAGGTTGTTTTAGCGTCTGTAAATAGATGGTTTAGGTTGAAGTTTAGCTGTCTGCACGTTTTACCACTTGTGCAACAAAGTCTCCTTCGGTAGCCACTTTGCCTCCAACATAAACGGTGCCATGCATTTCACAGATTCCGCGACGAATCGGTCCGGTAAATTCCATCTTCAACACCATGGTGTCTCCGGGTCTGACCATTTGTTTGAATTTGCAGTTGTCTATTTTCAGGAAATATGTATCGTATTGTCCTTCGGGCATGGAGTTGATGCAGAGGATTCCTCCGGTCTGCGCCATGGCTTCAATTTGCAGAACGCCCGGCATCACAGGGTTTCCGGGGAAGTGTCCCGGGAAGAACCATTCGTTGTAGGTTACATTTTTGATGCCCACAATGGTAGTATCGGTGAGTTCAATCACTTTATCTACCAATAAAAACGGATGTCTGTGCGGCAATGTTTTTTCAATTTTTTCGAGAGAGAACACCGGAGGTACGGTTGGATCGTATACCGGCACATCTTTTACATGCTTGTTCTTCTTGATGTATTGTTTGATCTTTTTGGCAAACTCCACATTGGAACTGTGTCCGGGTCTGTTGGCAATGATGCGGGCCTTGATCGGGTAGCCGATCAAAGCAAGGTCGCCCACTACATCGAGCAGTTTGTGTCTGGCAGGTTCGTTGGGAAAGCGCAGTTCCAGGTTGTTCAGGTATCCTTCGCTCTTCACTTCCACTTTATCGCGCTTGAACACTTTAGCCAGCCTGCTCATTTCGGCGTCGGTAACCGGCTTGTCTACCACCACAATGGCATTGTTGATGTCTCCGCCCTTGATCAGATCGTTGTCGAGCAGCATTTCCAGCTCGTGCAGAAAACAGAAGGTACGGCAGGGCGCAATTTCTGATTTGAATTCCCGGATCGTTTTTAATCCGGCATGCTGGGTTCCCAGTACGGGGCTGTTGAAATCGATCAGGGTGGTAATCTGGTAGTCCATGGCAGGCAGAGCCACCATTTCTACCCGCTTGTTATCGTCGTAGTGATAAATATTTTCGTCGAGGCTGTACCATGCTTTGGTTGCTTCCTGCTCCACCACACCACCTTCTTCGATCAGGTTGATGAAAGGAGTGGAACTTCCGTCCATAATAGGAATCTCAGGGCCGTTCAGTTCAATCAGCACATTGTCTACACCCATGCCTACCAGGGCCGCCAATACATGTTCTACCGTGCTCACTTTGGCATCGCCCACCTGTAAAGTAGTTCCCCGGCTGGTATCTGTTACCAGGTCGCAGTCGGCCTTGATCACCGGCTGGTTGGGGAGGTCTGTTCTTTGAAACTGTATTCCGAAACCGGGATTGGCTGGTTTCAGTACCATATCTACCAGAATACCGGTATGTAAACCGGTGCCGCTGATGCTGATGGGCTTACTTAATGTATGTTGCTTATCCGGATTGAAATGAATGTCCATGCTTTAAATCAGTTTTAGCCTGGGTCAGACAGAAGGGGCCGCCTGATCCTGAAATATAAAAATCGCGCAAAAATAAGCTTAAAGCGTGGTTTTTTCCCTCTAATTAGGCATTAACACGCTCAGAAAGCAATTGTTGTACCAATTTTTCCAGTTCTTTAACTCTTTTCTCCAGTTCAGGAAGTGTTCTGGTGGCTGCATGAACCCTCATGGAAGCGGAAAATTCAAAGGCCGGGGTTCCGTTGAATGCTTTGTTGGGTTCTTTGATGGTTTTGGTAACGCCGCTCTGGCCATTGATCCGGGAACCATCGGCAATGGAAATATGTCCTGCAACACCGACCTGACCACCCATCATCACATTTTTACCAATCTTGGTACTTCCGCTCACGCCTGTGAGGGCAGCAATGACCGTGTTGGAACCCACTTCCACATTGTGGGCAATCTGCACCAGATTGTCCAGTTTTACCCCTTTGCGTATAATGGTAGAGCCCATGGTTGCCCGGTCGATGGTGGAATTGGCGCCGATTTCCACAGAATCCTCAATTACCACATTGCCCAATTGGGGAACCTTCTGGTAAGTTCCATTTTCCTGGGGGGCAAATCCAAACCCGTCGCTGCCAATAACGGTTCCGGCATGGATGATTACATGATCCCCGATGATACAGTCGTTGTAGATCTTAACGCCTGCATGGATCACGGTGTGATTACCAATCTGAACCCTGTCGCCCAATACAGCGCCCGAATGAATTTTGGTATGATTACCCACCTGTACGTTGTTTCCCAAAAAGGCAAATGCGCCTACAAATACCTGCTCGCCCAATTTTGCGGAGTCTGAAATATAGCTGGGTTGTTGAATGCCGGTTAACTGGCCGGCAGCGATCTCCTGGTATTTGGTCATCAGCGTTGCAAAAGCCGAATAGGCATCGGGAACCCTTACCAGGGTAGCGGTTACCGGGTTTTTAAGTTGCAGGCTTTCATTAACAATAACGATCGAAGCCCGGGTCTTGTACAGGTATTCTTCGTACTTGGGGTTGGCCAAAAACGAAAGCTGGCCGGGAACCGCCTCCTCTATTTTACCGAAAGAAGTTACAGCAGCAGCGGCATCTCCTTCTATTTTTCCCTGAACCATCAGGGCAATCTGGGAGGCGATAAATTGCATATACAGGTGTTAAGTTAACAGACAAATGTAGAATTTTTTTACCTGCGAAGAAAGATTTTGCTGAATCAGCGTATTGTCTACCTCCGTGATGTCTTTTACCGTTCCGTCTTTATACAGGATATTGATTTTTTCTTCCCTCGGCTGGTACGTGGTGTTGGTGGCAATACCGGTAAAGCAGAGATAGTGAGCATCTTCGGGGTTAATGCCAAAACGGGCAACGGCCTGGGCTTGTTTTTCCTGAATGAATTCAGCAGAAAAGGGTTCTCCCTGGATGCGCGATTTATACAATCTGCGGTTCAGAAAACTATTGCAGAGCAAAGACAACACCTTGTCGGGATGCAGGCTCCAGCGCTTCACACCACTGATAACATCAAAGTCGTCGAGCAGGCAAAACTGAGAGAGGGCATAGTCGTCCATTGCCCCGGTAAAGGTTCCCAGGAAATAATCCAGGGATGATCTGGTAGCCAGTGCATCATCGTTCTTATCGTAGATGGCCCTAACCCTTTCCAGAATTTTAACCAGCATTTTTTCTGCAGACAAAACGGTTTTATGCAGATACACCTGCCAGTACATCTGTCGCCTGGCCACTAAAAATTTCTCCACACTGTAAATGGCTTTTTCTTCCACCATCAGCTGGCCATCTTTTACCGTCAGCATTTTTAATATGCGGTCGTATCCGATGACCCCTTCACTTACACCGGAAAAAAAACTGTCGCGGCTCAGGTAATCCATCCGGTCCACATCCAGTTGCCCGCTGATGAGCTGGTGCAGAAAGGGCTTTTGGTAATTGTTGGTAAAGATCCGGATGGTCAGGTCCAGCTGACCATTCAGTTGGGTATTGAGGGCCTGCATGATTTGCAGCGACAGGTATTCGTGGTTAATGCCCGGAATCAGAACATGTTCCAGTGCATGTGAAAACGGGCCGTGTCCGATATCGTGCAGCAGGATGGCCGATTTTACGGCAATCTCTTCTTCGGCGGTAATATCTACCCCTTTGTTGCGGAGTTCGGTTACAGCATTGCACATCAGGTGATAGGCTCCCAGCGAGTGGTGCAGCCGCGTATGAACGGCTCCGGGATAAACCAGTTGCGCCATGGCCATCTGCTGAATTCTGCGCAGCCGCTGGTAAAACGGATGTTCAATGATTGCAAAGATCAGCGGGTGATTGATGGTGATAAAACCATATACGGGATCATTGATGATTTTTTGTTTGCTGTTAGACATGCTGTTGATGAATTGTTAAATCGGCTGTAACGCCAGCCGGTAAAGGTACAATTTAGTGAAGCAATGGAAATTATTAATAGCTTTATCTCAATGGCAATAGCAAATATTCTTTGGGTAGATGATGAGATCGAGAGCCTGCAGTCGCAGAAAATATTTCTGGAAAGTAAGGGGTACCATGTGCATACCCTTACCAATGGGTACGATGCACTGGAGTATATACAATCTGCAGAAGTAGATGTGGTACTGATGGATGAAAGTATGCCCGGCATTACCGGGCTGGAAACCCTCACCCGGATGAAGGCCATCCGGCACCAGTTACCCATTGTGCTCATTACCAAAAATGAAACGGAAAACCTGATGGACGAAGCCATCGGCAGCCAGATCAGCGATTACCTGATCAAGCCGGTGAATCCCAACCAGGTGTTGCTGAGCCTGAAAAAAATCATCGACAATAAAAGGCTTGTGGCAGAAAAAACCACTACTTCGTACCAGCAGCAATTCACGGAACTGTTCATGGCATTGCAGGATAATCCCGGCTACCAGGAGTGGACGGACCTGTACAAAAAGCTGGTATACTGGGAGCTGGAAATGGAAAAAAGCGACAGCCCCGAAATGCGGGAGATTTTTTACAACCAGAAACGTGAGGCCAATGCTGCGTTTGCCCGGTTTGTGAGCCGTAATTATACCGATTGGGTGAATCCCCGCTCTGCGGAATCGCCCATCATGAGTCATCAACTCATGCAGTTCAAAGTACTTCCGCACCTGGAAGAAAACGTACCGTTGTTTTTTGTGCTGATCGATAATCTACGGTACGATCAGTGGAAGGCCATACAACCCATTTTTGCAGAGAGTTTCCGGATCACCGAGGAAGATGCTTTTTATTCTATCCTGCCCACTGCAACGCAATATTGCCGCAATGCAATCTTTGCCGGACTCCTGCCGGCAGATATAGAAAAACAGTTTCCGCAACAATGGAAAAACGACGAAGAGGAGGGAGGTAAAAACTTGTTTGAAGAAGAGTTCCTGCGAGCGCAACTGAAGCGACTGAAGAAAGACAAGATACGGATCAGTTATCATAAAATTCTGAATCACAGCGATGGTCAGCAACTGGTGGGAAACATGCACAACCTGCTGCAAAACGACCTGAACGTGATTGTATACAATTTTGTAGACATGCTCAGTCATGCACGCACCGAGATGGAAGTGCTGAAAGAGCTGGCCAGCGATGAAGCCAGTTACCGGAGCCTGACCCGAAGCTGGTTTGAACACAGTCCCCTTCACCAGGCACTGAAGAAACTCGCGGATAAAAAAATCAGGATCGTTCTGGCCACCGATCATGGCAGTGTACGGGTAAAAAATCCGCTCAAAGTGGTCGGAGACAAACAAACCACCACCAACCTGCGGTACAAACATGGCCGGAACCTGAATTTTGAGGAGAAAGAGGTATTGGCATTCAAAGATCCGCAGAAAGCGGGCTTGCCGGTACCCACCATCAATTCCAGCTTCATTTTTGCCCGGGAAAATGATTTTCTCTGCTATCCCAATAACTATAATCACTATGTGAATTACTACAAAAACAGTTTTCAGCACGGGGGAATCAGCCTGGAAGAGATGATTGTACCCCTGATTAAAATGGAAAGCCGTACCTGATGTGGATAAAACGGGTCGGGGATCAGCAGCAGTAAGGTTAAATTTGTACTATGAAATACACGCAATCATCATTGGATAAACTGGAAGATATTTTAGGGGAGTCCGGTTACGTAGTACGGTACGAAAGAGGTACGTTTCAGAGCGGCTGGTGTTTGCTGGAGGCCAGGAAAGTGGTGGTACTGAATAAATTTCTCAACATCGAAGGAAGGATCAACACTTTGATGGAATTGATTCCGCAGGTTCCGATCGAATTCGACAAACTGACCCACGAATCACAGAATTTGTATGAAGAAGTGGTAAAAAAATCCGTTACTGAAGCTTAGCATCTATTGTGACCCATCCATCCTTATCTATTCAGTTTTTAGGCACAGGAACCAGCACAGGTGTTCCTATGATCGGATGCAGTTGTGCCGTGTGTAGTTCGGATGATGCAAGGGACCAGCGTTTAAGAACGAGTGTATTGATCCAATCGGAAGCTACTACCCTTGTAGTAGACACTACGCCCGATTTCCGTTACCAGATGTTGCGCAGCAAAACCAGAAAACTGGATGCGGTGGTGTTTACCCATCCGCACAAGGATCACCTGGCAGGGCTGGATGATATCCGGGCGTTTAATTTTTTCTCGGAAGTGCCGATGAAAGTATATGCCAATTCACTTACAGAGGAAGCCATCCGCCGGGATTTTTATTATGCTTTTTCCGACACCAAGTATCCGGGTGTGCCGGATATCAACCTGATGACAATCAATAGTGAACCCTTTGTTGTGGGAAACATACCGGTGATACCCATACAGGTAATTCACCACAAAATGCCGGTGCTGGGATTCCGCTTCGGAGATTTCACGTATATCACAGATGCCAACCGCATTGAAGAAGAAGAAAAAGAAAAAATAAAAGGTTCCCGGGTGCTGGTGCTGAATGCACTTCGGAAAGAAAAGCATCTTTCCCATTTCACCCTGAGTGAGGCAGTAGAACTGGCACTTGAACTCGGGATACCCGAAGTATATCTCACCCATATCAGTCACCAATTGGGTAAGCATGCAGCGATCAACGAGGAGCTGCCCGGCCATATTCAACTGGCCTATGATGGCCTGACCATCCGTTTGTAGCCCTTTAAATCTATTAAAGGGATGAAAGATTTCCTCCAACAGTACTTCCGCTTTTCAAGGAAAGAGCGGATTGGATTAAGCATTCTGCTGACCGGTATGGCCCTTTTTTTCTGGCTGCCGGGATGGTACAAAACAAAGCCACTTCCTGTTCAACCCGATACGGCAATGATGCGGATGATGGAAGCCAGTGTGTCGGCCGACCGTTGGTCCGGAAGCCAAAACAGATTCAGCGGAAAGGGATCATACCGGCAACCGTACAGGCAGGCTTACCCGCATCTATCCTACCAAAAGCAATCATGGTATCGCAGATCCTATCCCGGGCGCAGGACCTATTCGCCAAGGCCCATACCGGTTGTGGAGATCAATACGGCCGGCCTGGCCGAATGGGAAGCCCTGCCCGGAATCGGACCCGTGCTGGCGGCCCGCATTATCAAATACCGCGATAAGCTGGGTGGATTTACCCGGATGGAACAGGTAGGGCAGACCTATGGTATTACAGACAGCCTGTACCGGGCTTTGAAACCTTTTCTGCAAAAAGCTGCAGGAGTTGTTCAACGCGATACTCCATTTCTTATACGCCTGCCCAATGCCAATACGGCTACCAGGGCCGAACTGGAAGCAACAGGCATTCCGGAACAGATTGCCAGGTCCATTGTAGTGTACCGCAGCAGGTACGGACTGTTCAAGAGCATCGGAGATCTGCGGCAAATTGTGCTGATCAACGATTCGGTTTACAGGATCATTTCGGGTAAACTGCGGGTGGAATAATGGCTGCGTACCCATCTTTCCGAAAAGATTTGCTCATGAAATAAATGGAGCTATATTTGCCTTTAAAACAAACTAATGTTAGTTTGTTTTAAAGGGGGCCTCTAACGATTGCTTGATTAGATTGGCCCCCGTCTATTTGAAACCTACTATATTAAACAACAGGTATGCAGTTTGAACAGTCCGAATTAACCAGTCAGGTTGCCGCTACGGCCAGGCAATTTGCAGAGCAATATATTCGCCCGGAATTGATGAAATGGGATGAATCCCAGGAGTTTCCGGTGCATATTTTCCGGGAAATGGGCAAACTGGGCCTGATGGGGATTTTGGTTCCCCATGCTTACGGAGGTGCTGAAATGGGGTATTTTGAATACAATGCCGCTATTCAGGAAATAGCCAAAGTTTGCGGATCCATCGGGTTAAGCCTGGCAGCCCATAATTCCCTTTGCACCAACCACCTGCTCAGTTTTGGCAATGAAGAACAGAAAAAAAACTGGTTGCCGCAACTGGCCAGGGGAGAATGGATTGGCGCCTGGGGTCTAACAGAACCCAATACCGGAAGTGATGCCGGCAATATGCAAACCACGGCTGTAAAAGAGGGAGATTCCTGGATACTGAATGGCACCAAAAGCTGGATTACCCATGGTAAGTCGGGCGATATTGCCGTAGTCATCTGCAGAACAGGCGAACCCAGAACCAGTGGCAATTCCACTGCTTTTGTTGTGGAACGGGGTACGCCCGGTTTTATGGCAGGTAAAAAAGAAAATAAACTGGGCATGCGTGCCAGTGAAACAGCCGAAATGATCTTCGATCATTGCAAAATACCCGATAGTAACCGTTTGGGTGAAGTGGGAGATGGGTTCCGTCAGGCCATGAAGATCCTCGATGGCGGCAGAATTTCCATTGCTGCCCTTTCTCTGGGAATCGCAAAAGGAGCCTACGAGGCTGCTTTAAAATATTCGCAGGAACGTTACCAGTTTGATCAGCCTATATCTTCCTTTCAGGGAATCAGCTTTAAACTGGCAGACATGGCCACCGAAATCATGGCAGCAGAATTATTGATCTGGCAGGCCTGTGACTTGAAAAACAGGGGCGAGAAAGTGACCAAGGAAGGTGCCATGGCCAAGTATTATGCCAGTGAAATAGCCGTGAAAACAGCTACCGAAGCCATACAGATATTCGGGGGATATGGGTATACAAAAGATTTTCCGGTAGAAAAGTACTATCGTGACGCAAAATTGTGTACTATTGGAGAAGGAACTTCTGAAATACAGAAGCTGGTCATCTCCAGGGAAGTTCTTCAGAAATAGTTTTTTCGATTGCTTGCTCATAATCAAAGGGCCCTTGAATAAGGGCCTTTTTTTATGCTGATTTCTTTGTATCTTGAAATCCCGATTTGTTAGTAGAAATTGAAAATAAAATCTAAATATCTGTTTCGTTTTTTGCTGCAATGCTGTGTGATGCTGGGTATGACCGCTGCTGTTTCTGCACAGCAGGTAAAGGGCACACCTGAAACCGTTGATTCACTCAATAAATCGGCGTTTGAAAAAAAGCGCACCAATATTTCCGATGCATTAATTGATTTATACAAAGCGCAGAACCTTGCCATACAATTGGGCTATAAAAAAGGGGAGGCCATCTCGTACATGTATGAGGCAGGCATTTACCAGCAGCAGGGTTTTTTGAAGCGGGCCATCGTGGATTCTTATCAGGCACTGGAAATTTTCCGTTCAATCAAGGATACTTTCAATATTGCAAAAGTGAATCAGCAACTGGCTGCATCACTGGTATCCGATAAAAAATACGACTCTGCGATTTCGGTTTTCAATCGGTCGTTGCAGGTGTACGAAAAATACGACAAGAGCGAAGACATCATCAATATTAAAAACAACCTGGGGCAGATCCGACTGGAATTGAACCAAATGAATGCTGCTGTCCGGCTGTTTCAGGAAGCCCTGGAACTGAGTAAAAAAATGGGTTACCGGTATGGGGAGAAAAAAGCCCTGCACAACCTGGGACTGGCAGAGATGCAACTTTCACGTATCTCAAAGGCAGAAAGCTATTTTAAGGAGTCGCTGGCAATAGACGAAGCGATGAACGACAAATACGGATCGGTACTGAAAAAAATCAGCCTGGTGGCCATATACCTGCCTCAGAATAGGCTTGCAGAAGCAGAGCCCCTGGGCCTCAGCGCTTTTTCCATTGCGAAATCCATTGATGCATTTGATCTGCTCGATTCCATCGTTAGTCAGATGATCACACTCAATAAACTTAGCAACAACAAGGAGAAGGTGATTCAATGGCAGGATTCCGCACTGGATGTGCTGAATAAACAGCGGATCAAAGAAAATGAATACGCTTCCAGTTTCATTGATATCATCAAGAGTCAGCACGATTCCCGTATGGAAACGGAGAATGCCATTATGCGTGCAGAGCGGGTGTCTAATGAACAGTTTCTGATCATTACGGTAGGTACCTTTATCCTGATCATACTGGCTGTTTTGGTGATCATGGTCTTTATCAATTTTCAGAAACAGAAACAATTCAGCCGCGAACTCCGGGCAAAGAATGTGGTTATTGAAGCACAGGTAACTGAGCTGGGTACTTTGAACAAGGAAATTTCACAACAGAATATTTTACTGGAGGCAGATAATAAAACCAAGGATAAGCTCCTGTCGATCATTTCCCATGATCTGCGGAATCCACTGGTCAACACCAAGGGCATCCTTAATCTGGTGAACCAGGGGATGGTTCCGGAAGATCAGGCGAAGCAGCTCCTGATACAGCTGGAAACCCAGTACATGGGTACAACATCCCTGCTCGACAACTTGTTGTTCTGGCTGAAGGGTCAGATGTCGGGTAAAAACCTCGACAAAGTTCAGATGTCTGTATTTCCGATTGTGAAGGGGTTGGAGGATGAGCACCGGATGTTGCTGGAGCGGAAAAACATTTCCTTCTTTAACCAGGTAGATCCTTCATTAACCGTGCTGGCCGATAAGGAAATGATTCGCATCGTTCTGAGAAACCTGATCAGCAATGCCATCAAGTTTACCCCCGAAAATGGCCTGATCAGGGTATATGCATCTGCTGATGAGCGGGAAACCAAAATCAGTATACAGGATTCCGGAATCGGTATGAGTTCAGAAACCATACAGCGCATCAGCGCCAAGCAATATTATACAACAGCGGGAACTGCTATGGAGAAGGGAAGCGGGTTCGGGTTAATGCTTTGCAGCGACCTGGTTAACCGTCATGGAGGCAAGCTGATTATTGAAAGTGAACCACGCAAAGGCAGTGTGTTTACGATCACACTGCCTGCGTAGTAATGTTCTTATTCTTCGTTTTTACCAGAGGAACCTGCAGCAAAAATCTGGTCTACAGCACCACCCAGCATGGGGAATTTTTCTTTTACAAAAGCAGCAATGGTTTCAATGGCTTTCTGAGCCTGGGTTGCATCCAGTTGCGCTTCTTTCATGAGTTTTTCTACTAGTTCGTTCATACGTTCTTATTATTAGGGGATGGTTATCAAAACAATCAGGCCACTTTCAATGCACTCAGTTTGCTCTTGTTGAACATTTTTTCTGCATATTCCAGGGTTACATGCAGTTGGGTGGTATTGGTGCCGGGTAACTCGAACATGGCATCTGTGAGGATGCTCTCGCAAATACTTCTTAACCCACGGGCTCCAAGCTTGTATTCCAGCGCTTTACTAACCATGAAGTCCAAAACTTCATTATCCATGATCAGGTCGATGCCTTCCATTTCAAAAAGCCGGGTATACTGCTTCATCAATGAATTCTTGGGCTCGGTGAGGATACTGCGGAGTGTATCTGCATCCAATGGATTCAGGTGGGTTACCACAGGAAGCCTTCCCAACAGTTCCGGAATCAGTCCAAAACTTTTCAGGTCCTGTGCATTAATAAATTGTAACAGGTTCTTGCGCTGGTGTTCCTGCTCTTCCTTGTTTACGCTGAAGCCGATTGCATTGGTATTAACCCTTCTGGCAATTACTTTGTCGATTCCGTCGAATGCACCGCCGCAGATGAACAGAATGTTTTTGGTATCTACCTTGATCATTTTCTGCTCAGGATGTTTTCTGCCACCCTGCGGAGGTACCAGCACTTCTGTTCCCTCCAGCATTTTCAGTAATCCCTGCTGAACCCCTTCGCCGCTTACGTCTCTGGTAATGGAAGGATTGTCTCCCTTGCGGGCAATTTTATCCAGCTCGTCTACATATACAATACCTCTTTCTGCCGCAGCAACATCGTAATCGCAGTTCTGGAGCAAACGGGTGAGCATGCTCTCCACGTCTTCACCCACGTAGCCGGCCTCTGTAAATACAGTGGCATCCACAATAGCGAATGGTACATTCAGTAATCTTGCAATGGTCTTGGCCAGTAAGGTTTTTCCTGTACCGGTTTCTCCCACCATGATGATGTTGCTTTTTTCAATTTCCACTTCTTCGGATACCTGTTTGAAATTGATCCGCTTAAAGTGGTTATATACGGCAACACTCAAAACCTTCTTGGCATCATCCTGACCTATCACATATTCATCTAAGAATTTTTTGATCTCGGCCGGCTTGCGAACCGTGAGCTTGTAATTGGATGAGCCGGACCCGCTGTTGTCTTTTTTCGTATTCAGTTCCTGCTCTATGATTTCTTCCGCGTGTTCTACACAATTCTCACAGATATGTCCTTCCTGTCCTGCAATGAGGATCTTTACCTCATCGCGGCTGCGTCCGCAGAACGAACAGTGTAAATTTGATGTTTTTGCCATACAATTAAAGCTCTTTTAAAATATCATCCACTATTCCATAAGCCACTGCTTCATGTGCATTCATCCAGTAGTCGCGGTCAAAATCCTGCATAATCTGGTCGATGGATTTTCCGCAATTGTCTGCCAGGATCCTGGCCCCAAGTTCCTTGGTTTTTCTGATCTGGTTGGCCTGGATTTCAATGTCGGCGCTGGTGGCCTGAAAATAGCCACCCAAACTGGGCTGGTGTATCATGATTTCTCCATGCGGATATACAAAACGCATTCCCTTTGTACCTGCGCTCAGCAGGATAGAACCCATGCTGGCAGCAAGGCCCATGCAAATGGTACTTACCGGGCTTTGGATCATTCTCATGGTATCGTAGATCACCATACCGCTGGTAACTACACCACCGGGGCTGTTGATGAACAACTTGATTTCTTCTCCGGGTTTGTCTGCATCCAGTACCAGTAATTTGCTGACCACATCCCGCGCAGATTTATCGTCTACCACTCCCCACAGGTATACCGTTCTTTTTTCAAAGAACATTTTCTCCATCTTCTTGGTCATGAAACTGCCCATTGGTTCGGGCTTCAGTTCTTTTTCTTCCGGTTCGTCGTCTTCATTGAAACGGAAGGGGTTCAGGTTGTATTCAGCTACTGTCATATTTTTCTTTTATACCGTTATTTAAGCTTTCTTTTCCTTTCTTGGGTTGGTGAGCAATACCTCGTCTACCAGGCCATATTCTTTAGCTTCGAGTGCAGTCATCCAGAAATCCCGATCGCTGTCTTTAGCAATGGTTTCCACGTCTTTTCCGGTATGGCTGGCTGTAATGGCATAGAGTTCATGCTTCAGTTTCTTGATTTCCCTTGCAGTGATTTCGATGTCGGTAGCCTGTCCGCCAATTCCGCCGCTGGGCTGGTGCATCATAATCCGGCTGTGCTTCAGGGCTGTTCTTTTACCCTCTACACCTGCACAAAGCAGGATCTGTCCCATGCTGGCTGCAATTCCGGTACAAATGGTTGCCACATCCGGTCCGATGAACTGCATAGTATCATAGATACCCAGGCCGGCATAAACGCTTCCGCCCGGACTGTTGATGTACATCTGGATATCCCTGCTGCGGTCTGTGCTTTCCAGGAACAGGAGCTGAGCGGTAACAATATTGGCAACATAGTCGTTGATGCCTTCTCCCAGAAAGATGATTCGGTCCATCATCAGTCGGCTGAACACATCCATGCTGGCTACGTTCAGAGGACGCTCCTCAATAATATAGGGAGTCAGGTTGGTCACCTGTCCGTAAGTTTTGTAATTGTGTAAAACTGCACTGCTGATGCCCTGGTGTTTTACTGCATATTTTTCAAATTCTTTTCCAATATTCATACGTAGATTTTTCGCTTTGAAGGTAAGTGTTTTGCCATATCGGTAATGTGAACACCGTCAAATTCTGTGCAAAGTTCGTTAATTCCGACAAAAGGGCATACCGGTGATCCAATCCCGCCACAACAGCTTGGCCGGAAACCGTATATTAGAGGAAATACAGCCGGTCGGTTGGCCGTTAAAACATTGCTATATGAGTCAAAAAAGCTTTCATATAGGTCTTTGCATGGCTGGTGCGGTATCTGCAGGCGCCTATACTGCGGGCGTTATGGATTATCTGATGGAGGCGTTGGAGGAATGGGAAAAGCGAAGAGGGCAATCAGGTGTGCCTTCTCACCGGGTACAGATTTCGGTGATCGGCGGTGCCTCTGCAGGAGGAATGACCGGCATCATTGCAGCAGGGGCCATCAACCGGCCATTTGCGCCGGTGCCCGTACCGGAGCCGGATGCATTGCTGAAAGAACATCCGGAGAATCCGTTTTACCACAGCTGGGTAGATTTACTGGGAGATGATATGTTCCGCCGGATGCTGGATACCTCCGATATCCGGCGCGAGGGCAAAGTGACTTCTGTGTTGAATTCCGATTTCATCGATGCCATTGCGGAGAGGACCATCCGGACCAACCCTGCCGGCTGGGTACCCGCTCCCCCATATTTTACCGAACCGCTGAAGTTGTTTACCACCCTTACCAACCTGGAGGGCATCCGTTACAATATTGCCTTCAGAAGCGAGTTGCTCGAAAGCCGTCACAATATGACCATGCACAACGATTTTGCCTGCTTTCATTTAAATGAAACGCAATACGGGCAGCAGGGCTGGATGCCGCTGGATTTTAAAACCGGCCTCAATGTGTTGCTGGCACGGGATGCGGCCATTGCCACCGGCGCATTCCCGATTGGACTGAAATCGCGGATATTGAATCGCAACAGGGCCGTGGTGATGCAAAATTCCTGGATCAATTTTACCAATACTGCTCCGGATGAAAATGACCAGACGCCATATACCACCCAGAATGTAGACGGAGGTCTGATGAACAACGAGCCATTTGAAAAAGTAAAACAACTGCTGAACGAGGAAGCACATTCGTTTTCTGAGCAGGAGCAGGAAGATTACCGCAGGTTCAGAACCGCGGTGCTGATGGTTGATCCGTTCCCGGGCGAAGCGCCCCGGACCTTCAGGATCAACCAGGAACTCCTGCCCACGCTTCAATACCTGTTCAACGCCATTACCCAGCAATTGAGGGCAAAGCCATCTGCGCTGATCGATGCCATGTCGGGAGAAAAAGCAGGACAGTATCTGATAGCGCCCACCAGACCTGTTCGCTCCGGACCGGCTGCCGGCACTAAAGTAGATGGAAGCAAGGCAATTGCCTGCGGGGCCATGGACGGATTCAGCGGATTCATGCACAAGGAATTCAGGATACACGATTATTATCTGGGCAGGTACAATTGTGAAATGTTTCTCCGGAATCACTTTACCATTCCTGCAGAACACCTGGATGCGCATCCGGTGTTTGGAGAAGGATATGCAATGGCAGACCGGAACAGGTTCAGGTCTTTCCGGAAAGATGCTTACCAGATCATTCCTATTTTTAAAGACTATGAACCGGGATATTATCCTATGCCGGTATTTGGTTCGGGAACCCAGTGGCCCATAGTGGAAGAGAAAATTTTACAGCGGTATACCGGTGCAATCCGAAAGCGGGTAGAGGGGGTTATTATGAATGCAGTTCCCATGAATCGGTTCCGTCGATTCCTGCTGTACATTGGTTGTCAGGTGTTGTTTAACAAAGCCATTACACAAAAAATCACCAAACTGATGCTGGCCTCTTTGCACAAGCACGGCCTGGTAACTGCTGCAACATCAGCTGCAATATCTGCAACAGCCCCGGAGCAACAGGCATAAAAAAACCAGCTCCTGAGAGCTGGTTCCTGTATGTTGTTTCCCACAATTAATGGTGGTGATGACTTTCTACAATTTTGGTGAATTCTTCCACGCTGATCGGCTGGTCTTTGGCAGTTACCTGAGTTTCCAGCGCACCGAATAATTTTTCGGCATTGATGCGGTGGTAGCTGTCTTCCACAAATTTCTTATCCTGCATCATTCTGTTGGCATAGTCTTCGATCCACTGCTGGTTGTCGCCCATGGCGCCCAACTGGCCGCCCATGTAACTGAAGAGTTGCATTTTCGCAAAGTTGCGGATGTCTTCCGGAAGCACTTCAATTTTGTTGTCGGCGCTCAGCTTGCTGCTGATCAGGGTCCACTTCAGCTGATTGGCAAAGCTTGGATATTCCTGGGCAGCTTCTTCCTCGGTCTTTGGTTTTTCGCCGCCGGTTTGTAACCAACGCTTCAGGAAGCTTTCCGGTAAATCCATTTTCACATGATCTACCAGCTGGTGATAGATCTGGTCGTGAATCTGGTTCCGTGCAGACTGCTCATAGTATTTTTCAATTTCGGTTCTGATTTCATTTCTGAGATCAGCTTCTGTTTTAATGGCGTCGTTGTTCGGGAAAGCAGCCAGGAAGAATTCTTCGTTCAGTTCTGCTTTTTCAACCAGTCCTACTTTAGTGATCAGGATATTAAAGTAACGGTTGCCGTCTTCTTTGGTTAATCCCAGATCTGCCAGGATGGTTTCAGCTTCTTTGTCGTCGAAAGCCTTGCTGATCTGCAGGTTTACTACGTCGTTCACTTTTTTGCCCATCAGGTCCTTTCTGAACTTCTCTGTAAAGTACTTCACCAGCAAAGAGTTGTCTTTGGTAATGCCGTTCTCTATTACATTGCCTTTGTCATCTGTTTCTGTGAAGGAAACGTTCAGTACATTCTCTTCTGAGTTCACCGCTTCGGGTTCGGTCATCTTTCCAAACCTGGTTTGCAAACGGGCAATTTCATCGTTCACCATTGCATCAGTAACCTCAATTACATAACGGGTTACTTTCACATTCTTGGTGTCGAGGTCAAAAGAAGGCTTCAGACCAATTTCAAAAGAGAATGTAAAGTCTTTTGGATTGTTCATGTCCAGACCGGTTGCATCGTTGTCCAGAGGCAATGGTTGTGCGAAAATATCGATGGCTTCCTTGGTCATGTACTGGTTCAGTTCCGTTTCCACGGTGCGCAGTACCTCATCGGTAAATACGCTCTGCCCGTACATTTTCTTTACCAGCCCGGTAGGAACCATTCCCTTTCTGAATCCGGGGATATTGGCTGTTTTAGCATATCTCTTCAGGCTCTTTTCAAAACCTGCATAATAGTCTTCCTTGGTAAGGGTAACGGAAAGCTTATCGTTCAATAAGCCTATGTTTTCTCTGGTAATAGTCGCCATAACGATTTTTTAAAACTTGATTTTCGGGCTGCAAAGGTAAGGGATTCGAGCATAAGAACCGCTCCTCATGCGGGTTTTACTAATAACAACTGCTGTTTAGCTGAGGCCTTGTTGTTTTATTAAATAATTGACAATCAATTACTTGTGTTTTTTGTGTCTGTAAAGCAGCCTTGTTTTTATTTCCGGGGAAGGAGCGGGGAGGCAAAAAGCCGTTTTTTTTACCGCAACGGCAGTGATTTTGTGGCTTTTAAAGTACCTTGAAAAGGATCAAATAATGCGCTGAGATATGGATTCTTTCACCCATTTAGCTCTGGGAGCCTGTATGGGCGAAGCTTTTGCAGGAAAAAAACTGGGTAAAAAAGCAATGCTCTGGGGGGCAATGGCGCAAAGTATTCCCGACATTGATTTTGTTTCGGCGTTTTGGATGGAAACCTCCGATAACCTGTTGGCACACCGGGGCTTCACGCATTCTCTTCTTTTTTGTGCCATCATTACGGTTTTGCTGGCCATGCTGGCAGAAAAATTACACCGGCCACATAATATCCGGTTGTGGTCCTGGGTGGGGTTCTTTGGCATAGCCATCTTCCTGCACATTATCATTGATGCATTTAACAATTACGGTGTTGGCTGGTTCGAGCCCTTCAGTCATTACCGGGTATCTTTCAATGCCATTTATGTGGCGGATCCGCTGTTCTCCATCTGGCCGCTGATAGCCTGTCTGGTGCTGTTGTTCCTGGGACGCAGATCGGCTCTGCGGAAAAGCTGGTGGCGCTTTGGATTGGGGATGAGTGCTGCATACCTTTTATACTGTGTATTCAATAAGTACCAGACCGATCAGAAAATCAGGCAGGCGTTCGACAAACAAAAAATTACCTATACCCGTTACATGAGCACCCCAGCCCCACTGCAAAACTGGCTCTGGTATGTGGTTGCAGGAACCGATACCGGATACTATGTGGGATTTCGTTCGGTATTTGATACGGCAACGAAAATGGATCTGGAATTTTTTCCAAGAAATGATTCCTTGCTGCGCGAAGTAAAAGATCACCGCGACATCGATAACCTGATTCGTTTTTCACAACAATTTTATACGGTAGAAAAATGGAACGATACCCTGGTGTTCAATGACCTCCGTTTTGGGCAGATGCTCGGATGGGAATCGAAGCGGGGAAGGTTTGTGTTTCATTTCTTCCTGAATCACCGGAACGATAACAGGCTCGTGGTACAACGCGGAAGATTCAAGGGGTGGAAACTGGAAACAGCCGAATCGTTGATGCAAAGAATCCGGGGGAATTGATTGGGTGACCGGGATATGGGGCTGCTTATTTGCGGATCATGGCTTTTTCAATTTCGCCTTTATTGAGTCGCTGCTCCGGAGGAATAAATTTCATTTGTAAAAAAGCGTACATCTCTTCCTCTGTTGCCCCGGCCATTTTGCGATGCGTTTTGAGGTGAAAGATGCCGTATTCGTTGATCTTATATCCGCGCGCTCTTGCCATGGTCCTGAGTCGGATATTGTGTTCCTTATTGCCGGTGAAATAGAGCAGCGCTGCACCATATTCATCCTTGCTTACCAGTCTGCAATCTACCTGCACATCTGCTTTGTTCAGCAATACACTTACTTTGGTAGGACCTTTTACCAGCACCCTTTTGATGGCGGGCAGCTGAATGAACTGCTCAATGATCCGCCTGCGCTTTTTCGGCTCAGCTTCAATCACCATATCAATATCGCCGATGGTGTCTTTTTTTCTGCGGAGGCTACCTGCCAACGCAGCCCGGTCTACTCCCGGAATTTTTTGGATGCTACTGAGCAATTCATTTCCGATGTTGAGTGCATCTTTCAGCAACATGCGTTTACCTTCCTTGTACAGTTTCAGTGCACGTTGCAGGTTTTCTGTTTTTTTCTGTCCGAACCCTTTAACTTTTTCCAGTTGCTTTGATTGCAGCGCGCTGATCAGGTCTTCTTTATTCCGGATGCCGAGTGAATCGTGCAATATTCTGAGCGTGGCAGCGCCAATCCCATTTACGTGCATCAGTTCCAATAACTCAAAAGGCACTCTTTGTTTCAGCTCCTCAAAAGCATGCACTTTACCGGTGTGCAGAAACTCAATGATTTTTTCGGCAATGCTTTCTCCGATGCCCCTGATATTGTCCAATGCCGGAAGATTATCGTTGTATACGACGATGTCTTCTTTCATATTCAACAACGTTTTGGCCACATTGTCGTAGGCAATGGCCCTGAAACGCTCTTCATTACCCAAATAACGGTAACAGTCTGCCATCTGGCCGAAAATGACCGACAATGCACGGTTTCTGGCAGGAATTTGGGTAGAATAGGGCATCAGGACAATATATCTTAAATTTAAGACAAATTGCCTCATGAAAAAAAAGCAGCTGGAGCGGATCACCAAAGGGTATTGCCGGGAGTTGATGCTTTGTTCGGAAAAGCTGCTTCCGGGATTTAATATCAATGCTGTACATCATTTCAGGGTGCAGTATAAAAAACTACGTGCCTTCCTTCGGATGATCCGAACCGAACCTGCTGCTTCCGGTCATTTGCGTTTACCCAAGCATTTGAAAATGGTTTATGGCCTTGCTGGTTCTGTAAGGGATCTGCAGTTGCACCGGCAGCGGGTTCAGTATGTATACCGCAACTCGAAAAAAAAGCCGGAAACCTACCTGTTACAGGTGAAGCAGGCAACCGCAAAGTGTAAAAAAGAGTTGAGCGTCTTTTTTTCTGAAAACAACATAAAAACAGGTGCAGAAAGAATCATGCAGGCGCTGCCTGATTCTTTCTCAAACAAGGCCCTGCACCATTACACACAAAAACAGTGGGAGCTGGTAGTACAACTGATCGATGCCGGACATTTTACGGATGCCAATATGCACCTGATCCGAAAAATGCTGAAAGACCTGTATTATAACATAGGTGTACTGGATCAGGATAGCTTCGTCGTGAAGATTGGAAAACAGCAACGTACCATTTCCCTGAAATTGTTCAGCACACTGATGGGGCAACTGGGTAAATTCCAGGACCTGACTACAGAGATCCGTATGCTGGGCACATTTCATTTGAAGGAACTTCCGGTAACAGAGCAAAAAGAGCTACGGGCATTGCGGGCAAATTGTATCATACAAAAAAACAAATTGAAGCGCGACCTGGCGGTGCAGCTAAAAACAGGGTTTGGCAGTGCATAAAAAAAACTCCTTTTTGTCAGTTTTTCCGGACAGCAGAAGGGTCAATTCTTTTGTAATAGAATGTAACCATGGTAAAAATCAGGCTGATGGTATGGTAGCAGAGCCAGCGGAAAAACTGGATCAGAAAATTGGTTTTAACAGAGTGGAGTTCCGCGGTTATCGGAATACAGCTTTTTTCGATCAGCTGATTCAATTCTTCCTCTACCTGTGCAGCAAAAACTTCGTTACGGATATCCAGATTAAGCTCTACACTTGCGTAAGCGCTGATGTTGTTTACATTATAAGATCCGATGGTAACCCATTCTCCATCGCAGGAGGCCAGTTTGGCATGCAGGATGGCCGGTTGGTATTCGTATATTTTTATCCGGTACCTGAACAGCATGTCGTACAACCAGCGTTCAGCATGTTTGGAGATCATGATATCGGATTTGCCTGCGGTGATTACCCTTATTTCAATGCCACGTTTGGCTGCATTTTTTAATAAGCGGGTAATGGCTCTTCCGGGTAAGAAATAACTGCAAAGGATGGTAATGCGGTTTTGCGCAAAGGCCAGCATTTCAATATACGTATTGGAGATCTCATTTTTTCGCTTTACCCAGTCGTTGCGGCGCACCCTGACTTCGCTGGTTTCCTGGCGGGAAAATTCCAGCTTCGGCGGAGCAGACTCGCAGGCATTGATCGTGGATTCGGCGGGAACACCTTTCCAGGTTCGCCTGCAGAGTATGCAAAGTTCTCTTGCTGCATCCCCTTCTACATAAACCATATAATCCAGCCAAGCCGGACTGTCGGGCATATCGTTGTAGCGGTTGGCAATATTGCTTCCGCCGGTAATGGCATAACGGGCATCTGCTACCAGTATTTTGTGATGCATCCTTCTGCCGAAATAAAAATTTCGGCTTTTGAACAAGGGCTCAAAGAACCGGAAATGAATTCCCGCCAATTTAAGTTCATCAATAAATGCGGAAGAAAGTGTTTGGGAGGCATAACCATCTACCATCAGAAAAACAGCTACTTTTCTTTTGGCAGCAGCCATTAAAGCAGTGCCCACCATTTTACCCGTTTCATCATCGTCGTAAATATACGTTTGCAGGTGAATCGTATGGATTGCCTGGTTGATCATTTTCAATACCAGGTCGAAGTAATCTTTGCCGCCACGCACCAGGGTAACCTTGTTTTGTACGGAATATCCGGCCAGGACGCTTTGAGGAAGAGGACGATTTGTTTTTACAGATTTAGCTTCCGGGATACTCATAGAATGCTATCGGTTCGTAACATGAATTTACTGAATTGCACGCAGCAAAAGATGACGGCAGACAAATATCTCCGCAGGTATAGGAGAAAATAACAAAGGCAAGAACAACTTTCGCTTGTCTTGCCTTTGTTGAAGTGCGGATGGAGGGGGTCGAACCCACACGCCTCGCGGCGCTAGATCCTAAGTCTAGTGCGTCTGCCAATTTCGCCACATCCGCTGTTAAGGCGGCAAAAATAGGGGGTTTTTACTAAAATCGTACAGTAAAAGTAATTCCTTTATTGGGCTCACTTTCGGCGGAAATAGTGCCTCCCTGGTCTTCAATCTGGTTCTTGATCAGGTAAAGGCCAATGCCTTTGCTGTCGAATCCGCTGTGAAAGCTTTTCTGGAACCTGAACAACATATGCCCGAATCGTTTCATGTCTATTCCCAAACCATAATCCTTCACAGTGAGGCAAACACCCCTGACGTCCTTGAATGTTTTTATTTCAATCACAGGTGGCTGATCGGGTTGAACATATTTGAGGCTGTTGCTCAGCAAATTGTAAATGATACTCTGGAGAAAAACCCTTGGATATACCAGGGTGTTTACCTGGAGATCGGTATGAATAACGGCTTTTTTCTGGTTGATGGTTTCCTGAAGCTGTAAACACACGCTGCCGATGATTTCCTCAAAACTGCACTCAGACTTTGGAATATCTTTTTCCATCTGGATCTGCAGAATCTGCACCAGCTCGTTCAGGTTATTGGTAAGATCGGCGCTTACTTTTTTCAGATAATCCAGCGAAGCCTGCTTTAATTCAGGATCTTCTGTTACCTCATACATCTCCAGCATTTTGCGGATATTGTGAGCCGGCCCACGCACATCATGGGTAATGATGCCTGCAAACTCTTTCAGCTGGCTTACTTTTTTTTCCAGGGCCATCTGCGTTTTCAGGAGTTCCCTGTTTTGTGTTTCGAGGTCTTTATTCAGTTGTTTGAGTTCTGTAATTTCCTGTATCTGAGAAATAAAGAACTGCGGATTTCGCGCATCGTCTCTTACCAGGGAGGTGGTAACCGTTGTCCAGCAAAGGCTGCCGTCTTTTTTGGTAAAACGAATTTCCTTTTCAACTTTTTTCAGCTCACTGGTGAGCATTTGTTTGGTCAGGGTTATATTATCTGCATAGTCCTCTGTATGGCAGATATTCTTTAATCCGTTTTGAAACAGTTCATCCTTATTGTACCCCAGCATATTGCACAGGGAATCGTTCACATCCATGATATGCCCTTCCGGAGAAAGAATGGCCTTGCCAATACTGGAGTATTTAAAAACATTCGAAAACTTCTTTTCACTGAGCTTCCGCTGCTGCTTTTCGAGGGTTAGGGATTCATTGGTTTGAACCATATCTGTAACATCCGAAAAGTTGGCAAAGGCAAATACATCGTCTCCGATATGAATCAGCCGCGAATTGATATTGATCCACCTGGCTCCCCTGTTGAGCATGTTCACCTGCATGAGCACATTGGTTTGCGGCTGGCCGGTTCTGAGGGTAATGGAAATAGGATGTTCTTCTCCGCCGGCTGCCCTGCCGTCTTCCAGAACAGCATTCCACATATCATCGTAAGAGGTTTTGCCAAAAAGCTCTTTCTCGTTCAGCAACAAAATTTCAAGCGCCTTGGAGTTGAAGCCAATGATGGTACCTTCTTTGTTCTGCACAACAACACCCTCTTCAATCGAGTCGATCACTGATTGAAGAAAATAGTTATCCTTGAAATGTTCATTAAACAAATCTGTACTCATAGGGTGTCCTGGCTGGTTTACAGTAAGGCATCAGGGGGGAACCTAAAATTAGGCATTTAAATAATACGGATCAAGCATTATAAGGCAGAAAGAATCTCCCGGATTGTTTTATCCATGCCCTTGCCGTCGATCCAGCGTAGTACTACTACCAGGTCGTTTTTCCGGTCTACATAGATGATATTGTTGCCATTCCCTACATGTACAAATGCTGTTTCCGGAGCATTAGGTAAAAACATCCTGTCTGTATTCAGGAACCAGTTCATGTATCCGTAGTCTTTTTTGACACTGGTAGGGGTAAGGGCCTGACGAATCCATTGCTCAGAAAGCAGTTGCTGGTTGTTCCATTGGCCATTCCGGAGGGTCAGCAGTCCAAATCTCGCCATATCTGCCGCATGAATAAACATACCTCCACCCCAATGTCCGCCACCGCTCACACTCTGAACCGGATTGCCGTCGAGTACAATCCAGGAGTTCCTGTAACCGGTCCATCTCCAGGTGTTGGAGGCGCCAATCGGATCCATGATATAGGTTTTTAACACCTGGGGAAGGGGTTTTCTCCAAACACTGGTAGCTGCCAGTGCAAGTGCATTTACTCGAACATCATTGTATTCATATACAGTTCCGGGCGTATTTCTCCTGCGATTCTGCCAGGTAGCAGGATCTGCATCCGGGCGGTCTGCCCAATCGGGCTTTCCCCACAAAGTACCTTCCCAGTCGCTGGTTTGCCGCAACATAGACTCCCATGTAATGGTCCGGTTATGTGCAGATTGAAAAGGATGCAGCAATTCAGTATGGCCGAATAACTCTGCCTGCCTGTTTGCCGGAATAGCAGGATCGTACACTTCGATGGGAGGAACGTAGGAGGCCACTTTATCCTGAACGGAATGGATCAGGCCCTTGTCTGCGGCCAGTCCGATAACTGTAGACAGAAAACTTTTGGTAACACTATGCGTCATATCGCATTTGAGGGTGTCTCCCCATGCAGCAACAATGTATCCTTTATAAACAATGATACCGGTCTGGTTACCCCGTTCTTCGAACGGACCAATGCCATCTCCGAACGGCTCCTTACCAAAAGTCTGGTAATGGTTCCGCTCCATGCTCCGCGGATTTTTACTCTCATAATACGTTGCGGTATCTATGGCTTTCCGGAGTTGATCTGCTTTCAGCCCAAGGCTTTCTGCTGTTCTGTGTTCCCAAATTGTTGCAGTGGGATAATAAGGGGTGGGAACAGATGGGGGCTTTACGTTTTTTTGTGCGGATGCAATCCCCATACAGAGCATTGCTATAAAAAGAAAACAATATTGCTTAATCATAAATCCTAAATTAAGCAATATTGTTTAGCCGGATCAAATCCTTTATCGGGTTCTTGAACTTCTGTTGTAGCTGCTGCGGGGCTCTCTGAATCTTCCTCTTGGTGCAGGTTTGGGTTGCTGTACTTTCAGCGGCGTTGCTGCATGAAGCGGAACGGTTGATTCGTAGTCATGTCCTTTAACCACCGGCAGGTTAATGCGGATGAGTTTCTGAATATCTCTCAGGTATTCCCTTTCTTCTGTATCACAAAAGGAAACTGCCATGCCGCTTGCGCCAGCCCGGCCGGTTCTTCCGATCCGGTGTACATAGGTTTCGGGAACATTGGGCAATTCGTAATTGTATACATGCGATAACTGGTCTACATCAATACCCCTTGCTGCAATATCTGTAGCCACCAGAATACGGGTGGTGCCTGCTTTGAAATTGGTGAGGGCGCGCTGACGGGCATTCTGCGATTTGTTGCCGTGAATGGCTTCGGCAGTAATACCGGCTTTCAGCAGTTCTTTTACCACTTTATCCGCACCATGTTTGGTTCTGGTAAATACCAGTGCAGTTTGAATGGAATGGTCTTTCAACAGGTGAATCAGCAAATGTTTTTTCTGCTCCTTCTCTACATAGTACACAGCCTGCTCAATTTTTTCGGCAGTGGAAGACACCGGAGTTACTTCTACTTTGGCAGGGTTTTTTAACAGGGTGGCAGAAAGCCTTTCAATTTCTGTAGGCATGGTAGCAGAGAAAAACAGGGTCTGCTTTTTCTCAGGCAATTTGGCAACGATTTTTTTAACATCGTTGATGAAACCCATATCGAGCATACGATCCGCTTCATCCAGCACAAAGAAATTTATATCGTTCAGGTGAATATAACCTTGTTGCATCAGGTCCAGCAGCCTGCCCGGTGTTGCAACCAGAATGTCTACTCCGTTTCTGAGAGCGTTTACCTGAGGCACCTGTGAAACGCCACCAAAAATAACCTTGTGTTTCAGGTAGAGGTTTCTGCCGTAAGCGGCAAAACTTTCATCAATCTGAATAGCCAGTTCCCTGGTTGGGGTGAGTATAAGGGCCTTAATGCTTTTTGATCTGTTGCCGTTTTGAATGGCCTGATAAGTTAACTGCAGAATAGGAATGGCAAATGCTGCTGTTTTTCCTGTTCCGGTCTGGGCACAACCCAGCACATCCCTGCGCTCCAGCGCCAGCGGAATAGCCTGTTGTTGAATGGGGGTAGGCGTTGTATAGCCTTCGGTTTCGAGCGCCTTTAAAATGGGCTCGATGAGCTGTAATTCTTTGAATAACACAATATGTATTTTAAATTGAACATCCCTTTGGGATGCTATATAACCTAACTTTTGATGGGATTACCTTGTCACTGAAGTAGATTCCAGTCGAACAGAGAGAGTATATGAATAGGGCAAAGGTAGGTTAATTCCCCGGAACTGCCAATTGGTGCGGTATCCGGGCACTATAATTAACAATTCAGCAACGCTACAATCTGTTCTAGGTAATGTTGGTCGGTTTCGTCGAAACTGTTGTATTCATTGCTGTCTACATCCAGCACACCTGCCACTTCTCCTGCTTTGAACAGGGGTACTACAATCTCTGATTTGGACAAACTGCTGCAGGCAATATGTCCGGGAAATTTTTCTACATCCGGAACAATTAATGTGGATGCATTTGCCCAACTGCTTCCGCAAACACCTCTGCCTTTGCGAATTCTTGTACAGGCTACCGGCCCCTGAAAAGGTCCTAGTACCAGTTCATTCTGCTTCATCAGGTAAAATCCGATCCAGAACCATCCGAACTGCTCCTTTAATGCAGCAGCAGTATTGGCCAGGTTGGCTATCAGGTCGGTTTCTCCTTCCAGTAACCCCTTGATCTGCGGAATCAGGGCTTCGTATTGTTCGGCTTTACTGCCTTTGATGATGTGTAAATCTTCTGCCATACTGTTTTTTTTATCTCCTGCTCAGGAAATGAATTTCTGCAAAAATGGGATTTTCTGCAGTTCTTTTTTCTCTGCCCATCCAATGAGCCAGCTGAACAATCCGATGAACAGGATTCCCAGCAATATACCGAGCCACAACAACGGGAAGAAATACAATACCAGTTTATGGATGGCATAGAACAGGCATACAATCACCAGGTATGTGGTAATTTTTTTTACTGCATAGGGAACCGGATAATGGCGTTGCCCCAGTATATAACTGGTGACCATCATGAAGAAATAGCAGGTGAATGTTGCCAGCGCTGCACCCAGGTAATGCAGTTTGGGAATGAGTACAATATTCAGACCAATGGTGATCAGCGCGCCTGCAAACGTAATGATGGCGCCCATTTTATTTTTATCGGTCAGTTTGTACCAGATACTCAGATTGTAATAAATCCCCAGAAAGATATTGCCGAGTGCCAGCAGGGGTACAATGTACAGCCCTTCTGTCCATAAAGGCTTACCAATGGCATTGAAGAACCAGCTAAAAAGTTCTATGAATAAGCTGATGAACAAAAACATATAGCAGCAGGCAATCACAAAAAACTTCATAATCCTTGCATATACTTTCTGTGCATTTTCTTCGCTGTGCTGTTTAAAAAAGAAGGGCTCAGCCGCCATCCGAAAAGCCTGAATCATAATGGTGATGAGCACCGCCAGGCGATAGATATTGCTGAAAATGCCGAGTTCGTGCTTGGCTGCTTCTTCCGGAAGGTCTACCACGTGCTGATAAATCAGCCGGCTCAGCATATCATTGACCATTCCGCCCATGCCTACAATGATGAGCGGATAACTGTATCGCATAACCTTGTTCCAGAGTTCCAGGTTAAACAGGAAACGGATCTGCTTAAACTCTTTCCACAGTAACAGGAATGTGAGCATGCTGCCAGCAAGGTTTCCCAGTAGGTAATAGCCGATTCCGATGCCATTGTTTACAAAAAAAGCAAGGCTGCTTTCGGGATGATCAATGATATAGGAAGGGATCAGTCCTAAAAAAATCAATACCGATAAAAAATTAACCAGCACACTGGACAGTCTTACCACTGCATATTTCCTCGGCCTGTTTTCCAACCGCAGTCTGGCAAAAGCCAGGGTACTGATGGTATCGAAGAACAGGATGGCGATCATCCAGGTAATGTATTCCGGATGAGCCTCCAGGTTGGCCCATTTCACCAAATGATCCTGAAACAGCAGAATACCGGCGGTGAGTAAAATGGTAGAGCCTATCAGCGAAAGCGAAAGCGTACTGTAGAGTTTCCCGGAATCGGTTTCTTTGCTGAACCGGAAATAGGCTGTTTCCAGACCATAAGTAAACAGCACGTTTAAAAAAGGAATAATGGCATAGATCTGTGTGAGATCTGCCGTTACCGCCGGTTGTGCAAAGAACAGCGGCAGGGAAAGATTCATCAGGTATCCCAGGAACCTGCTTGCAATGGTAGGAACACCATACCACATTGTTTGCCCCGCTAATTTCTTTATTTCACTCAAGGGATGCTGATTTATACTTTGTAGGGGATGCTACCCCATTTGCCCTTCCGGCGCTTGTAAAAATAATGGTTCTGTTACAGGTTGCGGGTATCAATTTTCTTTCTGAAAATTTTGGTAAAAGCATGTTTCTTTTTAGACTCAATTCTTTTTTCCTTGGATGCATGGGTTGGTTGGGTGGCTTTTCTGGGCCTTGCTTTCTCCAGCGCAGCTGCCACCATCCGGTTCATTTTTTGAATCACTTCCTGTTTGTTGCCCAGCTGCGATCTTTCGGTTTGGGATTTTACGAGCAAAAAGCCTTCTGCAGTAATCCGGTTCTGTAAACGTTCGGTCAGCAGTGTTTTCTGCTCCGCACTCAGAAGGACGGAGTTTTGTACATGCCAGCGTCCTTCCACCATGGTTTCTACCTTGTTTACGTTCTGACCGCCCTTGCCTCCGCTGCGTGCGGTTTGGAACTGGATTTCACTGCTTATGTTTATCTTCATCCCATCAAATTTCGGATAAAAGAACATTCCATGCGTGTAGTTATTCAAAGAGTTGCATCTGCGGATGTAACCATCAACGGGGTTGTAAACGGAGCCGTCAGCCGGGGTTTGCTGGTTTTGGTTGGTATAGAAGAGGCCGACGGGGCCGAAGACATCAGCTGGCTCAGCAATAAAATGGTCAGCCTCAGAATATTTGATGATGAAGCCGGTGTGATGAACTGTTCTGTAAAAGATATTGGCGGGGAAATCCTGCTCATCAGCCAGTTTACCCTGCATGCGAGTACCAAAAAAGGGAACCGGCCATCTTATATCAAGGCGGCCAAACCGGATATTTCCATTCCGCTGTATGAAGCATTGATCCGGCAGCTTTCTGCCGATCTGGGCAAACCGGTGGCCACGGGTATTTTTGGGGCAGATATGAAGGTCCGGCTTCTGAACGACGGCCCGGTAACCATTGTAATAGACTCTAAAAACCGCGAATAATGACAATTTCAGCAGCACAGCAACAGGTAGATGAATGGATCAACACTATTGGAGTCCGCTATTTCAACGAGCTGACCAACCTGGGTATTTTAATGGAGGAAGTGGGCGAGCTCAGCAGGATCATGGTGCGCAAATACGGAGAACAGTCCTTTAAGGAATCCGATAAGCAACATGATATGGCAGATGAAATGGCCGATGTACTTTTTGTGCTGATTTGCCTGGCCAACCAGACCGGGGTAGATTTAACCGCCGCTTTGGAGAAAAATATGGCCAAAAAGACCCTGCGCGATAAGGATCGCCATCAGCAAAATGAGAAGTTGCAATAGGGTTTCCAAAAGAAAGCCGAAAGACCTATTTTTGCCGCTCTATGAGCACATTATCAGAAAATAATTTTCAGGCAATTATTTCGCATGCCAAAGAATATGGCTTTGTATTCCCCAGTAGTGAAATTTACGACGGTCTGAGCGCCGTGTATGATTATGGTCCCAACGGATCTGAGTTGAAGAAAAACATCCGCGATTACTGGTGGAAAAGCATGACGCAAATGCACGATAACATCGTGGGTATAGACGCAGCTATTTTCATGCATCCCACTACCTGGAAAGCCAGCGGACACGTTGATAATTTCAGTGATCCGATGATCGACAACAAAGACAGCAAAAAAAGATACCGGGTAGATCACCTGATCGAAGCCAAGGCAGATCAACTGCGTGAGCAGGGGCAGGAAATTGCAGCAGATGCACTGATTGCGCAAATGGATGTACTGCTGTCTGCCGATGATTATGCAGGATTAAAGCAGTTGATCGAAGACCATAAAATTGTTTGTGCAGTGAGCGGTACAGGCAACTGGACAGATATCCGTCAGTTCAACCTGATGTTCTCTACCCAGTTGGGTTCTGTAGCGGAAGATGCTGATACCATTTATCTGCGACCCGAAACAGCGCAGGGTATTTTTGTGAATTTCCTGAACGTGCAGAAAACAGCCAGGATGAAAATTCCTTTCGGTATTGCACAAACCGGAAAAGCTTTTAGGAATGAAATTGTAGCCCGTCAGTTTATTTTCCGCATGCGGGAGTTTGAGCAGATGGAAATGCAGTTCTTTGTACGCCCCGGCACACAGATGCAGTGGTACAATTACTGGAAAGAAGAACGATTGAACTGGCACCTGAGCCTTGGTTTGCCAAGAGAAAAATACCGTTACCACGATCACGTAAAGCTGGCACATTATGCCGATGCTGCACTGGATATTGAATTTGAATTTCCATTTGGATTTAAGGAAGTGGAAGGTATTCACAGCCGTACCGACTTCGACCTGAAGAGTCACCAGGAGTTCAGCAAAAAGAAACAGCAGTACTTCGACAATGATATCGACGAAACCACCGGTAAGCCTTATGGCAACTACATTCCGTATGTGGTGGAAACCTCTATTGGTCTGGACAGAATGTTCCTGCTGATCCTGAGCAACGCCTACGAAGAAGAAGTGATACCCAAGGAAGATGGTACAACAGACAGCAGGGTAGTGATGCGTATACCTGCTAAAATTGCTCCCAACAAACTGGCCATTCTGCCACTGGTTAAAAAGGATGGTTTGCCAGAAATTGCCAGACAACTGATGGACGAATGCAAGTCTTCCTTCAAGTGCTTCTACGAAGAGAAGGACGCGATCGGAAAACGCTACCGCCGTCAGGATGCTATTGGTACACCATTCTGTGTAACCATCGATCACCAGACCAAGGAAGACAATATGGTAACGATCCGCCACAGAGATTCCATGAAGCAGGAAAGAATACCATTAAGTGAAGTGAAACAACTGGTGCTGAACGCCATCAGTTGATCAGAACAATACAATTAACCATACAACTCCAGGTGGATGGCTTTTTTATCGAAGCCTAATTCCTGGAGTTTTTGTTTGGCGTGATCTACCATATTTTTCCAACCGCATAAATAAAAATGCGCCGGTGCAACAGTACCATCTGGCAACCTGCTTTCGTTGATCAGTTTTTCATACACATCATGAACGTAGCCTGAGTATTGGCCGGGACCCACTTCGGTTTCTCTGGAAAAGCAGGGATGAAAATGAAAGCCCGGGCATGCTTTTTCGAGCTCCCTCATTTCGGCCTCATACAAAGCATCTCTCAGTTTTCTGCAACCAAAAATAAGGTGCACCTGCTGGTGTGGCACTTTGAAATTTTCTATGTACTGTACCATGGAACGAAAAGGGGCAATTCCGGTACCGGTACAAATCAGGTAGAGGTCCTGGTCCAGGGGGGCGGGCATGGTAAACTTACCCTGCGGTCCACGAAGGGAAAGTTCAGATCCTTCTTTTACTTCATTGAACAGGAAGGGAGTGCCCTTGCCATGCTCATTCAGTACGATCACCAGTTCAATTGTATTGGTACCATCGGGCGCAGACGCAATGGAATAACTTCTCCAGCGCTTGTTTTTTTGCTCATGAATCGGAAGATCCAGGGTCACAAACTGACCGGGTTGAAAGTCGAATTTTGAAAGTTCCGGAACCTGAATCCAAAATCTTCGGGTAGTGGAAGTGGCATCCTCCACTTTAGTAACAACAGCTCTGTGCCAGGGTAAAAGCATGCTCAATTTTTTCCGGAAGGTACATAATTCCATATAAAAAGGCCCCGGTGTTGTTCCGGGGCCTTTTAAAACGCTTGCTGCTAGTGCATTATAAGGATTTTCTGCAGGTAGGTTTTTTTGTGATGCTGAATCTTCAGCAGGTAAAATTCACTGCTGCTTCGGGGCAGGTTGATCTGTTTGGAATACCGGCCAATGAATCCGGGTTGCGACTGAACATATACCCGCTGGCCCGATGCATTTAAAATTTCAATGGAGAGATCGCTTCTGTTGTTCACTTCAAAAGAAAGCTGGAATACACCATTGTTCGGATTGGGGCTAACGTTCAGTTTGATTTCCTCCGGTGAGGCAGTGATGATACCGGTTACGGTATAGTTGATATTGGCCGATGTTCTGGCACATCCCAGTGCATCGGTTACAATCACTTTGTAATTTCCGGATTTGGTTGGCTTGATAGAAGATCCGTTGGCGCCACTTACGGAAGCGGTATCATTGTACACCCATTGGAAGAAGCCGTTACGGATACTGCTCACCAGAGAATCGCCCACCTGGGAAACAGACACATTGGAGTTGGCTGCTGCAACTACCTGAACCCGGTCGCTGGCGCATCCGGTAGATACGCGGGTATCATAGAAGAAATAATAATACCCGTTGGCATTGGTGGTTCCATCCAGTGAAGCGCTGTTGCCTGTAAAAGAAAACAGGTTCGATACCATGGTTGGATAAATGGTGCCACTGATGCCATTGTTTCTGAAGATGGTAGCCCCATTCAAACATTCCACCATCAGAAAACCTTCCCCACTAACAGGAACCGGTAAATTCAATGCATATACAGCACCGGAATCGGTAGGGCTGTTTCCGGATACAGAACCCGGTGCAGGGTTGGGTTTGGTTGCATATACATCAATGGTAGTGCTGGCAAGCGGTCTGTAGGTGAAACTGCCGGAAGTGCCGCTGGTGGTGAGGTTATTGCCCACGGTGAAACGAATTTGTCCGGGATTACCAATGTACAAACGGGCCGTTTCGATGGTCAGGGGAACTGAAGCCTGGAAGGTCATGAAATTACCTGCAAAATTGTTATAGCCTCCGGATGGATAGGTGAGTTTGGAAACAGCGCCCACAGACGACCTGGTTTCTTTGGCCAGGTAATACGTACGATCCGGAGTAATATTGGCTGTTTGAATGCTCGCACCATAACCAATGGGTGCACCTCCTGTACTGCCGGTAAACCAATAGTAATTGTCGGTAGTAGGGTTCAGGGCAGACAACAAAACATTGGTGCCGCAAACCACGCCCTGGCCCGATGGGGTAGCGGGTTTGGCCGCAATGGGAACCGTGGCTGTAAACTGATCGTTGCTGCTGTTCTGGTCTGTTGCAAGTGATACAACGGCCGTAATGGTGTAGGTGGTACCTGCAACACTATTGAAGGGCAGTTGAAAAGTATAGTTGACCGAAGAAAGCGGAGCAATGGTTCCCGGATAAGTAACTGTAAGTGTGGCAACGGTGGTTGCGCCATTTTTAATGGTGGCGCTCAGTGGAATATTGCTTTGGCCAACAGATCCGTTATTGGTGATGTTGACCGTTAAATATTGCGCATCGTTGGCACAGCCATTGGCTTCCGGAGATACAATATTGCTCAGCGCCATATCATTGGAAGGCGGAACAACGCGGATGTTGAAATCCTGTGTTTCCCCTTTGGCAAAATCGTTGCAGGCACTGATATCACTGGCATTCAGGGTTTCCTGAACAATCACGCGCATCCTGGTAAGGTTGCCGGCAACTACATTGTCCGGTACTACAATAGTGCCTGTGAAATTCACGGTAGCACTGCTGAGAACGCCGCTGGTAGCGGCCAGCTCATTGGCATCCAGAAAATCACCGTCGTTGTTGTAATCAATGAAAATTTTGACCATCCGGCTGTTGGTGGTTCCGTCGCAGGTACTCACTTTAATGCTGAAAGGAATGGATTGTTTGGCCTGAATATCTCCAGTGATACTGGTGTTGTTGGTATAGGACTTGCATCCTGCCGTGCTGCCAAACTGAATATTGGAAAACCGCACACTGTCTATTTTAGGGCCTCCGCCCGGAGTGGATTTGGAATCACAATAAGCGGTGCCACCTGCCCCGCTGATGATCAGCGAATAGGCCTGGGAGCCTCTTACCAGTGCACCTTTATTGGAAACCGTAATGGTATAAGTTTCTCCGGGAATGGTGCTGTCTACATCAATCCGCTCTACATTGTCGGTGATGTTGTCATTTCTTACCGCATCTGATCCCGGACTAAGCGGGTTCAGTGTCCAGGGGGAAAAAGTTTGGGTTGCCCGTGTGATCCGGATATCCAGATCGTGTACCAGTTTCTTGGTTCTGTCGTTCAGGTTGGTGGATGCATTGGTGTTCACCGAACCAACCGGATCTGTCCACACAATGGTGGCTTTGAGAGGTCCCTTTCCGCTGGCTACCACGGTTTTGGTAAAGCTGGTGCCGCTGGTAAGGATGTTTTCGTACACCAGATCGCTGCTGGTAGCCGCATTGTTCGATGAAATGGCATTGTTTAATACGGTTGCCGCGCGGCTAACATTCAGCAGCCCCCAGCCATACTGATAATCGGGTCCCTCAGTCATGCCGGCTTCGTCGGTGGTATGGATGGCCAGCCCTTTTAACGTGGCAGAACGCATGAAGCTTCCCGGTTTCAGTTTGGTATACAATTCCTGTAACAGGAGCAGCGAACCAGTGGTATTCGGTGCTGCCATAGACGTACCACTCAAAGTGGCATAGGCGCTGTTGCCCGTGCTGGTGGTAGAAGTAACGTTAACACCATCTGCCACAAAATCGGGTTTGATTCTGCCATCATCCGTTGGACCCCAGGCACTGAATGTGCTCATCACTACATCGGAGGGTTTGTTGTATCCGCCGGCAATACCCCGTACAGCGCCGATGGTAATATTATTTTTGGCAATGGCTTTGCCCGCAATGATATCAAATCCGTCGTTGCTGCTGATTCCTGCTGGTCTGTTGCCCGCATTGATCATGGTATTCGAAACATCGTATCTGTAATAAGGCTCACCCTCTTTGGGGCCATTGTTGTTCCGGTCGTTACCGGCCGACTGCACCATCAGATAAAAAGGGGCATTGTATAAAATAGAATCTATCAGCGAAGCTTCCCTGCTGTAATAACCGTAACGGTAATCTTCGTTTTCTCCAAACCTGCCGTAAAATTCCCATCTGGCATTGGCAGTATTGTAGTTCCATCCGGTTAAAAGTCCGTAAGAGTGATTCGACAGCAACATGCCGGAAGCGGCTTCTGATGTCATTTCGGACAGATCGCTGTTGTTGTCGTAGGAAATCAGGTTGGGGATTTCAAATGCCATTCCTTTGGCAACCGGATTAATGCCTTTGGCAATCATGGTTCCGGCAACATGCGTTGCATGAAAGTCGCTTCCCCTTCCCGCAGGAACATCTTTTTGTACAATCCGGCCGCTGAACTCCACATGGTCTTTTGAGGGAGCGCCGTCGTATTCCCAGATGCCGAGTTTGTTTTGCATGGCGGGCGTACTGCCGGATAAATTGAATCCACTGGTTCCTCCCGGCCATAATTGATTGGCCCGGGTAGTGGCTGCTGCAATGGTATTGTTGTAAGAACGGGTATATACCGGGAATCCGAATTCATCCACACCGGTTAAACGTGCATGGCTGCCATTGCTGAGTAAAATGGACAGTTCCCATTTTTTTTCTTTGGCAAGCGACATGGCTCGTGCATAATTGCTCACCTGCTCCATACCCAGTTTGCCTGCGGATACCCTTAACAGGTTTTCATTGGTCCTGACCTGTGCATTCAGTATATTTACAGTAAACAACGTGGGTAAAAAGAGCGCAAAAACTTTTTTCGTCATAAGAAATTTTTTTTTCAGCGCGTGGGCTGAACCTGGCTTTAGTATGCTCTAAATTAGATACTTTCCCACTTTAAAATGTAGTATGCGATTGATTCTTTTTTTGGCAGCAGTTGGTTGGGTGGCACTCCTTTCCTGCAAGGCACCGCAAAAACTCCCTGTAAATCAGGTGAAACAGGGCATTTTTGGAAGCGTAGCTGAAGCAGTGGGCAACCAAATGCCCAGGGTAGGACAGGCCACTCCGGAACCAGTACCATACCCTACAACCGTGTTTTTTTACGAACCTACCAATATCCGTCAGGCCAATCAGGTGGAGAGCGCCCCTTTATTCACTGCCATATTTACCAGACTGGTTGCCACCGTACAAACAGATAGTGCCGGTACATTCGTGCAGCCACTGCCCGTTGGCACCTATTCCGTTTTTGTTCAGGTTGGTCAGCAGTTTTTTGCCAATCAGTTCGACATCCGCAACAACATTTCACTGGTAACGGTTGAGCCGGGTAAACTCACCGAAATCAAGATTGTGGTGAATCATAATGCAGCATATTAGGCTTGTTGTATCTTTTGTATCTTTGCGGTGAGCGTATATGAATTTGCAGACGATTTTGGATTTATACCAGCAATCACCCCTGGTTCTTCAGTTGGTGAACAGGCTTTCCTATGCCGACCCCCAAAAAATTTACTTAAAAAACGTTCAGGGCAGCGGAGCTGAATTTCTGGTAAGTGCTGTTTTTCAGCACCCCGAAGCTGCAGGACTCAACCACCTGATCGTACTCAATGATGCCGAGGAGGCCGCATATTTCCACAATACCATCGAGAACATCACCAGTGCCCTGGATCTGTTTTATTTTCCGTCTTCCTTCAAGAACAGGAAAAATTTCAGGCTGCTGAACAGTTCGCACCTGATGTTGCGTACCGAAGCGCTTACCCGCTTATCCGCCGGCGGGAACAAGAAAATTGTGGTGACGTATCCCGAAGCCATTTTTGAGAAAGTTATACAGCCCTCTACCATCAGCAGCAATATCATCAGCATCAAAACGAATGATACCATCCAGCCCGAAAGCCTGATGGAACTGTTTGTGATGTACGGATTTGAGCGCACGGATTTTGTATATGAACCGGGGCAATTTGCTTTGCGGGGAGGTATCCTGGATATTTATTCGTTCGGAAACGAGAAACCCTACCGGGTCGAATTGTTCGGCAATGAGGTAGACAGCATCCGGATATTTGATCCGGAAACGCAATTGAGTGAGCGAAAGCTGCTGCAGATCAACATCATTCCCAATGTAGATCAGTTGCCGGAAACTTTTGGAGATGGTGTGGGCGATAAAATATCCCTGCTGGAATTTCTTCCGGAGAACACCGTTGTTTGGTTGAAAGACTGGGATGTGATTGAGGAAAAAATCCGGGTGCAGGAAGAGGACCTCGTGGGCTTTATGGATCTGTTGCGCAACGGACATTTTCAGCAAAACAACGAGGAAGAGGAAGGACAATATATATTGAAAGATATTCAGTGGACCGATTTCGTTAAAGCGCCTGCATTGAAGGAATTAGTGCAGCAGAAACCGTTGGTGGAGTTTGGCTATCAATCCACGCTGGCGAAGGAAGAAATGGAATTGAATACCAGGCCGCAGCCGGCATTCAACAGACAGTTCGATCTACTGATCAAAGACCTGAAAGCTCATGAGGCTGCAGGTTACCAGATATTCCTGTTTGCAGAACAGGTGAAGCAACTGGAAAGGCTCAACAGTATTTTCACCGACCTGAATACGGAGATTCAGTTTACACCGGTTGCCAGGGGAATTCACGAAGGATTCATCGATCATACACTGAAACTGGTTTGCTATACCGATCACCAGATATTTCAGCGGTACCATAAGTACAAGGTAAAGCAGGCATACAACAAGAACAAGGCGCTGACACTGAAAACCCTCCGGGACCTGCAACCGGGCGATTATGTAACCCATATAGATCACGGTGTGGGAACCTACAGCGGGTTACAGAAACTGGAAGTGAATGGAAAAATACAGGAAGCCGTAAGGATCATTTATAAAGACAGTGATATCCTGTATGTGAACATCAATTCACTGCATAAAATTTCCAAGTATACAGGTAAGGAAGGAACGGTTCCTAAAGTGAATAAGCTGGGCAGTGATGTGTGGAACAGGTTGAAGGAAAAGACCAAAGTGCGTGTAAAAGAAATTGCCTTCGACCTGATCAAGCTGTATGCCCAAAGGAAGGCCCAGCATGGGTTTGCGCATGCTCCGGACAATTACATGCAAACGGAACTGGAAGCATCTTTTATTTACGAAGACACACCCGATCAGAGCAAGGCAACTGCCGATGTAAAGAAAGACATGGAGAGCGAAGCGCCGATGGACCGGCTGGTGTGCGGAGACGTGGGATTTGGTAAAACGGAAATTGCCATCCGCGCAGCATTTAAATCGGTCGTAGACGGAAAGCAGGCAGCGGTGCTGGTACCCACTACCATCCTGGCTTTCCAGCATTACAAAACGTTCAAAGACCGGTTGAAGGATTTTCCGGTTACCGTGGATTTCATCAACCGCTTTAAATCTTCCAAAGAAAAAAAGGAAACTCTTCAGAAACTGGCAGAGGGTAAAATAGACATCATCATTGGCACACACGGATTGCTCGGTAAGGAAGTGAAGTTCAAAGACCTGGGGTTGATGGTGATCGATGAAGAACAAAAATTTGGCGTAGGGCATAAAGAGAAACTGAAAACCCTCAAGACCAATGTGGATTGCTTAACCCTCACGGCAACTCCGATACCTAGGACCCTGCAGTTTAGTTTAATGGGGGCGAGAGACCTGAGCATCATCAATACACCGCCACCCAACAGGCAGCCTATCCAAACGGAAGTGCATGTGTTCAACGACGATTTTATACGGGATGCCATTTATTTTGAAACGGAAAGAGGCGGACAGGTATTCTTTATCCATAACCGGGTACAAGGACTGGCAGAAATGAGTGGCCTGATACAAGGGCTTTGTCCTGATCTTAGCATTGGCTATGCACATGGTCAGCTGGAGGGGCACGAGCTCGAAGAAAAAATCCTCGACTTCATCGATAAGAAATACGATGTATTGGTTTGTACCAATATTGTGGAGAGTGGAGTGGATATTCCGAATGTGAATACCATTATTGTAAACAATGCCCACCATTTTGGACTCAGTGATCTGCACCAGTTGCGGGGAAGGGTAGGGCGCAGCAATAAAAAAGCTTTTTGTTATCTGTTGGCACCACCCATGAGTACCCTGCCCACCGATTCAAGGAAGCGATTACAAACCCTGGAGCAGTTCAGCGATCTGGGCAGCGGATTCCAGATTGCCATGCGCGACCTGGACATCAGGGGAGCCGGAAATATGCTTGGTGGAGAGCAGAGTGGTTTCATGGCAGAGATCGGGTTCGAAATGTACCAGAAGATTCTCGAAGAAGCCATCCGCGAATTGAAGCGTACCTCCTTTAAAGACCTGTTTAAAGAAGAGATCAGCCGCCAGGACGATTTTGTGAGCGACTGTACCATCGATACAGATCTGGAAATCCTGATTCCGGACGATTATGTGGAAAGCATCACGGAAAGACTTTCGCTGTATACCCGGTTAGACAGCTGCGAAAAAGAGGAGACCCTGCGGGAGTTCCACCACGAAATGACGGATCGCTTTGGCCCCATGCCTGCTCCGGTGGAGGACCTGTTTACCACGGTCCGTTGCCGCTGGCTGGCAGTGGACCTGGGTTTTGAAAAAATGACCCTGAAAGACCAGACCCTGCGCTGTTATTTTATCAATCGTCCGGACTCGCCTTATTTTGAATCCGAACTCTTTAAAAAGCTGCTGGCCTATCTTCAGACCGGTACCAATAAGGCCCGGTTGAAGCAAGCCGGAAAAATGTTCCTGCTGGTGGTCGATTCCGTGCGGGATATGGAAGAAATGCAGCGGTTCCTGAGCCTGATGCACCAGGCGGTGGTAGGCGATAAAGCCGCTCAGTCATAACTGCCAGGACATAAAAAAACCGGCAAACAGATGCTCGCCGGTCTATTTCGTATATTGAATTGCTTAGAATCCTTTTTTAGCAACGCCATCGGCAATTGCCTGCAAAGCCTTCGCTTCGCTCATGATAGCGGCCATTTTATTGCCTTTGCCATCATGACCAGCTGCCATATAACCGCCTTTGGCAGTTTTGGTAATTACTGCATCCTGCATGGGAACATTTTTTTCCTTTGTTTTCAGGCAGTATGCTTTGATCATTTTTGAAGTGTCCATGTTGTAAGAATTTATTGTATTAGTAAATAGGAACCTGTTGAATCCCGTACAAGATAATGTTTTTTTAGATTATACGTCTATTTTGGCATATTTGGCATGACTTTCAATGAATTCCCGTCTTGGTGCCACATCATCTCCCATGAGCATACTGAAGATGCGGTCTGCTTCGGCAGCACTGTCGATCGTAACTCTTTTCAGGGTTCTGCGGGCAGGATCCATGGTGGTTTCCCACAATTGTTCGGCGTTCATTTCACCCAAACCTTTGTATCGCTGAATGGTCACGCTGTCTTCCTTGCCGGCGCCCAGTTTTTCAATCAGGGCTTTTCGCTGTTCCTCGCTGTAGGCATATTCATGCTCCTTGCCTTTCTTAACCAGGTACAGTGGTGGCTGAGCAATATAAACTCCTCCCTGTTCCACCAGTTCCTTCATATACCTGAAAATGAACGTAAGAATCAGGGTGGCAATATGCGAACCATCCACATCGGCATCGGTCATGATGATCAGCTTGTGATAGCGTAGTTTGGACGTATTCAGCGCTTTGGGATCATCTTCTGTTCCAACGGTTACCCCCAGGGCAGTGTACATGTTGCGGATCTCCTCGTTTTCGTAGATCTTGTGCTCCATGGCTTTTTCCACATTCAGGATCTTACCGCGCAAAGGAAGGATGGCCTGGTAACTCCTGTCGCGGCCCTGTTTGGCCGTACCGCCTGCGGAGTCTCCCTCCACGAGGTAGAGTTCACATCTTGCCGGATCTCTTTCACTGCAATCTGCCAGTTTACCTGGTAAGCCGCCACCGCTCAATACGGTTTTACGCTGTACCATGTCGCGGGCTTTTTTAGCAGCCACCCGGGCCTGTGCGGCCAGGATGATTTTGGAGATTACCTGCTTGGATTCTCTGGGGTTCTCTTCGAGGTAGGCTTCCAGTACGCGGGCTACGGTGGTTTGTACCACACCGCTTACTTCGCTGTTACCCAGTTTGGTTTTGGTCTGTCCTTCAAACTGCGGTTCAGGAACTTTTACCGAAATAATGGCGCTCAGGCCTTCCCGGAAGTCGTCTCCCTCTACGGTTACCTTGGCTCTTTCGAACAGACCTTCCTTATCACCGTATGATTTAAACACACGGGTCAGCGCCTGTCTGAAACCGGTAACGTGGGTACCACCTTCGATGGTGTTGATGTTGTTTACGTAAGAGAAAATATGCTCTTTGAAATCATCGTTGTACGTCAGGGCCACTTCCACCGCAACATTGGTTGCCTCATCCAGTCCTTCCACATAGAGTGGCTGGGCAATGATGGGAACCCGGTTGCCGTTTTTATCCAGCATCTGCACAAATTCCACGATTCCACCTTCGCTGTAGAAGTTTTTGCTGTAATACTCACCCTGCTCGTCTTTTTCGCGCATATCGGTGAGGATGATATTGATTTTTCTGTTCAGGTAAGCCAGTTCTCTCAGCCTTCCTTCGAGGATATCCCTTCTGTAAACGGATTCCTGGAAAATGCTCAGATCGGGCCAGAAATGAACCTTGGTACCGGTAATATCGCTGGTGCCGATTTCCCTTACAGGGTAGTTGGGGATACCGATATGGTATTCCTGTTCAAATATTTTTCCATCCCGCTGAACGGTTACATGCAGTTTGGTGCTGAGCGCATTCACGCAGCTTACCCCAACCCCGTGCAAACCACCGGATACCTTGTAGGTATTCTTGTCGAATTTACCACCGGCATGGAGCACGGTCATCACCACTTCCAGAGCACTTTTCTTTTCCTTGGTGTGCATGGCAGTGGGAATACCCCTACCGTCGTCCTGCACGCTGATTGAATTGTCTTCGTGAATGGTAACATGGATGTTTTTACACCATCCGGCCAGGGCCTCATCGATGGAGTTGTCTACCACTTCATATACCAGGTGGTGGAGCCCTTTTACACCCACGTCTCCAATGTACATGGCCGGTCTTTTCCGAACCGCCTCCAACCCCTCCAGAACCTGAATACTATCCGCTCCGTAATTCTTGTTTTCCGCTTCTTGTTGTGGATCTAATTCTTCGCTCATAATGCTGATCTGTCTTGCGTTTTAGTTCAAATTAGCAAGCTGGCAAATGTACTGAAAATAAGGGCTTAAAACCGGTTAAAATAGGCTTAGTTTTCCCCATTTTAACAGTTCCGGTGCAAGGGATATTTGCCAATTGAATGTTTATACATTAAATTTGCACATTGATGAGTCAGGTATTGGACATATTGAAATTGGCACAACGCAACGGAATTGAAACCGATATGTCTGTGCTGTACCAGAAAGAACAGGATATTCCGGGCTCTATTCAGTACAGTATCCGCCGGTATTATGCACACCATGCCTGGGTGGCGGAAGATACGGGCATGATGGTGTACCACTTCAACGAAAACAAGCCCAGGGAAAACTACCTGGAACTCCGTTTCTGTACCACTGGAAACCGGTATTGTGCCGAAAGAAGCTGTTCCGAATGCAATGAGTCTCCCACATTGAACTGCAACGGTAAGCACCAAACCGTAGATGTGTTTACCTTCCATTTTACCGCTACTTTTCTGTACCAGTTTGTACACAATGTAAAACTGAGTAACCGCAAAGACGAAGTGCTGGCATTCAAGCACCCGCATCCTTTTACCAAGGTATTTCCCCTGTGCAACAGAAAAAGAAATGCCCTGGATGCCCTCCTGAACCACAGTTATTCCGGCTCATTGGAAAATATTTTTGTGAACGCCAAAGTGCACGAACTGCTGTTGTACAGCATTGAGTGCCTGATTGATGAAAAAGAGGATGGATTTACCTGTAAGTTCCTGGCCGATGAAAGCGGCAGGGACCGGATTTATCAGGCCAGGGAGATCCTCCTGCAGCACATCGGCGATCCCATTACCATCAAGGAACTCAGCCGCAAAGTGGCCATGAACGAATGTTACCTGAAGAAAGGTTTCAAGGAAGTGTTCGGCACCACTATTTTTGATTTTTACCAGCAACAAAGAATGGAGCACGCCAAGTACCTGCTCTACGAAAAAAGCCTGAGCGTTACAGACGTGTCGGCCCTGCTTGGGTATTCCTCCATCTCCCATTTTTCTGCAGCTTTTAAAAAGCATACAGGGTTGAAGCCTTGTGAATTGCTGAAGTAATTTCCGGGAACCTTAAAGACCTTTATATCCCTTGATGAACATGCTTTGTACCAGGATATTCTGCCCGTTCTGCGGAGCATAAATTTTCTGTTCCAGCATGCCGATACCCTTTGCATAGCTTATTTCTGCATAGAGCAATAACTGGTCATTGCCATTGTCGGGCTGGAACCACATTTCCCGTTTTAACCGGATCACATTGCTGAAACTCAGCCCCAGATAACTGACGGTTTCGTTGTTAGCCAGGATGGTGAATTTCAGCTTGGCCTGTCCGTACACAACGGAAGTTCCGTTGGCGGCGCCGGCTCTGAGAGCAGGGGACTCCCAGGTTTCGCCCACTGCGGCATTGGTTCTGAGGTATTCGTATTCGATGGTTGCATCGTTTACAATGGTATCGTATACATAAATCAGGTCGAATTCCGGAGTGCCATTCGCAAGGTATTTGCCATTGGATTTGCTGAAGAAAAGCGCTTCGTAGGTAGGCGTTGTTTCGTACAGCCGGTAAAGGTTTCCGTTGAGCAGGGGGGTAATATTGGTGATGGTGGTCCGGAAGGTATCCAGGGTTCCGCCATTGGTCAGCGAAAGGGCAGGGGCCAGGCCATACCTGATCCATCCGTTTTCGGTGGTGGGTAAATAATCCGTACTGCTGCTGCCATTATTGGGCCCGCCCGCAGTTACACTAAAGCTGCATTTGCTGGTGCCGTAGTGCAGCACAAAATCGGCTGTACCGGTTGAAAGCGGCATTCCCTTACCCTTTAATTGAATAACAGCAGGTCCGGTAATCTGGTTAAAGCCGGAATCGGCAAACCACATTCCGTTCACGGTATCTGTATAAATTTTGTATTTGCCAATGGAAGAGAAAACCACATTCACTTTTGCATAGTTGCTGTCGGTTAGTTGGGTATTGACCTCGTACTCGCCCTTCACGATTGAATTCTTGCAATTGCCGAGGCTGTCGGTCAGTGTGCCCACCGCCGTACCCGTACCACCTGTTTCCACACTGATTTCCTTACTGCAACTGAACACGCCGATGCTCAGGGCCAGCAATAAAAAACAATAATTGGCAAAACGCTTCATGAATCAGGTAGTTGATGGTTCGAATATCAGATAATTTTTATATCAATAGTGCTGCCTGATCTGTTAAATTTCCGGTATGACTGAGCTGGTCGATGCTCCTGAAGGTAGTGATGGCAATCTGGCTCAGGGCCTCTTCTGTAAAGAAGGCCTGGTGGGCAGTGATCAGTACATTCGGGAAGCTCATCAATCGCTGAATGGTATCGTCTTTGATGATGTGTTCGGAAAGATCCCGGAAGAAGAGTTTTTCTTCCTGCTCATATACATCGATCCCCAGACCTCCCAACTGCTTGGTCTTAAGCGCTTCAATAACAGCATTGGTGTCTATCAGACCACCCCGGCTGGTATTGATCAGCACGGCTCCTTTTTTCATCATGCCCAGGGTTTCTGCATTGATCAGGTGGCGGGTCTGTTCATTGAGCGGGCAGTGCAGCGAAACGATATCGGCTTTGAGCACTTCCATTAAAGGATGAAATTCCACCCCAAGCGCTTCCATATCCTTGTTGGCAATCAGGTCAAAAGCCAGTACCCGGCAGCCAAAGCCCAGCATGATTTTGGCAAACACCTTACCGATATTGCCGGTGCCGATAACCCCAACGGTTTTACCGTGCAGGTTGGAACCCAGCAGTCCGTTCAGCGAAAAATTTTGTTCTCTTACCCGGTTGTAGGCTTTGTGGATTTTCCGGTTCAGCGCCAACAGCATGGCAACCGTATGTTCCGCTACTGCTTCCGGAGAATAGGCCGGCACCCGGCAAACCCGGATACCCCGCGCCCTGGCAGCTTCCAGGTCTACATTATTGAAGCCTGCACAACGCAGGGCAATGATCCGGACGTTCTTTTCTGCCAGCCGGTCTATCACGGCTTCCGTAACCTTGTCGTTGACAAAAACACAAACGGCATCGGCCCCATCGGCGAGTTCGGCGGTTTCCAGATTCAGGCTGGCTTCCTGAAAATTCAGTCCAAATTGGAGGGTATTCAGTCGGGTAAAAAACTCACGGTCGTAAGGTTGCGCGGAAAAGAAAACGATCTTCATATGCTAAATATAACGCTGCTTTGCGATTGATCCGTACCTTTGCCACTATTTTTTAACCCTTGACTGCATTGGTAAAGCCAATCATAATGTATGAGTGCGAAGTATGCTGAGTTTTCGGGATTGAATCTCCCGGGTATTGAAAAGGAAATTTTAGCCAAATGGACTGCAGAGCAGGCCTTTGAAAAAAGTGTGTCCCTGAGAGCGGGAAGCAAGCCCTTTGTTTTTTATGAAGGACCACCCAGCGCCAACGGTATGCCGGGCATTCACCACGTTATTTCCCGTACCCTGAAAGATATGGTCTGCCGCTACAAAACCATGCAGGGCTTCCAGGTAAAACGCAAGGGGGGATGGGATACCCATGGTTTACCGATTGAACTGGGCGTAGAGAAAGAATTGGGAATTACCAAGGAAGATATCGGCAAAAAAATTTCCATAGAAGACTACAACAAGAAATGCCGCGAAGCGGTATTGCGCTACAAGAAGGAGTGGGATACCATTACCCAGAAGATGGGCTACTGGGTAGATCTGGATCATCCTTATGTAACTTTTGAGAACGATTATATTGAAACACTCTGGTGGATCCTGAGTGAACTGTATAAAAAAGGATTCCTGTACGAAAGTGTGAGCATACAGCCATATTCGCCTGCAGCAGGAACCGGTCTGAGCTCCCACGAGCTGAACCAGCCGGGAACCTACAAAGATGTAAAAGACACTTCTGCCGTGGCCATGTTTAAGGCAGTGAAGAACAGCACTACGCAGTTTTTATTTGATGCGACTAAATCGGAAGAAGTATACTTCATGGCCTGGACCACCACACCATGGACCCTGCCATCCAACCTGGGTCTGACCGTAGGTCCGAACATCGAATATGTGCTGGTGAAAACCTTCAATCCATATACCCACCTGCCGGTTCATGTAATACTTGCGCAGTCTTTGCTGGGTAAATATTTTAAACCGGAGGGAGAAAACGGCGATTTTGAAGGATACAACGAAAAGTCGAAACTGCTTCCCTGGAGCATACTCGCCACCTTTAAGGGATCGGCCATTGAAGGTGCAGAATACGAACAACTGCTGCCTTATGAAGCCAATAGTGTAAAAGCCATTCTGGAAATTACCCCCGATGCAAAACCATTCCGCATCATCTGCGGCGATTTTGTAACCACAGAAGACGGTACCGGTATTGTTCATACAGCGCCTGCATTTGGTGCAGACGACTTCAGGGTAGGAAAGAAATACAACATCGGTATACTCACCATGGTAGACCGGATGGGTAAGTTCGTAGACGGTCTGGGAGAGTTCAGCAACCGCTACGTAAAAAACTACAAAGACGAAGCCGACTACCAGGATGTGAACGTAGACATCTGCGTAAAACTGAAGAAAGAAAACAGAGCTTTTAAAGTAGAGAAATACGAACACAGTTATCCGCATTGCTGGAGAACAGATAAACCCATACTCTATTATCCGCTGGATGCATGGTTCATCAAAACCACGGCAGTGAAAGACCGGATGGTGGAGCTGAACAAAACCATCAACTGGAAACCCAAGTCTACCGGTGAGGGCCGTTTTGGCAACTGGCTGGAAAACATGGTAGACTGGAACCTGAGCCGCAGCCGTTACTGGGGTACGCCACTTCCGGTATGGAGAACAGAAGATGGAACAGAGGAAGTATGCATTGGTTCTATTGCAGAACTGAACGAAGGCATCCGCAAAGCCAACGAAGTGCTGGGTGGAGATGTAAATAAAAATTACCTGCACGAAGGCATCCTGGATTTACACAAGCCTTATGTAGACGATATTATATTGGTAAGCGCCAGCGGTAAACCCATGAAGCGCGTACCGGATCTGATAGATGTATGGTTCGACAGTGGCGCCATGCCTTATGCACAATGGCATTATCCATTCGAGAACAAAGACCTGATCGATAAAGGAGAAGCTTTCCCTGCCGACTTTATTTGCGAAGGCGTAGACCAGACCAGGGGTTGGTTCTATACCCTGCACGCCCTGGGCGTGATGTTGTTCGACAATGTTGCCTATAAAGCAGTAGTCAGCAACGGACTGGTGCTCGATAAGAACGGCAATAAAATGAGTAAGCGCCTGGGCAATGTGGTGAATCCTTTTGAAACCATCGAAAAATATGGCGCTGATGCCACCAGGTGGTACCTGATCACCAATGCCTCACCATGGGACAACCTCAAGTTCGACCTGGCCGGCATACAGGAAGTGCAGCGCAAATTCTTTGGCACCTTATACAATACCTACCAGTTTTTTGCACTCTACGCAAATGTAGATGGATTTGCATTCAAAGAAGCCTATATACCGCTGGAACAAAGACCGGAGATTGATCGCTGGATCCTTTCTTCGCTGAACACACTCGTGAAAAAAGTAACAGAGAGCATGGACGATTACGAACCTACCATGGCCGGAAGAGCCGTGGAGGAATTTGTAGATGCCCAGCTCAGTAACTGGTATGTGCGTTTGTGCAGAAGGCGGTTCTGGAAAGGAGAATATGAAGCCGATAAGATCAGCGCTTACCAGACTTTATATGAGTGCCTGGAAACCATCGTACGGTTGATTGCACCTATTTCACCTTTCTTCAGCGATGCTGTTTTTGCCAACCTGAACGCGGTTACCCATCGTTTTGATGCGGTATCGGTTCACCATATCGGCTTCCCGGCTTATCAGGCAGCAGCCGTAGACCCGATGCTGGAAGAGCGCATGCAACTGGCACAGGAAACCTGCTCACTGGTATTGTCTTTGCGCAAGAAAGTGAACATCAAAGTGCGTCAGCCCCTGCAGAAAATCATGATTCCGGTGCTGAATCCACAGATGAAACTGCAGCTGGAAAAGATGGAAGAGCTGATCAAGGCCGAAGTGAATGTGAAGGAAGTGGAGTATATCACCGAAACAGCGGGCGTAATCAGTAAAAAGATCAAGGCTAATTTCAAAACCCTGGGTGCCAAACTGGGGGCTTCCATGAAAGAAGCAGCAGCGGCCATTGGCGCTTTTGACCAACAGCAGATCAGTGATATAGAACAAAATGGACATATTGAGCTTGTGCTCAGTGCAGGCAGCTTCCGGATAGACCTGGCAGACGTGGAAATCGTGGCCGAAGACATCCCCGGATGGAGTGTGGCCAGTAAGGGCGGCCTGACCGTTGCCCTGGATATTACCCTGTCTGAGGAACTGAAACAGGAGGGAGATGCCCGGGAGTTTGTAAACCGTGTACAAAATATCAGAAAAGAGAACGGTTTTGAACTTACAGACCGTATATTCGTACAGGTGCAGGCAGCTGAAGCAATCCAGCACTCTATTATTAAATTTAACGACTATATTTGCCGCGAAATTCTGGCAGATGGAATTGATTGGGTACCTGAATTAACTGATGGAACCGATATAGAAGTCAATGACATTTCGATGAAAGTGGTAGTAAACAAAAAAGGATAAACCCTATGGCTACGAAGAAACCAGCCCCTAAAAAGGCGGCACCAGCCAAAAAAGCAGTTAAACCGGCCCCTAAAAAGGCGGCTCCGGCAAAGAAAACGGTAAGCAAGCCGGCAGCTAAACCTGCCGCTAAGAAAGCTGTACCTGCAAAACCAGCTCCAAAGAAAGCTGCGCCAGCCAAAGTTGCTCCTAAAAAAGCGGCTCCGGCAAAAAAGCCAGTGAGCAAACCGGCAGCTAAACCTGTTGCCAAGAAAGCTGCACCTGCAAAACCAGCAGTAAAGGCACCGGCTAAACCGGCACCAAAAGCAGTCGTGAAACCAGCGGCTAAGCCCGTTGCGGCTCCAAAGGCAGTGGCCAAACCGGTTGCACCCGTAAAAGCAACAGGGAAGCCGGCAGCAAAACCTGTAGCTAAGCCCGTTGCAGCAGCACCTGCCAAACCAACACCCCCACCCGTTCCTGTTAAACCTGCAGTGAAAGCACCCCCTGCACCACCCGTGAAACCTGTGAAGAAAGACCCTGGTCCAATAAAAGACGTAAAAGTTCCAAAGATTAATGCCAAAACAAGTGTTCCATACAATCCGGGCTATACGCCATTGGAAAAAAGAGCAGAAGTAGCGAAACCTCAAGGACCGCTGGTAAAATACAGCGATGCCGACCTGGCCGAATTCCGCGATCTGATCAATAAAAAACTGGAAGCCGCTAAAAAAGAGCTGGCTTACCTGCAGGGATTGATTACCCGCAAGGACGAAATGGGCGGCGACAACGACGATTCCCGCTACATGACCATGGAAGATGGTACCATGAGTATGGAAAAAGAACAGTTGAGCCAGATGGCCAGCCGTCAGATCACCTATATTGATCACCTGGAGAAAGCCCTGATGCGTATCGAAAACAAGACCTATGGTATTTGCAGGGTAACCGGTAAGCTGATCGACAAAGCGCGCCTGCGTGCAGTGCCACATGCTACCCTGAGCCTGGAAGCCAAGCTCGGTTTAGTAAAGCCTTCAGCAGAATAATTCGCATACTGCCGGACGTTCCGGATACACTATATAAAAGGCCGCATGAATTTCATGTGGCCTTTTTCGTATATGCTTTACAGGTATTCGTGAAATTGTAATCATATATAAAATATATTGAATTGCAAATATTTTTTAATATGTTTAGTAAACAAAATGGTTCCAATGAGAATAACCATAGCGATACTTATAAATATATTTTGTTTCGTTAATTGCTTTTCTCAAAAAGCAGCAGCTGACGAATTTAAATTTATAATAAGCGATGAATCAATTCTAAAATCTGATATTGTTAAAAGTTTTGTTAGCATAGATTCTGCCGGATTTGGAAGGCCTTTACTTTTAAATAGTAAGGTTACAACTGTTAAACTCTACCGTGCCAACTTTTTTATTTTATCCATTGATTTACAGATCCCTTATTACATTCAACCTGGAGAAATAATAAAAATATCCTCAAAGGAAAATAGATTAATATTAAGTGTTGAGGGAAACAGCAAGCGTACCAATGAATTAAATTGCTTTAGTACATTAGCTTATCGGTATGGGAAATTCAATAATCTTATTCCTGATCCGGAGTTACATCGAAAAGTAAAGTCTATTGCCGAAATAGATCAATTAAGGAATCAAATCCTCAATATTAAAAATAAAAGAGAGGATTACTTAGATTCTTTAATTAAAACAAGTTCAATTTCTGACCATTTTTTTCAAATAGCTAAACATGTTATAGAAGCATCTGCAATTTCAGATATACAAATACTGCGATGGAATAATAGAGCAGTTTTAAAAAAGGCTAATGTATATCAACAACTCAATTATGAATTGTTCTCTGAAATTAAAAAAATGGATTTTGCGCCATACGTAACTGATTTTAAAGTAAACCGTACTGCGATTACTATGTTAACAACCGACTATCTGGATAAGGCAATTCTAGATAGCATTGAACTGGAATCGCGTGTCACATTCATTAAGAATAATTACGCTGGTAAGGCAAAGGACTATTTATTATCCTATACTTTAAAAAGTGGCCTGCAAAATTCAATACCTATTTCAGACAATATAATGTTTGATTTTCTGGATAACTGTAGCATTGAAGCGTGTAAAAGTATCATTCAATCAATACTGTATAAGAAAAAGGTTAGTAAGGTAAAGGGATCCAATTTACTCTTGGGAGCAGATAGAAAAACAACTGTAGAATTACTGGATGTATTAAAGGGTGTAAAAGCTCCTCTTATCGTACTTGATTTTTGGGCAAGTTGGTGTGCTCCATGCAGGGCCAGCATGCCAGCAGTAAAAAAAATCAGTAAGGAACTTGAAAACAATCGTATTCAGTTCCTTTTTATATCATTGGATGAGGATATGATCGATTGGAAGAATGCCCACCAGGCTGAACTTCTGCCCAATTCAACTTCTTTTTTACTGTTAAAAGGATTTCGCGCAAAAATGCCGGTTGAAAACAAAATTGATTTCATACCAAGGTATATTTTGGTAAATCAATCAGGACAGGTTATTAATTCAAATCTACCTCACCCCGACGACCCCGCGTTTAAGAAGGTATTATTAAAGTATCTGAATAAGAATTAGGTTCTGATCTTAGGTTTATTATTGTAGAATATAATATCTGCTTTAACTCGAATAAAATTTCCATGATATGTATAATGTACCCTATGTGTAGGACAGATAATGTGTTCAACTAAGATATAAAAGACCTACTACTACTATTACCTTTCTTTTCTTTTTTTGCTTCTTTTTTTCTTTTCTTTAGCTATCCACGTGGATAT
>JAQTZD010000075.1 GCA_028687975.1 Sediminibacterium sp.
CACTGGTTACCTACAATGATCCCAAACTGGTAGCCAGGTCGCTGGCATCGCTGCAGAAAGCTGCCGGCGGCGCGGAGAATGTATTGCCCATCAACTGGCAAACCGGTGCAGAAGATTTTTCCTTTTATGGAACCAAAGCACCTTCCTTCTTTTTCAATGTTGGTGCAAGAAGTCCTAAAATAAGCATAGCTGAAGCCACCAGTCACCATGCACCTGAGTTCCTGCTCAACGACAGCCGGCTGGATGTAGGAATGCGTGCCTTTGTGCAGCTTGTGCTGGATTATGCGAAAAACAACAAATAGATATGAATATGAAAAAGCTTTTACTGATCGCTGCTTTTGGTGCAGGGATCTTAGAAGGATACGCCCAGCAGTTGCTTACGCCGGAAAAACTCTGGCAGATAGGACGGGTATCGGCGCTGGGGTTAACCAACGACCGTTCTGCAGTTATTTATAGTGTAGCCACACCAGATATTGCTGCCAATAAGCAGATCCGGAAAAAATACCGGCTTCCGCTGAATGGCGGCGCGACTGTTGAAATTACTGAAACTGCATCACTGCTTTCCAACGACCGCGTTTCACCGGATGGCAAATACATGATCAGCAGCAAAGAAGTTAAAATCAAACCCGTAACCGGTTCCGATCTGTATCCGGATCTTCCCCAATCGGATGCCTATGTGTATACTACCCTGAATTATCGTCACTGGGATACCTGGGAAGACGGCAAATTCGGGCATGTATTTGTAGCCCCATTGGTGAATGGCCAGCCGGGTGAAGCAAAGGATATCATGGCCGGTGAACCCTACGACTGTCCGCAGAAACCGTATGGTGGCGATGAAGACTTCATCTGGAGCCGCGACAGTAAAAAAATCCTGTATGTAGCCAAGAAGCTTTACGGAAAGGATTATGCCGTTAGTACCAATACCGATATCTTTTCGTACGATGTAGAAAAAGGTACAACCACCAACCTCACTGCTGCCAATAAAGGATACGATATAGCGCCCCAATTCAGCAATACCGGAACCCTTGCCTATCTGCAAATGCAGCGTGACGGATACGAGGCAGATAAACAGGATCTGATTGTATTAACAGAGGGTGGTACCAAAGTAAACCTGACTGCTTTGCGCGACGACATTCATGTAGAAGGGTTCAAATGGAGCAACGACGGAAAACTGCTTTTTTTCTGGGCTCCCATCAACGGAACCCTGCAGCTGTTTAGTGTAAACAACACCGGCGCAACCAAAATGCTTCCTCAGATCAGGCAAATCACCAACGGAGATTTTGATGTTACCGGCATAGTGGCACAAACGGAAAACAGCCTGATTGTTTCCAGAACCGATATGAATCACGCATCGGAATTGTACACGGTAGATCTTCATTCGGGTACCATGCAGCAGCTGACACATGTAAATGATGCATTTTACAGTGCGTTGGCTTTGTGCAAAACAGAAAGAAAGTTTGTAACTACTACCGATAACAAAAAAATGCTGGTATGGGTTATTTATCCTCCGGGATTTGATCCTGCTAAAAAGTACCCTACCCTTTTGTATTGTCAGGGTGGCCCGCAAAGCCCGCTGACCCAGTTTTATTCCTTCCGCTGGAATTTTCAGCTGATGGCATCGCAGGGATATATCATTGTAGCACCTAACAGAAGAGGTATGCCCGGACATGGTACAAAATGGAATGAACAAATCAGCAAGGATCATGGAGGACAGGTGATGAAGGATTATTTATCTGCCATAGATGCGGTGAGCAAAAAATCCTATGTAGACAAGAACAGACTTGGTTGCGTTGGTGCCAGCTATGGAGGCTATTCTGCATTTTATCTTGCAGGTAACCACAACAACCGCTTCAAGACTTTTATTGCACACGATGGCATTTTCGATACCAGAAGCATGTATGGAACAACAGAGGAAATGTGGTTTGTGAATTTTGATTATGGAGGCCCTTATTGGGATAAGAAGAATGCACTGACCCAAAAAGCATATCAGCAATTCAACCCCATCAATTTTGTGGAGAAATGGAATACCCCCATCATGATTGTACAGGGTGGCAAAGACTATCGTGTGCCGATTGAGCAGGGATTACAGGCATTTCAGGCAGCACAGTTAAGGGGTATTAAAAGCAAATTGCTCTATCTCCCCGATGAAAACCATTGGGTAAGTACCGCGCAGAATGCCCTGGTATGGCAGCGGGAATTTTTTAAATGGCTGGAAGAAACCCTGAAATAAATCTTACACAACTGATCCTGAAATTATACCGGATACAAAATAGAGGCTGTCTTCAAAAGGCAGCCTCTGTTGTTATAAGAACCAGATCTTTGTTTGTTTCGTACCTAAAACTGATAAGTAACCTGCAGATACAGATTTCTTCCCGGCCTGCGAATGCCACCCCAGTCGAGGTGTTCTCTGTACGCCTGATCAAACAGGTTTTCCACGCCGCCATCGATGCTGAACAGATTACCGGCCAGAGAACCGCTGTACATCAACCTCAGGTGGGCAATTGCATAAGCGGCTGTTTTTCGTTCCATCGCTTTATTGCTGACCCGGTTTTGTGCAGTAGCCAGTTCCAGTTCTGCCTGTACAGCACAGGGGCCAATCATTTTTCGCACTGAACTCGTATTACGTACCGGAGGAATCATGGGCAATGCCTGCTGCTGATGGTCTTCGCCGTAACTGTACCGGGTTGTATTGATGAACCAGAGCGAATGATCCGGTTGAACAATCAGACTGGCTTCTGCACCTGCAATCATTGCATAGGGTAAATTGGTGTGCTTTTTCACACCATTGGCTCCAATGGTCATGGTGCTGAGCCCCGGCTGATAAATCCCCATGATGTACTGATTGATCCTGGAAATATAACCGGTAAGACCATATTGAAAGATCCCTGACCTGCCACTGATATTTGCTTCCGCTTTCCAGGCATTTTCAGGTTTCAGCAAAGTGTTACCGATATAGTCGTATCCGTCGAATGCATTGAATAGGTAAAAGCCATATAGTTCACTGGAAGTAGGCATTCTTTCGGAATAACTCAGAATGGTTTTCAGTTTCAGCTGTTCACTGAACCGGTAATTGTATTCAACTGCAATATTCTTCAGCAGCCTGTGGATGTTGTTTACCGGATTGTTCAGTACCGAAAGCTGGTCTTTGGCCATTTGCGTAGTAAGCGACTTGGTAAATACATCTGCTCTGGCGCTGATCCTAAACAGAGATGCACTGTCGATCCTTTTGCTGAAAACTGCTCCCAGACCGCTTTGCAGCGTATTGTTGTCGGGCCAGGTAAGCATATACATCGGCAGCTGCCCCTGCTGGTACATGGTCATGGATGCTTTTAAAAAGGTCGAAGACCAGTCTGCTTTAATGTCCAGCTGTATGTTCCGGTTCAGCACCAGTTTGGAAGCAGCATAACCACCATAGGTACGGCTTTCGCCAGGCATATCCATGTGCATGGGTACATTGATCCGACGGCTGTCGTCCATAAAATGCCGGATGCTGTTCGCATAGATCTTGTATTCAGTCTCCTGCCATTTTCCAGTGCGAGAGACATTTCTCCAACTCAGGGCAGCGATTCTTGCACCTGCATATCCCACATCCATCGGCAATGCAGGATACCCGATGTTCCAGCCGTCGTCTAACAACAGATCCGCTTTTGCTGTCCAATTATCGTTCAGTTTATACAAAGCAGTAATGCCATAATTCAATTTCTCATATTGAGAATAAGGAATAACTGCACCACCACCACTTCTGTAATTACCGGCCTTCCGCCAGGAAATATTGGTCATAACAGCCAGCCTGTTGCCGGAATAATTCAGCTTGCCGGTTTCGTACCATGCATTTGCTGCGGACTGATAGCCGCTGCTAACCGATCCCGACCATTTACGGGAATCATCAAATTGGGCTTCGGCCAGTTTCATGTTTACTGTTCCGCCAATTACTGACCCTGATTGAAATCCATGACCGGTTTGTATTTGCACCGATTGCAGGTTCTGTGGCTCTACATAAATAGACGCAGGATCCATTTTGTCGGTACAGGCACCGTGGATGCGCATACCATCGATCAGTAAACCTGACTGACCGCTGTTGTAAGTCCGTATTACAGGTTCCATTCCATAACTGCTTCTGCGGATCATATTCAATTCGGGCAAACGCGCCAGGATATCTTCCGTAGTGGCAGCCTGATTGGCCCTGTAATAATGCAGCAGCTGCTGGTTGGTATTTTTGGTGAGCCCGTACACCTTTACTTCTTCCAGGTGTACTTCAGGAATGGAATCGGCCCTTTTTTCATTGGTTGGTTTCGGCTGGGCCTGCACCAGTACCAACAGGTGTACCAGCGTTGCCGTGAGGATGAGCTGTTTCATAGTATCAGAATGTGATGTCTATATAATGGGTGGAATCCACAACGGTGCTGCCGGATTTCAGTTTCAGGTTCAGTCTCCAGAAACCGGTCATGGTAAAATTGACTTTGCCTTTATAATGACCATTAATGGTATGTACCGGATCTACATTGTTGGGAGAGCCATGGTTCATGGTGGGCATTTCTGGCGTCATGATCACAGATAAACTGCTGTCTGCAGGAAACAGCATCATGGATTGTTTTTTATAAACCACCAGTTCCAGGTCGTTGATACCCACAATTGGTTTGGAAGGTTCTACCAGACCCACAAAAAAAGTAGTGGTATTGTCTGCCAGCGATTTAAAAGAGAACATTTTAGCCGAAGCAGGCGCTTTTACGTTGATCGTAAAACTTGCTGTTCCGGACTTGCCATTTTCCAGATTCTGTATCTGAACACCCAATGTCCATTTTCCAGCAGTGGAAGGCATGATAAAGCTAACACTGCAGGGAAAGAAATGATTTACTGCGGTAATGGATACGGGGTTTTCTTTGGGTGATGCATGGCTCATTGTGGTCATGTCCATCGTCGGATTAAGCGTTACTACTGCTCTGTCTACCGGTTTGCCAGTGGCAGAATCTTTCAATAAAATATAGAGTTTGTTGTAACCGGTGAAGGCACTGTCTGAAGCATATACTTCTACATGCGTGGAAGTACCTGCGGCATAACCGGAAGCCAGCTGGATATAACTTAAGGCAGCATCCGGTTCAACTGCATCCTTGGTACAGGAACCCAAAAAAACAACAGATAAAAACACAATAATATACAGGGGGCTTTGAATAAACTTTTTCATGATATACAATAGATTAGAGGTTGCTGCATCATGCAACAGGCAGGCCTGATAACTGCATAACACAGAAATTACTTGATAATAAATGAGAATATGGACCGATTAGCCCTGGAACTAAGCAGACTGGCCGCAGGGTGGATGGAAGATATCCGCAGCATGATTGCCGGATTGGTAGTGCTGGGAAAATGGAACAAATGGAGCTGCGCATACTGCTGCCAACCATTTGGATAATTGTAAGCTGGTAATGATAAAAGGATCTGTTTTAATGCGAAGACCAGCGGTTTTCTGGCTCTCATTATTGGCATTTTCTGCAGGATTTACCTGCTTCAGCTGCTTGCTTAAATAGCATTTTCCATTGCATTTCAGCTTAGGCTTTGCTTTGTTGATACAGAACCGGGAACTGATGTTTTTCTGGTTGCTGTAAAACAGGCCAGCCATTATATAGGGCGCAAAAGTTTGCGAGGTAATTAAGAACAGTGCAAGTATGGAAGTAAATAATTTCAACGAATCTTTGATGCTGATCTAAAATCAAAAGTAGTGCGAAGTTACAGATCAAAATATGATCGTACGCACAAAATGTTAATTAGTGCTATAATTTCTTGCACCGAACAATAAGCTACCGATTCTGACCATATTGCTGCCACATGCAACAGCAAGCTGGTAATCGCTGCTCATGCCCATGGAGAGAATGGTTTTTTCTGCCCGGATACCAACAGGCCACTGGTTGAATGCATCAAATATTTTTTTCAGAGAAAGGAATTCGTTTTCGATGATCTGTTTGTTTTCTGTGAGGGAAGCCATACCCATCAATCCACATATACGCACATTGCTGAGTTCGGGTAATGTTGTTTTGATGGCTGCTAACTCGGCTGCATCGAGACCAAATTTGGTTTCTTCCTGTGCAATATACACTTGCAGCAGGCAATCGATCACCCGGTTGTTTTTCAATGCCTGCTTATTGATTTCCTGCAACAGCTTAGCGCTGTCTACTCCATGTATCAGGTGTACAAAAGGCGCAATGTATTTTACTTTATTGCTTTGCAGGTGACCGATAAAATGCCAGCGGATATCCTGTGGTAGCGCTGCTTGTTTTTCTACCAGTTCCTGTACATAATTTTCACCAAAATCTCTTTGACCCATTGCATACATTTCCTGGATGTCCTGGGCAGGTTTGGTTTTGCTAACAGCAACCAGGGTTACATTTTCTGCACTGAGTTCCGAAACAATCGATTGGTACGCGGTAATATTTACAGACATCCGAACAAGTTAAGGCTGCAAAGATACAGCCTGTCTCTTTTGCCACATCAAATTCTCCAGCATCAGCAGGTTATTATAGGCCGGGCAGAAATAATAAAACTTTCCCACCCCCGCTGCACTTGCTGTTTTCTTAAGCCCATCCGGCAACATGGAAGCCATATTGGCAATGAAAAAAGAAAAGGAATCGTCTTCGATCAGTTCCGTAAGGTTCTTTTTTTGATTGATTTGAATGGTTGCAGGCAGAACGCCCCAGCGCATCAGGGCTGTCTGCAACAGAACCTGTTCCATAAATGGAAGTGGTTGTTCCAGCAATTTGCTGGCATCGCCAATCAGGGCTTCCCTGTTTTTTTCGAGTGAGGCAATGGGTTTTAATTGCATCAGCCGGCTGATATGGTACAGAATGATTGCCGGAGAACTGTAGTGCGGAGAAACATAGGAAGCAGCTGTCAGGTGCTTTTTTTCTTCGGTTAATTTTTCAATGAGTTGCAGTGAGGCTGAATCGGCCGCCGTCCAGGGCAGGTTATAGGATTGAACAAAGTACAATACATTCGAAAGCACCGAAACATCAAAATCAACCGGCATTTTTTTCCCAAACCAGGTGGAATAAGCTCCCAGATCCCGATAGGTTTTAAAGGTATTGTTTACTTTTTTTTGCCCGTTATTGGCAAAAGCCTGCATCAGGTTATGTACATTTTTAGCAACAGAATCGCTTGCGTTCAATGCAAGCAGCATAATTACGGTATCGTCCAGGTCGTCGGGAAGCGCCTGTTGTTTGTTGAACCAGTTCATCCATCCTGAGTTCGGAAAAATTACAGGCGTATCTGTTGGCCAGAAATTATAGGTATCTCTCCCCTTTCGGTTTTTGAATTTATACGAACTCGCATTGGCTGCAGCTATAATGCTGTCTGCTATTTTTTGCTGAAAAGGTGTAAAATCCTTTCTCAGATTTTTGAGTGTAAAGGAAATCAATCCGGTAAAAAAAATATTGATGTCTGCTTTTTGCCGGTGCTGGTTCAGGGCATAGGTTCTGAAGGAAGGAAACAATCCCTTTGGGAAAATACCATCCTCTCTGGGTTGCAGTGCTGCAATCCGCTGCAATAACTTTGTAGCCATCAGGGTATCTGTATCACGGGCATTGGCCGAAGAACTGCCTGTAACCAGGCAAATCAACGTAAGCCAACCTGCGATACCCAATTGCCTCATCATTATTTTAAAATACTTCTGCTGATGACAATGCGCTGAACTTCGCTGGTGCCTTCGTAAATCTGGGTGATCTTGGCATCTCGCATCAGGCGCTCTACATGGTATTCTTTTACAAAGCCATAACCGCCATGAATCTGCACAGCTTCTGTAGTAACCCACATAGCAGTTTCACTCGCAAAAACCTTGGCCATGGATGAACTGAGTGTGTAATCGTGGCCATTGTCTTTTTCCCAGGCAGCTTTCAGACACAATAAACGGGCTGCTTCTATTTTGGTTGCCATATCGGCCAGTTTAAACTGAATAGCCTGATGGTGCATGATTTCTTTTCCGAAAGCTTTACGCTGCTTGCTGTAGGCAAGTGCGAGTTCATATGCACCGCTGGCAATACCGAGTGCCTGTGAAGCAATACCAATTCTTCCTCCAGCCAATGTTTTCATGGCAAATTTGAATCCGAATCCGTCTTCACCGATCCGGTTTTCTTTCGGAACTTTTACATCGTTGAACAGAATGGAATGGGTATCACTTCCGCGGATTCCCAATTTATTTTCTTTGGCTCCGACTGTGATACCGGGTGTATTCTTTTCTACAATAAATACATTAATTCCTTTGCTCCCTTTGGAAGGATCGGTTTGTGCAATCACCAGGTAAACAGAGGCAGAAGAACCGTTGGTGATCCAGTTCTTTGTTCCGTTGATCAGGTAGTAATCCCCTTTATCTTCGGCAGTGGTTTGCTGACTGGTAGCATCGCTTCCGGCCTCGGGTTCACTCAGGAGGAACGCACCGATATACAATTCACCGTCTTTCTTACCCTGTGCAAGCGGTGTGAGGTATTTTCTTTTTTGATCTTCAGTACCAAATGCTTCCAGTCCCCAGCATACCAGGCTGTTGTTTACGCTCATGCTTACACTGGTACTGGCGTCTACCTTACTCACTTCTTCCATGGCCAGTACATAGCTGATTGCATCCATTCCGGCGCCACCATATTCGGGGGCTACCATCATCCCCATAAAACCCAGCTCAGCCAGCTTTGTTATTTGCTCCCTGGGGAAACGCTGGTTTTCATCCCGATCAATAACGCCTGGCAAACATTCATTTTTTGCAAAATCTCTTGCTGCTTTTTGAATCATTAAATGCTCTTCTGTCAACTGGAAATTCATATGGTTTAATTTGTGTGCCAAATTTAAGCTAACGATCGTTAGGTTGTTCAGTTCGGGGAAAAAAATCCGGCTTTTTTTCTGAAGCATTTAATACATGTAAAAACGATCTTATTTATACACAGCAAACAGATTGTTGGTGCAGGCAAACAAACCGGATGGAGAATCCGTTTCCAGATTACTGAATTTACCTGCCAGGATGCTTTGCCCGGTTGTAGCGGGGTTGTTCCCTTTACCGAGTGGCCATTTGCCGCTGGTTTCTCCGATCCGGATATGGGCAAGTTCTGCTATGGCCAGTGCAAAATCGGAACAGTTGAATCGATTGAGATGGTACAACGTATTTGAATTTTTATCAATAAACTCAAGGATGCGGGAAAAATCTTTTTGTGAAACAAAGCGACCTACCATTTCGTCCCAGCTTCGAAAGCGGTCATTTTTGATTACGGAGGGCGATTCAGGGAAGATTGGATTAACCGGAATCATCAAGCCCTTTTCCGGATAAAAACCAAATGTGCTGCTTACAAAACTTCTGTCTTTGTTGAATTTGGTTAATGTGATGAACATGTGTCCTACATTCCCCAAACCGGTAAATATTTTTTTCTTTCCGGCAACCGGTTGCTTTACATGAATGGCAATGGCATAGGAGGATGCCCGCTTATCATCCATAAATGCGTCTATCAGCGATGTTGGCTGCAACTGCTCCGCAGGCTGGTCTGTTGTTACCGTGTCAGCAGCCTGTTCAAGGTATTGCAGGGATGCATCCAGTAAAGAATCGTTCAATACGGGATGATCCGTTGTTGCGGGTTCTTCCGCATTGTCCTGAAACGAATAGTAGGTACTGTCTAGATACAGGTATCGTTTTCGCCTCATTTTAAACAGATGATGCGCCCGGGTATTACCTGCTTTGTAAAAACAGGAAAGTGCTGCCGGATAATTTTTCATTCTGGCCATCACAACCGCCAGATTATAATACAAATGCGAAACGGCGTGCTCATCTTCGGTAAGGTTCTTCAATTTAAGCAGCCTGCGTAATTGTCTGAGTGCATTTTTTGATTGCCCTGCGGCGATATAAGCATCGCTGATTTTATTCAATGCCTGCACTTCTGCTTCCAGGCTTTTTTGTTCTCTTGCAATGCTCAGCTCCTTTTCAGCAGATGAAACAGAAAGGAATCGCTGGTTACTCTGTTGATAGGTGTTGTAAGAAAGCAGGAATGGAATGGCATCTACGGAATCTGCTGTATGGTCGGAAATACCTGTGTTGAGATCAGTTGATTGCGCATAGGTTGTTGACATGCTGCTTTGCAACAGCACCAACAACAGGAAGATCCTGAAAGTTTTTTTGCGCATATAAAGGATCGTTTTAGTTCAAACAAATAATCCCTACTAAATTAGAAGACTGATTGCAAACAACCAAATTAGTTGCTGCTTGCCAACGTTAATGATTTGCAAATCTGTAATTGTGCTAGTAGTATTTCTTGTGCAGGTTAAAGAGCACTTCTTTGGCCGCAGGAGTCATTCCTTTGGTGGTATCCTGTAAAAAATGTCGTTTAAAGGCTACAATTGCCGCGGTGGTATCCCGTACATCAAAGCCAATAATCCGCAACCCTGCAATATGGTTAAACCCTGCAGGAACGGTATCCCTTACATCGTTGTACCATAAGCCAAAACCTTTCTCTGCCAGGAGTTTCCAGGGAAAACGCCAGTTGGGATCATTCTTTCTGGTAGGGGCAATATCGCCATGACCAATAAAGTTGGCAGTTGGGATGGCGTAATTTTTTTTCAATCTGCTGAGTACAACCAGTAAACTATTGATTTGAAGGCTGTCGAAATGTTGAAAGCCAGTGTTGTCCAGTTCAATTCCGATGGAAGCAGAATTCATATCGAGCTGGTTGCCCCATCTGCTGTTGCCGGCATGCCAGGAACGCAGATAATCGTTCAGCATCTGGTATACCACCCCATCCTTTCCGATTACATAATGAGAGCTCACCTGAGTTCTGGGCAGTGTAAAGGTTTTCAGGGTTTGTGCAGCAGAATGCTGGGCAGTATGGTGAATGATTACATAACTGGGCTTGCGTAAATTGAAATTGGTAGTACCGACCCAATACGGAGCAGTTTTCACCGAGTCGGAAATGATGCTCCATTCCGGTAGTTTACGAATGGTAGCTGCCAGTTCTTTTACCTGTGCTTTATGAGATTGATTGGTAGATTTATACGGATTGTGGCTGCAGGCTGCAAAAAAAATAATAGCCGGAAAAGCGAGTCGGAGCAATTGTTTCATCCGTTGAAATTATGGAATATATTTTGTTTTCTTTTCGGGCTGGTAGTCCATTTGTTCCAGCACAGCTTCGGGTGTGGGATTCCGGGTAATGGATACCGCAACCTGAAACAACAATACGGCAATTACAACCGATGCCAGTAATTCTTCCCAGGTAATCCAATACCCCCAGAAACGGTACACTGCGCCTCTTTCCGGGTGCTCGTGCGTTGCAATTACCAACAGTTTTTCACCGGGATCGTATTGCTGAAAAAGATAGGCGGCTTTTACTGAATACTGTTTGTTTCCAATGTTGTAAATAGCCATTGGACTTGTATTATGGGCAACGGAGTCCTTCACCATTTGTATGGTGGCAGGATACATTTCACCATCAAAATAATCCGGCTGCCGGGTCCAAACCTGGTAGCAACCAAATATAATCAGGTATAAAAAAATAAGTCCTTTGTTCAAATCCTGTGGTTGATAAAAAAAGTCATTCCAAAGTGGTAGCTCCGGAATGACTTGTATGCAATTTGTACTACAAAACTACTATTTACCAGCAGCCTGTTTGCGAATGATATTCAGTGCACCACCGGCTTTGAACCATTCAATCTGTTGCTCATTATAAGTATGGTTTACAGAAATGTTATCTGAACTGCCATCCTTGTGTTGCAGCACAATGGTTAATGGTTTTCCGGGAGCAAAGGAAGTGAGGCCTTCGATGTTGATGGTATCATCTTCCTGAATTTTATCGTAGTCGCTCTTATCGGCAAAGGTTAATGCCAGCATACCCTGCTTTTTCAGGTTGGTTTCATGAATCCTTGCAAAAGATTTTACCAGGATGGCACGAACGCCCAAATGCCTTGGCTCCATAGCGGCATGTTCACGGGAACTGCCTTCACCATAGTTTTCGTCGCCAACAACAATGGAACCAATGCCTGCAGCTTTATATGCACGCTGTGTTGCAGGAACCGGACCATATTCTCCGGTAAGCTGGTTCTTTACATTGTCTGTTTTTTCGTTGAAGAAGTTCACAGCGCCAATGAGCATGTTGTTCGAAATATTATCTAGGTGACCACGGAATTTCAACCAGGGGCCAGCCATGGAAATATGGTCGGTGGTACACTTACCTTTTGCTTTAACCAGCAGTTTCAGGCCTTTCAGATCGGTGCCTTCCCATGCAGCAAAAGGGTCCAGCAATTGCAAACGCTTGCTGGTAGGTTCTACTTTCACAGTAACGCCTGAACCATCTGCAGCTGGTGCCTGGTATCCGGCATCTTCTACTGCAAAGCCACGTGCAGGCAATTCCATACCGGTAGGTTCATCCAGCTTTACCTGTTCACCTTTTTCATTGGTCAGCGTATCGGTAAGCGGATTAAACGTAAGATCTCCGGCAATGGCAAGGGCGGTTACCAGTTCCGGACTTGCAACAAATGCCATGGTATTGGGGTTGCCGTCTGCACGCTTGGCAAAGTTTCTGTTGAAACTGTGTACAATGGTATTGCGTTCCTGTTTTTCAGCTCCTACCCGCTCCCACATACCAATACAAGGTCCGCAGGCATTGGCAAATACGGTTGCACCGATTTTATCGAATACTTCCAGGAATCCGTCTCTTTCAATGGTATAACGAACCTGCTCACTACCGGGTGTAATGGTGAACTGAGCTTTGGTTTTTAATCCTTTTTCATCTACTTGTCTGGCCAGGCTCACTGCACGGCTGATGTCTTCGTAAGAAGAGTTGGTACAGCTGCCGATCAAACCTACTTCCACTTTGGTAGGCCAACCGTTGGCTGCTGCCACTTCCTTCATTTTGGAAATAGGGGTAGCCAGATCTGGTGTAAATGGTCCGTTCAGGTGTGGTTCCAGTTCGGATAAGTTGATTTCAATTACCTGGTCAAAGTATTTCTCAGGAGCAGCATATACTTCAGAATCTGCATTCAGATAGCTTTTAACACCATCGGCCAGGTTGGCTACTTCTTCCCTGCCGGTTGCTTTCAGGTAGCGGCTCATGCTTTCGTCGTAACCGAATGTAGAAGTGGTTGCACCAATTTCAGCCCCCATATTACAGATGGTACCTTTACCGGTACAGCTCATGCTGGTTGCACCTTCACCAAAATATTCAACAATGGCACCAGTTCCACCTTTTACGGTAAGGATACCGGCCACTTTTAAGATCACATCTTTGGGAGCAGTCCAGCCGCTGAGCTTTCCTGTCAGTTTCACGCCAATCAGTTTGGGCCATTTCAGTTCCCATGGAAGACCTGCCATCACGTCGCAGGCATCTGCTCCACCTACACCAATCGCAATCATTCCCAGTCCACCGGCGTTCACTGTGTGAGAATCAGTACCAATCATCATTCCACCGGGGAATGCGTAGTTCTCCAGTACAACCTGGTGAATGATTCCGGCGCCGGGTTTCCAGAACCCAATGCCATATTTATTGGATACAGAAGCCAGAAAGTCGTACACTTCCTTGCTTTCCGCAT
>JAQTZD010000150.1 GCA_028687975.1 Sediminibacterium sp.
GATATTTGCGATACCGGTGGCACCCTGGCCAAAGCGGCAGGATTGCTGAAGGAAAAAGGCGCCAACAGCGTAAGGGCCCTGATCACGCACCCTGTATTGAGTGGCAATGCATATGAGAACATCGAAAACAGTGTGCTGGAAGAACTGATTGTTTGCGATACCATTCCGCTGAAAAAAGAATCCAAAAAAATCAAAGCGATTTCCGTTGCCGATCTGTTTGCGATCGCCATCCGGAACGCATACGAAAACAAGAGCATTACCAGCCTCTTTATCCATTCGCAGCTGCGGGGAAGAGAGAAGTAAATAATATCGCTAAAAATCAAGGCAATTGCCTCATTTTCAATGAGTTGATTGCCTTTTTTTATGCAATTGAGGCAAAAAAGCCCCCCAATGCCTTAAAACTCCCTTCTTTCCCTTACCTTCGCGGTCCAAAATTTATAAAAATGAAAACAATTACAATCGAAGGTGTTCTGAGGACCGAACATGGCAAAAAAGCCGCCCGCCAGATTCGCTCTCAGGAAAATGTGCCGGGTGTAATTTACGGGGGTGCTGAGGAGGTAAATTTTTACGCTCCTGCGAAGGCTTTCAAGCCTTTAGTGTACACTGGTGAATTTCAGTTGGCAGAAGTAAACGTAGGTGGAAAAAAATACAAATGTATTTTGAAAGACCTGCAGTTCGACAAAGTAAGCGATCAACTGATTCACGTAGACTTACTGGAACTGGTTGGCGACAAGAAAGTAATCGCTACCCTGCCCATTAAATTTACAGGAACATCTATTGGTGTAAAGAATGGTGGTAAACTGGTTACTAAAATCAAAGCGTTGAAGATTAAGGCGCTGCCAAAAGACCTGACTTCTACCATTGAAGTAGACATCACCGATCTGGAACTGAATGGAAACATCCGTGTAGAAGACGTGAAAGCGCCTAACATTGAAATCCTGAACTCTCCACGTATTCCTATTGCATCTGTGGTAATGACCCGCCAGCTGAAGCAGGAAGAAGCCAAAGAAGAAAAGAAGAAGTAATTCTCCTGATATCTTTCAAAAGGTCCGGTTTTACCGGGCCTTTTTTTATGCCTGTATATGGATGAAGAATGTGCTGCCGGCATTTTTGCTGCTGCTAACGCTTAAGCTGGCATTGGATTTTTGTAGAAACTCCCTGCAAAGCATCAGCCCAAGGCCGGTGCCTTTTTCCTGGGCCGTACCCTTGGTGGAATAAAAGGAGTCGGAAAACAGTCGCTCTACCTGCTCCTGATTCATCCCTACCCCAAAATCCTTGATGGCAATGACCGCTTCGGCAGCACTGGTAGAAGTGGTGATTTCGATGAGGCCGTTTTCGTAACTGAACTTAATGGCATTCGAAAAAATATTGCGCAGCGCCAGTTTCAGGTGATCGGGATCCATCCACACATAAATATCATCAGTCAGGTTATTGAACCGGATATTTTTTGCATTGGCCAGCGGGGTCTTGAGCGCAATCACTTCTTCTACCACGGCACGAACCGGAACTTTTTCGGGTGAGGGTACAATGCCGGCCATCTGGCTCCGGCTCCACAGCAGCAGGTCGTTGAGGTTGAGCTGCATATCGTTTATCTGCTTAGTGAGTTTGCTGGTCATTTCCCTGAACTCATCTGGCGTAATAAAATCTCTGTTCAGCAGGTCCAGCGCGCTTTTTAACTGTGCCACCGGCGAACGCAGGTCGTGGGCAACAATTGAGAACAGTTTTTCCTTGTTCTTATTCATGGCTTCCAGTTCCGAATTTTTTTCGCGGATCTGAAGCAGTAATGCGCTTTGCTGGTATTTAAAATAGAGCATACAAATGGCAGACATGGCAATACTCAGGGCAGTATTGCCAATGACCCGGCTATGGGGTACAGTGGCATAATAGAAGGAAGTGCTGTGTACTAGTTTAATGCCTAAAAAAAAAGTGCAGTTCAGAAAAGTCATCCAGTAAATGAATTTTCTGTTGTTGTACAAAATCAGGGTGATGATCAGGTTGGTAAACAGAAAATACTCGGTGCCATTGCGGAAGAAAATGGATTCAATGCTAAAAATCAGCAAAAAGCTGAAAGAAATGATCAGCCTTACTTCCCGTTTTTTGCCGTAATGATGCAGTACCAGAATCATGATATTGCCCAATACAGACAACAGGTTGAGTGATGCCAGCAAATAAGCGCCATTGTTAAAGTTCAGCACAAGAAAGAGAGCAATCACCGGGCTGTTAACAAGCATAACCAGGTTAATGACCTCGATTTTCTTGCGCTCCAGATAATCCAGGTCAGGGGTAACCCCAAGCCGGAGCAGCTTTTTAAAGAAGCCAAAGGCGGAACTTTCAGCGGAATTGGTCATGCACAATGCTATGAACTGTGAAGGTACAGAAACAGGCTGATTTTATGAGATACTTTGCCGGTATATCACAAGAAGCTACTTTTGCTGGCATGCATAAATTCCTGATCATAGGCCTGGGAAACATCGGAGACGAATACCGCCATACCCGTCATAATATAGGCTTCGACGTATTGGATGCATTTGTACGCAAACACAACGGTTTTTTTAAAACAGACCGGCTGGCCGATGTGGCCGAGGTAAAATGGAAGGGCAAAACCTTTGTGTGCATCAAGCCCACCACCTACATGAACCTGAGCGGCAAGGCATTTAAGTATTGGCTGGACAAGGAAAAGCTCGATGTATCGGCCACCCTGACCATTGTAGACGATCTGGCCCTGCCACTGAGCAAGATTCGCCTGCGCGGAACAGGAAGCGATGCAGGACACAATGGCCTGAAAGATATCCAACTCATGCTGGGAACGGATGCCTATCCCAAACTGCGGTTTGGCATCGGAAACAATTTCCCCAAGGGCGGACAGGTAAACTTTGTACTGGGCAAATGGTTGCCCGAAGAAAAGCCGGTGATCGACCGGAAAATAGCCGCTTGCACCGAGATCATAGAGCAGTTTGCCGCCATCGGGCTGGAAAAAACCATGAATACGGTAAATAATTTAAGCTTCACATAATAAAAACAGCCCTTTCGTAGTTATAAGCATGGAAATATAATTCATGTAATCCGTTCCGTACCCGGAGTCATGGGCTCCAACAGGGATTATCTGGTTACTATTTTAAATGTGTCGTACTATGAAAATTTTTTGCGTTGGCCGAAATTATGCCGATCATGCAAAAGAACTGGGCAACGCCGTTCCGGAGGAGCCGGTGAT
>JAQTZD010000151.1 GCA_028687975.1 Sediminibacterium sp.
TATATGCGGCAGAACCTGGCTTCTCGAGAACGCAAATTCATTCGCCCCGCAAGAGACCTGGGTGAACCGGCTTATCGCTTCAACTGGCAAACGCCTATTTTACTGAGCCGCCACAACCAGGATGTTTTGTATTATGGCAGCAATAAATTTCACCGCTCTTTCACCAAGGGAGATAGCCTGGTTGCCCTGAGTGCAGATTTAACCACCAACCCCGCGCAGGGCGATGTGCCTTTTGGTACGATTGCTACCCTCAGTGAAAGCCCGTTGCGTTTTGGACTGATCTATGCCGGATCTGACGATGGCAATATTCAGGTTACCAAAGACGGTGGTTACAGCTGGACCCTGATCAACAGTAAGCAAATGCCAAAAGGATTGTATGTGAGCCGTGTTACGGCCAGCGCTTTCAAAGAAGGAAGGGTATATGCCAGTTTGAACGGATACCGCAACGATCATTTCAATTCCTATGTTTATGTTAGTGAAGACTATGGCGCTACCTGGAAACAGATTGCCAAAGACCTTCCTGCTGAACCGGTGAATGTGGTGAAGGAAGATCCAAACAATGAGAACATCATTTATCTAGGAACCGATGGCGGTTTGTATGTGAGCATCGATGGCGGTAACTCCAGTGTAAAATGGAGCAAAGGCCTTCCTTACAGTATTCCGGTTCATGATATTGCCATCCAGCCGCGCGACAATGAAATTGTGCTGGGTACACACGGTAGAAGCCTGTTTGTAGCAGGGTTAGCCGCAGTACAGCAACTGGCAAAAGGAAAATAGTCAGTAATCAGCAATAGCTTTTTGCACGATCCAAAGATCCTGGCCACCCAACTTGTTTGGGTGGCTTTTTCCATCATAGAACTCCTGTATCATAAAATAAGTTGCCAATGCCTGCCGAAAATGTGCTGCATGGTTGTAGGTACAAATCAACCGGTGTCCTTTTTCGTGGTAGGACCTGGTATATGCTCCCCGGAGATAAGTTTCCAACTCCCGGCCCGATAACCGGCTGGTATAATTGCTGCCATGGGTAGACAGGATCAATATTCCGCCGGGTTGCAGTATCCGGTGCAGTTCACGGATGTATTCCATTTGTTCTGCAGCGGCTGTATGGGTGAGTACGGATATGCCAAAGATCAGGTTGAACTGATTGTTGTTATAGGGTAGTGGCCAACCTTCGGTTGTACTGAATTGTACCTGGTTGATTTGTTGGCGGGCCCAGTTGATCCTGCTCTTGTTGCTGTCGCAGCCATGGCAAACTGCCTCCGGAACTATTTGGGGGATATGCCGGATCACCCTGCCTGTACCACATCCCCAGTCTAGTATGATGGGTTTGCCGGCATTGCGGTAGGGTGCATACCATTCCATGATTTCTGTTGCCGCCAGTGCTCCGTCTGAAAAATATTTTTCATAGTTCACCTGAAAGGTTTCAAATAAATCCCGGTCGGAGGGGATGGATAGTCCGGGATGTTCCCTCCGGAATTTCCGGTTGGATGCACTGTTCCTGATTTGCTGAAACCTGAACTGCAAATGCGCCAGCAGGAGCCGCATGCGCGGACTTGCAAAAAGGTTCCTGATGACGATGGATGGTTGCATGGGCTGCGTAAATATACAAATGAAAAAGCCCCGGATTACCGGGGCCCTGAATGATCACTTTTTACAGTTTATTGTTTCTCGGGGAAGAGTACACTGTTCAGTACATTCTTTCCGTTGAATAAACGATTGGCTGTTTTTTTGATGTCTTCGATAGTTACGCCATTCACTATTTTTTCGAAGTCGAATACCCGTTGCGGATCGCTGTTCATCAGGTAAACACCCTGTAATACACTGCCCCAGTAACGGTTGTCTTTCATGTTAACAGTGTGTTTTTCCAGCAGCGCCTTCTTCACTTTATCCAGGTCTTTTTGTTCCGGACCGTTTGTTTTGATTTTTTCAATCTCTTCTGCCGCTGCTTTTTTCAGCTTGTCTACGTTCTCCGGACCGCAGGGGAGCTGTAAGGCCAGTGTATATCCTTCAAATGGATATTTATTCACCGAACCGCCGATACCACCGCCATAGATGCCTCCGATCTTTTCTCTCAGCTCTTCAATGATTTTGATGTTCAGTACTTCGGTGAGCATTTCTGTTTGCAATGCAAGGTCTTCTGTGTAAGGAATTTCTCCGGAGTATACGTTGAAGATGAAACTCTTGGCTTCTTTGCCTTTATAGAAGCTGAGCTCTTTTACCCCTTGTGCAATACGGACCCCGTTGTCGAAAATAGCGCCGGGCTTTCCTTTGGAAGGAAGGCTGCCGATATAAGTGGCCAGTAAAGGTTTCATGGTTTCCAGGTTTATATTCCCTACCAAAACAAATGTAAAGTCGCTGGCATCACCGGTGAGTTCTTTGAAAATTTCCATGGATTTATTCAGGTTAATCTTGTCGAAGTCTGCTGCATTGGGCACTGCAGAAGGTGCAAGCGGGTTGCCGGCATACAAGACTTTGTAAACTGAATCTATGAAAGCGGTTGTTGGATCGGCCATCATGAACTGTACCTGGCTTTTTTGTTTGTCTTTCCAGCCGTTGAACAGGGCTTCGTCTTTCCGGATCTGTGTGAAGTTGAGGTACATCAGCTGGAACATGCTTTCTGCATCTTTCACGGTACTGTTGCCATTCACCCTTGCAGTGATGGCATTCAAAGAAACGGCCGCATTGGCATTTTTACCTGCCATGAATTTTCGCAGATCCACCGGACTGAATTCGCCGATGCCCATTTGCTGGATGGCCTGTGTTGCATAATTGGCACTGTATTTATCTGCAGCTCCATATACACTGGTACCGCCTTTGCGGAAACCGGTCAGGATGATTTCATCCTGCTTGTAATTGGTGGGTTTTACAACAACTTTTGTTCCATTGCTGTATTGCAGTTCTGTAATGCCCAGCAGTTCATTCTTTTTTTCACTAACGAGGGTACCTGCTGCAGGAATGGTTTTCAGCAAGCTGGCGGCAATGCTTTTTTCTTCATATGGTTTTACCGGAATCTTCCTGCTGTTTTCTACAGCTGCGAGTAAAGCCGTTTTACCCGGAAGCTTGATTTCAGCTTTTTCCGGTCCCTGTATGCTTACAAAAACCTGCTCATTTTGTTTCAGCTCGTTGGCCAGCGCATTCACTTCTTCTAAACGGATGCCCGGCATGAGTTCCTTCTTGTACTGGTACTCTGCTTCAATTCCCGG
>JAQTZD010000076.1:0-1817 GCA_028687975.1 Sediminibacterium sp.
GAAAGTCGTCCTCGGAAGGCCTTGTTTCTTTAACTACAAAGAAACTCTTCCATCTGTTTTATAGCACTCACACACTAGACTCCTAGTGTGCAATTCAAGTCACACACGCTTCAGGGCTTGGCGAAGGGCGGGCTTTGAAAAACGTCAGCTCAAATATAGCACAAAAGCTGATAGAAGTATAAATGTTCATATACTTCCGTCAGCCCTGCTTTTGCCAATCCCTTGTTAGCCGTTCGTTGTTATTTTCGGCAATTGCCTTACACTTTTTTGTCTGGTGTGCCCTTGCCTGTCTCAATAAGATTTTTAAGACTTCCCTGCAAATAGCCATTCCAAGCATCGCAACAAACATCATAACATTCTAATGGGCTTGAAAGTCCAAAATGTGTAAATGTCAGCTTTGCAGTTTTGTTTTCTTCGTTTACAATATCAAAACAAATTTTTGTCCCAACCCATTCTTTTTTGTTTTTCAAAAAATGTTTGAAACAGTCAGTTACTTCCCATACTACTTTGTAGTTGTTTACAAGTTCAATAACTTTTAGCTTAATGAATGTTTCCCCAAAAGTTACAGTGAACTCATCATTTAGCTTTTTTGAATTACCTTCAAAATTTTCTGTCCACCAAAGTGAAACGTTGTTAATTGCTGTGTAAACATCATTTGATGTTTTAGACACCTGCATTACTGTTGAATAATCTTTTGCCATTTTATTATTATTTGAATTTATTCTGCAAAAATAGTGTCCAATAGGGCTATTAGTGATATGTGAAATAGACAATATAAGGGGTTGATTTGGACACGATTTGATTGTATCTTTGCGTCAAAAAAATATGCACATTTCAATTTTAGCAATAGAAGAACAAAGTAATTTAAGCACAGTTGCTTGTATGGCTGGAGCATATGAAATTCTTACAGAAGCAAATTCTTTTTTTGCAGTCAAGGAAAAAAAAGCAAAGTGTAAAATTGAACTGGTTAGCTCAAATAAAAATTTTAATAACACTAATAATTTATTCTCATTAAAAGCACATACATCAATAAATAGCGTTGCCAAAACTGATTTAATTATTATACCTGCATCCTTAATTCGCAGTTACGATGCAGCAACTAAGAATAATAAATTATTTATTAAATGGGTTGAAGAGCAATATAAAATGGGGGCAGAAGTTGCAAGTATGTGCACAGGTATATTTTTGTTAGCTTCTACAGGTTTGTTGGAAAAGAGGACTTGCTCAACACATTGGTCAGTTTCAGAGCAATTTAAAACGCTGTTTCCTAATGTAGATTTACAAACAGATAAACTCATAACCGATGAAAGTGGAATTTATACGAATGGCGGTGCATACTCATTTTTACATTTAATAATTTATCTTATTGAAAAAAAATTTGATAGGGAAACGGCTGTATATTGTGCAAAAATATTTCAAATAGACCTTGATAGAAATTTACAAACTGAATTTTCAATTTTTAATGGACATAAGAAACACAACGATGATGTGGTGTTAAAATCACAACAATATTTTGAGGATAACTATCAAACCAAAATTTCCATTGAAGTTTTGTCTGATAAATACAATGTTGGCAGAAGAAATTTTGATAGAAGATTTGTAAAAGCAACTGGCATGTCTCCACTTGATTACTTACAGAGGATTAGAATAGAAGTTGCTAAAAAGCTTTTTGAAAATTCCCGTAAAACTGTCAATGAGGTTATGTATGATGTCGGCTATAATGATACAAAAGCATTTAGAGAAGTCTTTAGTCGTGTTACTGGTTTGTCACCCATTGAGTACAAGTCAAAGTATAACAAAGAAAGTAAATTGTCCAT
>JAQTZD010000076.1:1917-13144 GCA_028687975.1 Sediminibacterium sp.
GAAATTACCTGTCAATTGTCTCAGAAAAAATGCTGTTATTGATAAATTCTTTGTCCGAAAGTGTTTTTAAAAAGGCAATGAGATTTTTCTTTTCGTTGGCAGTTAAATCAATTCCCAATGAACCGTCTTTTTTCCGAAAGACACTATCTACTGTATCGCTTGGTTTAATTCCATTGGTGTAGTGATGTAATACATCTTCCAGGGTTTCTAAGCTGCCATTGTGCATGTAAGGTGCTGTGTATTCAATATTTCGCAGCGTAGGGACCTTAAACTTTCCCTTGTCGCCTTCATTTAAAGTAACTTCCTGTCTACCCTTATCAAAGCGGAAATCGTTTGTAATACCGTTATTTCGGTAGCTGCCATCGGTGAACAAATCAGTAGCATGACAGCTACGGCATTTTTCCTCAAAAATCCTCAAACCGCTCAATTCCTCCGCAGTGAGTGTTTCGCCTTCTTTTCTTACATACTTATCATACCTGCTGTTAGCCGAAATCATTGCACCCATGAATTGCGAAAAAGCCTGCAGGAACTCTTTAGAAGTAATTGAATCTACCTTAAATGCCTGTTTAAACAAATTCCGGTAGCTTGAAGAATTGTTGAGTTTACTAAGCACATTGTCCATCTTCTCATCCATTTCAATGCGGTTCTCAATGGGATTAACCGGAACCAAATCAAGGTTATGCACCCCTCCATCCCAAAAAAAAGTTTTGTAAAAAAGAGCATTGAAAATGGGAAGTGCATTTCTGCGGCCATGCTGATTATCAACCCCGTGGCTAAAATCATGACCGGCCTGGATAAAAGCGGCTGACTGCTGATGGCAAGAGCCGCATGAAACATTACCGTCTCGTGAAAGCATTGGTTCATAGAACAGCTTTCTGCCCAGTCCAAATCCTTCCTCTGTTACCGGGTTTATGGACAAATCATAAACCGGTGGTGGAAAGTTAGTAGGCATTTGAATTTGCAGTAGTTTCTGGTCGTGCATCCCTATAAAGGATGATGCCGTTATTATCGCCAATAGGATAAAAACAAAAACTAATATTCTGTTCTTCATCATTTCTATTTTATTGAATTAATAATCAATATTGCCTAAATCAAATCCGGCAACATAATTCTCAGATATTTTAACTGATAATTCACCCCACATTACATTTGAGTTTTTAAACAATAAGATATCTGTTTTATGCTGAAATAATTTTGCCATATCTACATTGATAGTAACAACCGGCGAGTTCTTTCTTACCGAAACAGGCTTTGGGAAGTCAAATGTTTTGGTTCTGATATTATTGATGGTTGAAGATTTAAAACCACCAAATCCGCCAATATGATAATAGAAATTATTAGACAAAGAATCAGGGATTACAGATGATTTCCCTTCAAACTTTAAAAAGATGTAACCGGAATTCCATGCCCAGTACATACCTTTTGCTATACCTGCAACGTCAAGTGTACCTGTTCTTTTACTGACGTCCATTGTGTTACGTGCGCTGTCAACACCTATCATAAAACTGACAGATTTACATTTCCCTTTTGGCAAATTATTTAATTGTATTTTTTTTGAAGCAGCATCACTTTGCCTGATAAGAAAATAACTACTGTCTTGCGGCACTACGTACTCTCTGCCGTCTTTGTAAGTAATTTTGATATTACTTACAAAATAGTTTAGTGTTTTTACAGTGAGCTTTTCGCCATGTGCGTTTTTATATTCTTTTCCAAATACCAATGGCTCATTATTGAAAAGATGATTGAATTGAAGTGTTAATGTTCCTATCTCTTTTTTATCAGATGAAGGAATAAAACTCATAAGCAATGCTGCAAAAACCAGGCTTGCCAGTATGTATTTTACTTTTTCCATTTTGTGTTTTTTTAAATTTTACTATTCCGCTCAGTTTCCCATCATTGAGCAAAAACCAGGTTTTTCTTCTTGCTTTGTCTGTTTTTTTTCTCCTTCTCAATTAATGGCAGCATTACCATATCGTACATTTTCTTCATCATGTCAGCTACGATTGGATCAGATTTTTCAGGAATACCGGCCTGGTAAGGGGGCTTAGGATCATACTCTAAATCAAGCATTACACCTTCTGTATATTTTCTCCCCATCATGTCATCTATTATGGCTAAGGACATATCCATACCGGCAGTTACACCTGCCGAAGTCCAGTATTTGCCATCTTTTACCCATCGTTCTTTTTTAAAGTTTGCACCGTACATAGCCATCATTTCTGCTGCCCTGTACCAATTGCTGGTGGCGTTCTTGCCTTTGAGCAGACCAGTTGCACCCAATATCCATGAGCCAGTACAAACGCTGGTAGTATAATGTGTTGTTTTATCTATATCCTTAATCCAGTTAAGTGTAACGGTGTCCTGTGTTTGCATAAATGTTTCTACAGCACCGCCCGGAATAACCAGTATATCAAGTTGTTTTACATCATCAAACGATTTATCAACTTTCATTTCCATCCCCCGTTGGTTTTTTACCATTCCCTTTTGTTTAGCTACAAAAAAAGTCTTGGCGCCTCTGATCTCTGCCAATGTATGATATGGCCCCATCGCGTCCAATGTGTTGTACCCGTCATACACCAAAATGCCAATTGTTTTTATTGGCACCTTGGGCTGTGTCATCACAATGGTCATTATTTCGCTATTGGGCTTCGTAAGCGAATCACTGTTTAGCTTTTGTGCAAGACCCTGAGCTACACTTAAGAGGGTTATGATAGCAACTGAAATTGCATTTTTTGCATTCATACCATTTGTTTTAATCGTGAAAGATAATAACACTGAAGGCCGTCGTGCTTGTTTTACAGCAGCCTGCCATTCAGCATCATTTTTAAAATGCTGTTCCGCTCCAAATAAATTGGATTAAGAAACTATTGTTACCTGTATGCTCTGTTTGGTCTGGGGTGGGTGAAAGATATCAAAAGAACGGTCAATAGATTTGCCGTTTGCCATGGATGGATATTTTGTTTTAGCCAAGAGATATTTTATTGGCAATGTAATTGAGAAAAAAAATAACCTTGAAGAAGGCAGTACTTCATTTTTATTTTCCACTTTTCTTTCAGGATTTTCCTGATCTTTCTTTTCCTCTTGTTGCAGCTTCTTCATCATTTGGCACCTTCCATGACATTTTAGTTGAGGCCTTGCCTTATTCTCACAATTTCTGATGTATTTACTTGTGTTGGTATAATAGTCTGCAACAACAAATGTCCTGCTGAATGTTTGAGCAAGAAAAGCTGCAAGAAAAATAAACGCAGTTAATTGGTAATATATTAATCCTCTCTTCAAAATTTCAACAAAAGTATGTTTAAATTATAAAAGATGAAATGGAATTGGATTTAAAACTTGCATTTCGCCTGCACTCTACCTGGCAGGGATGTCGGACCCGGGATATTGACGTCAACATAAAGCTGCCTCTCCTAATTAGAAAAAACCTGTTAACTTTACTATCATGATCAAAAACAAAACCATTGCCCTGATTGCACACGATGCCCGAAAATCGGATATGATTGAATGGGTCATTTTCAATGCAAAAACCTTGCTGAACAACCAGCTCATTTGTACGGGAACTACCGGGGGTTTAATTGAAAAAGCTTTGAAAGATTATGTTGGAAACGGGTATGTGCCGAATGTAACCAAAATGCTTTCGGGACCCATGGGTGGGGATGCACAGATTGCAGCCATGGTGGTAGAAGGAAAAATTGATCTCTGTGTTTTTCTGATAGACGATTTAACGGCCAACCCGCACGAGGCAGATATCCAGATGCTGTTAAGGCAATGCCGCCTCCACAATATTCCCGTGGCCTGCAACAGACAATCAGCCGACCTCATGCTCACGTCCAGCTTATGGGGTACAAAATACGAGCCATCCGAACCTACTTACAATAAATTTAAAAGGTAATAGTTTCAGCCCCTACTCTCCACTTGCACGGTAAGTAGCCACTGAATACCGGTTAATGGTGGTTATTCTGAGCTATTCTTTTGTTTCAAGTAACCAATTAAACACATTCAAGTGTCGTACTCCACTGCGGCTTTGAGTAAATGCGTCTGTTGTTAGTAAATATTTTGGGTAGTTGTCCTTAATTTTTTTCAACGCTCCGAACTCACGTTCTTCCGTATTTTCATTTGTTATTTGCCAAGCCACCTGGTAGTACTCTATGTCACCTGCCGGAGTTTTGCATACAAAATCCACTTCGTTGTTGCGTGTTGTGCCTGTCCATATTTTATTACCTCTTCGCAATAGCTCAAGATAAATAACGTTTTCCAAAATGTGCCCCCTGTCTGTTGTACGTTCTTTCCCGGTTAAAATATTCAGTAAGCCGGCGTCTACTAAATAATATTTTTCCTGTGTTGCCAGTTGTTTTTTACCCTTCAGGTCAAATCGATTCACTTTATAGAATACAAAACTTGCTACCAAATATTCCAAATATTTTTCTACAGTAGCATGGTGAATGCTTTGCCCGTCTTGCTTTAAAGCATTAGAAATATTGCTTGGTGAAAGTGCATTCCCTATATTGGAAGCTACAAACTTTACAACGTTACCAAAAGTCCGTTTCTGGTTTATTTGATGACGTTGCGTAATATCTTTTTCAATAATGGTAGTATAAATGGCGTCTAGATATTCATGTATTTTATCGAAGCCCTCTTTCCTTAATTCCACACCCTTTGGTAGGGATGTTTCATTTATATAATCAAAAAAAAGTGATTCGTAATTAAGATACCTGTTCGTTGTGTCGATGCTACGTGCAGCTAAATATTCTTTAAATGAGAAAGGCAAAATTGAAATTTCAATGTAACGGCCGCTTAGTAAGGTTGCCAATTCACTACTCAATAAAAAAGCATTAGAGCCTGTTATATACACATCAGTATTTTCAGTAGCAAAAAGGCCATCCACCAACTTTTCAAAAAGTGGAATGTTTTGCACCTCATCCAAAAAAACATAATTTGGCTTATCCGGCTGGAGTTTCTTTTTTATCTCAAAATATATTGTATCCCAGGTTTTGTTTAAATAATTCTCCGGAAGCTCATAGTTGTAGAATTGAATCTGTCGTTTGCCAACCCCTTGTTTTAGCAATTGTTCACGATATAGTTTTAGTAGTGTGCTTTTACCTGACCTACGTAACCCGCTTACTACTTTTATAAGATCCTTATCTTTATATGCGAGCAGTTTGTTTATATATTCTTTGCGATTTATATAATCATTCATATAGCAAAGATATATTTTAAATTATCAAAACTTGCGAAAAATACAAGTTTTGATAATTTAATTAATACCCTTCAAACGGTAAACATTTCTCACTACTCTCCACTTGCACGGTAAGTAGCCACTGAATACCGGTTAATGGTGGTTATTTTTAACTGCTCATTTTTAACTGCTACTTTTTTGTATTCTTTAAATTCCCCTTTTCTGTCCAGAAAACCAATAATGCAGGTTCTGGGATCTGCACCCTTACGCAGCTCCACTTTAGGCGCTATTCCAAAATTCGGGATACCCAATGAATCCGTTAAATGCAGTTCCTTGTAATCTATTTTAATCAGGTAGTTAAAGGTCTTGGGCGTTTCATACATCTGTACGGCAAACTTCCAGTTATTGGCATAGTTCACCCCGTCGTCTACTTTTTCTGAATAAGCGGCTACCGCTTCAACTTTGGGGTTGGCACGCGTTGGAGAAACTGCTTCTGCAGCAGGTGCGGCACTTTCAGGTGCCTGTTCAGTTTGAACGGCATCGGAATTATTACAACTAATACAAAAAAACAGCAAACAGGAATAAGTAAGAAGACTCCTCATTACAAAGATTTATAAAACCGAAAATAATCAATTAACTAATAACGCAAAACGTCGCCCACCGCTTCATCAGTTAGCAGTTGTTTAAGCATCGGATCTGCCATCACTTCGGTATAATCCATCCAGCGACCATCCACTTTCAGCTTTCGGTATACAAGCCGGATGCCATGACTGTAATCGGCGTACCAATTCACATGCCCGGTGTACAAAGGTTGTATGGCTTTTCCATTCAACTGATGCCATCCGTATATCGCCACCCGGTTGGGTTTGGATGAACGCGTTAGCAAATCACTGATCACTACATCTTTTTTAATACCCGCAATCAATCCGCTCCGTCCATTTCGTTGTCCTTCTATGATCAGGTGGTGTTGCCACATGGTAACTGTACTATCCCGGTAAATATACATGGGTACCGGCGCAAGTTTCACGACTGCGGCTGCGTAAATATCATTCACCATTTTACGGGTAGGCAAAAAGCAATTCAGGCTGTCTGCTATGATTTGTGCTGCAATAGGGGTAAGTGGTATTCTGGCCCAGTTATCCTTCGTACCCACACTCAGGTAATCGGGTGTTACATAATATGTGGCCGTTATATGGTTGCCTGTAGTTGAGTCTAAAACTTTTACAGTAACAGGTTGCAGCCGATCCAAAAAAACCGGCCTGTTTCCCCCGAGAATAACTGCAACAGCAAATGAGTCGCGCTGCTTCCATTGCATGGTCATGGCTGTTTCATAAAATTGCGCTCCTGTGATCTGAGCGTTGGAGGATCTGTTATGATACAAAAGAATGCGTTGCTGGCAAGCAGCTAAACAACATATCAACAGCAATAAAATAATTCTGGGCATAGGCATGCTTCTTCATGGCACGATATGCTAAACTACTGATTAATCGCATGCAGTTGTTGAAAGGCTTTACCAATGGCCTGGATCAGGTCGGTGGGCAACATGCTTTCCTGCGATTGGTTTTCCAATGCAATGTCCGCAGCCGTTCCATGGAGGTATACGCCCAGCTGTGTTGCTGCTTCTGCGCTGTACCCCTGTGCAAGCAGGGCTGTGATCATTCCGGTTAATACATCTCCACTCCCGCCCTTGGCAAGGCCGGCATTACCGGTAGTATTGAACCATGCTTTCCCGGCCGAAGCAATCAAAGTAAAATGACCTTTTACCAATACCACACAGTTGTATAACTGTGAAGCTGAAATGGCTTTCTGCCAGCGTTCAAAGTCCGTTTCACTTGAACCAAATATGCGATCAAATTCTTTTGGATGCGGCGTCAGAACGGTTTCTTCGGGCAATTCCTGCAATAGATCCCTGTTCATCGAAACAATATTCAATGCATCTGCATCCAGCACCAATGGCCGGTTGCTTTGCCGAATCAACTTCCCGATTTGTTGCTGTGTTTGCAATTCGGTTCCAATGCCCGGTCCGATGCCCGTTGCATCAAACCGGTTCAGGTCTGGCAAAACAGCATCGCGGTAAACCACCATTGCCTCCGGTAAGCCAATATGTATAACCGGCGCTTCTTTTGCGGGAACGGCAACCGTTAACAGTCCGGCACCTGTACGCAAGGCAGCTTTGGCAGCCAGCAGGGCTGCTCCCATTTTACCGGAGTTTCCCGCTACCAGCAAAGCATGACCGTAAGTGCCCTTGTGCGAAAAGGGCTTACGGCTCCTGAGCAAATCCGCTACAAAATTTTGGGTGAGCAGGGTATATGGAATACCCAGGCTTTGTAAGATGGATTCCATCAAATCAGTTGACGGCTGGGATGCATCCGATTGTAAGAATGCATCCCAATCCTGTAACTGCTTATTGGAAAGTGGTTTCATTTATAATAATCCTTTGGCCAGTAAATACTCGGCAATCTGCACAGCATTGGTTGCAGCACCTTTCCGTAAGTTATCACTTACAATCCACATATTCAAGGTATTGGCCTGAGTTTCATCTCTTCTGATACGTCCTACAAATACTTCATCTTTTTCATGTGCCCACAGTGGCATAGGATATATCTGGTTGTCCAGATCGTCCTGTACAATTATGCCAGGCGCATTGGCGAGGATTTCTTTTACCTCGTTTACATCAAAATCATTGGCAAACTCTATGTTCACGCTTTCACTGTGACCACCTACAACGGGAATACGAACGGTAGTGGCAGTTAGGCGAATAGAATCATCCTGCATAATTTTATTGGTTTCATTCACCATCTTCATTTCCTCTTTGGTATAACCGTTGTCGAGGAATACATCTATCTGAGGAATCACATTCAGATCAATCTGGTATTTATAGGCCATTTCTCCGCTCACGCCTTTCCGCTCATTAAAAAGCTGGTCTACCGCTTTTTTTCCGGTACCTGTAACACTCTGGTACGTACTCACCACAACCCTTTTAATCTTGTATTTCTCGTGCAGCGGCTGCAGGGCTACCACCATCTGTATGGTAGAGCAGTTGGGGTTGGCAATGATATAATCTTCTTTGGTTAATACAGCTGCATTCACCTCCGGAACAACCAGTTTTTTGGAAGGATCCATTCTCCAGGCAGAGGAATTATCGATTACGCGAATACCTGCTGCCGCAAATTTGGGCGCCCACTCCAATGAAGTGCCTCCTCCTGCAGAAAAAATTGCTACTGCCGGTTTGGCTGCAATTCCATCTTCCATGCTCACCACCTTATAGGTTTTACCCTTAAAGCTTACCTCTTTACCAACAGATTTTTCAGAAGCTACCGGTACAATTTCAGTTACCGGAAAATTACGCTCGGCCAATACCTGCAACATTTTAGTTCCTACTAAGCCTGTTGCTCCTACTACTGCTACTTTCATTGTTTGTCTCCCAGTTCCCGTAAAACGGGATTTTTAAACCCAGCCCTTACAGGTTGGGGGTTTTGGTTAATAAAAAAGGCCCTCCAATATGGAAGGCCTCTGTGAATATAGTTACAATACAAACGTGGAGATACCTTCCGCTTTAGCGTGGTTTCTTAATTCGTTTTGTATGTTTCGTCATGTTCATTGAATACAAATATATGGGAAATAATCAACTATCCCAATGAGATATCAAAATTGACCAGTTGAACAAAGTCGGATAAGCGTTCGTCTACCTCGGTTTTGGAAATCTCTCTCAGCCGCTGGGTTCCAAACTTCTCAACACAAAAAGAAGCCATGGCACTACCAATGATGATGGCTGTTTTCATGTTATTGAAAGAAATGTCGCGGGTTTTAGCCAGATGTCCGATAAAACCACCTGCAAAAGTGTCGCCGGCTCCGGTTGGATCAAACACTTCTTCCAACGGAAGCGCCGGTGCAAAAAAGACTTTCTTTTCGTGGAAAAGTAAAGCACCGTGTTCCCCTTTCTTGATAATCACAAATTGTGGACCCATCTTCATGATGGTTTGTGCCGCACGTACAAGAGAATAATCTCCGCTCAGCTGACGCGCTTCACTGTCGTTGACCATCAACACATCTACCTTTGCCAGGGTTTTCTTCAGATCGTCCATGGCTATTTCCATCCAGAAGTTCATGGTATCCATCACCACCAGCTTGGGGCGGTTGCGCAACTGTTCAATTACACTCAGCTGTACCGAAGGAGCCAGGTTACCCAACATCAGGAACTCGCAGTCCTGATAGCTTTCCGGAACAATCGGTTGAAAATCGCCCAGTACATTCAGCTGGGTTTCCAGCGTATCACGGCTGTTCATGTCCATGTGATAACGGCCACTCCAGAAAAATGTTTTCTCGTCTTTTTTAATCTGTACCCCTTCCAGAGTTACGTTACGGGCAGTTAATGCATCCAGCTCTGCCTGGGGAAAATCTCCCCCGACTACGGAAATCTGCTTAACAGGCGTATAATTGGAGGCGCACCAGGCAATATAAGTTCCTGCACCGCCAATGATTTTATCACTTTTCCCGAAGGGAGTTTCAATGGCATCAAAAGCCATGGAACCTACAACAACTAAAGACATAGAATGGGTTTTAATATCGGTCGCGAAATTAGTGTTTTGAGGTCAGAAATATGAAACTAACGGCAATAACAGATAAAGAACATTTTTTTGCTAACATATGTTAGTATATTATCTTCGTTGTATGGCCAGAATAAAAATTGATAAAAACAGCTCCCGCAAGGAGGTCATTGTTACCAAAGCCGCAGCGCTTTTTCGTGAAAAAGGTTTCAAAGCAGCCAGTATGCGGGATCTGGCGGAATCGGTAGGCGTAGAGGCAGCAAGTCTTTACAACCACATCAAATCCAAAACGGAACTACTCCACGAGCTGTGTTTTGGGGTGGCTAACCGCTTCATGCATAAAATGGACGAAGTGGAAGCACAAAAAATTTCTGCCATTGAAAAAGTGGAAACGATGATTCGCTTTCACATCGATGAAATGATCAATCACTACGAAGAAGTATATGTAAGTGACCGGGAATGGAAACATTTGTCCGATCCGTATCTCTCCAATTTTCAAAACCAGCGCAGAATGTACCGCAAACGTTTTGCTGCATTAATTGAGGCTGGAATCCGTGATAAGGAAATCAAAAAGATTGATGCCCCCACTGCTGTGCTGATCCTGTTACACGCCATTGGAGGAATTGAAAGCTGGCACCGCTCCACCAAAAAAATCAGTGCCGAGGCACTCACAGACAATATGATTACCATACTCGTTGGAGGACTGGCAAATAAATAGACCATGCACAACAACTTTGAAACACTCACCATCAGTGATGTAAGAAAAGAGACCGGCGATTGTGTGTCTGTAGCTTTTGCCTTACCGGAGAACATGAAGGAGGCATTTCGGTTTAAACAGGGGCAATACATCACTGTAAGGACCACCCTGAACGGAGAAGATATACGAAGGTCCTACTCTATTTGCAGCAGCCCGCAAGATGGCGAGCTGCGCATAGCAATCAAAAAAGTTCCCGATGGCTTATTTTCCGGCTATGCCAATGACCAGCTGAAAAAAGGAGATTCTTTACAGGTGATGGTTCCCATGGGTCGTTTTTTTACCGAGCTGGATCCTGCCGCATCCAATCATTATATCGCTTTTGCAGCCGGTAGCGGAATCACGCCAATTTTCTCCATCATCAAAACAACCCTGCAAACAGAGCCAAACAGTTATTTCACCTTAATATACGGCAACAGAAACAGGCATTCCATCATTTTCAGGGAACAACTGGAGGCGCTGAAAAATAAATACATCGGCAGATTCAATATCATTTATATACTGTCCAGGGAAAAAACCGATGCTCCTATCCATTTTGGACGGATTGATGCAGCCAAAACCAGCGCGCTTTGTGAACTACTGATTGATCCTGCCAAAGCGGCCGCCATTTTTTTATGCGGACCGGAAGAAATGGTATTCAGTGTAAAAGAAGTACTTGAACAAAAAGAAGTAGATCCTAAAAAGATACATTTTGAATTATTTACCGCCGGTAAAAGAACAGGGAAAGCCAGACAACAGCGAAGCAACGAT
>JAQTZD010000077.1:0-8634 GCA_028687975.1 Sediminibacterium sp.
GCACGGTGCATATCCCAGCCAGCCTTCATTCCGGAAGAAACCGAGAGGCTTGTTAGTCCGTTCTGAATGGCAGTTGTATATTGTTTTAATGCCAGATAGGTTCGTCCAAGACCGGAATAAGCATAACTTTTTTCCCAGTTGTCGCTGTAAAGTGAAAATTGCAATACTTCGCTGAATCCCTTGATTGCCTTTTCATATTCCTGTGTATTATAATAACTTTCTGCCAGCCTGTTTTGCGCCATCAGGTACAAATGCCAGTCTTTGATCCGGATACCGATATCCCTGGATCTGGTAAAATAGCTTTTTGCTTTGTCCATGTCTGTTTCGGACTCATAGCAAATACCGATATTGAAATAGATGGCAGCCAGACTAATACTGTCCCTGATCTTCCTGCTAAGCGTCTCAGATTTTTTTAATTCATCCAGGGCCTCTGCAATCTTTTCCTGTGACAGATAAATCAATCCCCGGTTTCTCAGACCGTAAACCATTCCCGGCTGATACTGGTATTCCTGACTCAGTTTCATTACCTCTTCGGAGTATTCGAGTGAAGCGCTGTAATTGCTTAATACATAATGGGCTCTTGCAATGATCATTTTGGACTGGATGATGGGAACTATTGCACGGGGATGATTACCGGCTTTTTCCAACAGACTGGTTGCAAAAAAAATGGCAGAGTCGGGTTGATCAAATATCCGGCTGTTCGCCTGTTGAACCAGCAATGCAAATCCGGTGGTATCCGGCGCAGGGTGTATACTGCCGGGTTTTTGCGCAATTGAACTTCCGAAGATTGCAAGAAATGCTGCAATCCATACCGGAAGTTGGGGACGGAATTGTTTATTACGGAGCATTGCTGTATTTTTTTTAAACCAGATAACAACTTAAAGCTACCGTGATAAAGGTACGATCTGCCAATATAAAACCGGCATATAAATGGAGCAGCGGATGAGCAGCAAAAAAGCCACCTCTTTCGGTAGAAAGGGTGGCTATGCTTCTGATAGAAGTTCTATTTTATTTTACCATGAAAGAGACCAGCAATGTTCCCCAGTTCAGGGAAACCTTACCGTTTTGATCTACCGTATAGGTTAATCGTTCGGAGGCACTGGCAGACTGGGAAGCCTGTACATTCACCCGAAGCTGGTCATCTGCTTCCTTATAGTTGAATGCGCCCCACTGTTTCCAGGTTTTATTAAAGATCAATGTCCATTCGTTACCATTGTTGATGGTAAAAAAACCATATTTACCGGCAGGCAATTTTTGACCATTGATGGTAACATCTTTGCTTACTTCGAATACAGTGGCATCATTGGCGCCTGCTCTCCAAACTTTACCTGCCATAGGCTCAACATCCTTGCCAATGGTTCTTCCTTTCAGGGCAGGAGCGCTGTAGCTGATGGTAATCGCGGTTCCGTTGGAAAGTGTACCTGTTGCTGTAGCCGCCGGGCTTGGTTTTTGTTGCGCATGGGCAGTTCCGCTAAAAATGGTTAGGGCTGCGAGGGCAATGGTGAATAGTTTTTTCATGTTTACTTGTTTAGTTTAAACGAATATAAATATAAATACATGTTTGCCTGCCAGGGGAAATGGATGACCGGCAACTAGTTCACCTGAACAACATCCGGGCGCTTGATTAGTTCAGTGATGTACCTGAACTTGAGGTTGGTGGAAAATGTAACGTTCCATGGACTCATACCTGCAACGGTTTTGGGAAAGTAATACGCTTTTAACTCCATGGTCCCAAATACCAGGTTTTCGTTCCTGGTTCTTACACCTGCTCCAAATGCACTGAACAGATCACCGGATATTTTAGTCCTGCCTACATCTTTCAGGTAGGAGATATTGCAGAAACTGAATGGCGCAAAACTGAATCCGAAAAATTTCCAGGTATTGTAAAACACGGTTTCTGCATTCAGGGTGGCTCTTCCGGATGAGCGGGTGGTTGGATTGTTTAACAACGGTAATCCGTATATACTGGACAGCAGTACCGGATCGTTCAAAAAAGTATTGATTTGCTGAGTAATACTGCCACTTAAAAAATGCCTGGAGAACCATGTACTGCTTCCCAGCCTCCTGAGTCGGGTAAACAACTCCACACTGGTCAGCAGACTGATGTCTTCTAAGCGTTGCTGATTGAAATAGGCGCCTGCTTTAAAATTGTAATTGATATAAGTATTTTTTCTGTCGAAATAATTTCGCTGATAATCGAATCCTGCATACACCCTGGGAAACCCGTTTTTATTGGTCCAGCCACCGGTAAAGGAAAGATTGAATCCTTCCGGAACGTCTTCGTTTCTGCCAAATCCAAAAATAAAATTGGTATGGAAGAAATCCTGTTCAAATAAAGTAAACGTGGCCAGCACACCTGTAAGATTCGTGTAACGGCTGTCATAAACCGTTGACTGTATATCCGGAACTTTGGTAAAATCTCTTCTCATGATGCGCAATGCCAGCAGCCTTTTATAACGAGACTCCAGGTTCTGCTTTAAATTTTTCTTTGCACCCAGGCTATATCCTGCCCATACATCCAGGTTACGGTAACCATACTGGTACATCCTTTTGTACAGGGAATCGTTTCCATACCGGTTCATGGTTTGATTGGAGGATAGTTCAAATCCACCTGTAAAAGCATGATAGGGGCTCACCAGCGGCAGACTACCTTTTATATAGAAGGATTCCTCCTCACGACGGCCACTATTGAAGGCGGGGTTCAGATTCTGGTACCCCAGGGCAAGATTTACAAAACTACCAGCAATATTTCGTTTCAGGTATTCCACCCCAAATCCATAGGCAGGTGCTCTTCTGGAATCGAACAGATGCTGAAACTGTATCCGGTTACCCGATCCAAACAGGTTATCGTCGTTCAGTTCAAAACGGGCACTGTTGGTTCCTGCTTCATTCAAGCTTCCACCCACCGGGAATACATCTTTTGTAAAAACAAGCACATCAACTGTATCGGATGTTTTATCTACCGGTGCAATACTGATCCTGGCATCCTGTAAATAACTCAGGTCGCGGAGCAACTTTTCGTTATCGGCCATCAGGTTGGGGTATATTCTTTCGCCACTGGAAAAAAAAAGGTTATTGGCTATGATCTTTGCCTTGGTTCCGGTATGCAGGGCATCGCCCAGATTGCTGAAAAAATTCTGTACACGAGTACCGGTATCGTTCACGAATTTGCTGAAACCCAGTTTATGAATATGTATTTTTCGAATGACCCTTCCGCGATAAGGTTCAAATTCATCGGCATTCTTGTGTATACCTTCCGCAGGCAGATTGGGAATGGGGTTATTGACCGAAATACTTCTTCCGATTTTGCCCAGTAAGCCTTGCTTTTTTGCCAGGAAAAAAACAGTGTCCTGCTGCTGGCCATGGGTCTGATTAAAAAAAGCAGATAATGCAAGCAACAGGAATAACATGCCGGTGATCCGGTATAATATGGTAGATCCTGTTTCAGGCATTGTAGTAATCCCTTTATTCTTTTGAAGTTGTTTTGTTTACACGCAGGAACCAGATATATCCGGTAATCATTGCTAAAAATGATGCCATCAAAACGGCTATTTTAGCAATGTCCTGTGTTGATACTTCCTGGAATGCCAATGTAGAAATGAATATACTCATTGTAAAACCAATTCCAGCCAAAATACCTGCACCAATGAGCTGATACCAGCTGGTTGCCGCAGGAAGATCTGCCCATTTCTTTTGTACCATCAGGTAACAGGCCAGGCCAATTCCAAGGGGTTTCCCTATGAATAATCCGGCCATGATTCCCCAACTGTAACTGGAATTCAGGGCGCTTAACCCATTTTCAGGAATTGAAATAGCAGTATTGGCCAGGGCAAATAAGGGCATGATACCAAAATATACCGGATGGTGCAGCCTGAGCTCCAGTCTGTTCAGATCCTTTACCGGAATCAAAAAAGCAAATGCCACACCTGCTACCGTTGCATGGATTCCTGAGTTAAACATACAATACCAGAGCAAGAGTGCCAGTACCCAGTGGTACCAGCCAAGCGGAATCCGGTATCGCAGCATTTGCCATAAAATAAACAGGATAACCATGGTCAGAAAAATATACAAGGAAGCGATTTGCCCCCCATAAAAAAGTGCGATCACAATGATGGCCCCCAGGTCGTCTATAATGGCCAATGCTGTGAGAAAAACTTTTAATGCAACAGGTATCCGGCTGCCCAGCAGCGATGCCACACCCAGGGTAAAAGCAATATCGGTGGCCATTGGCACAGCCCATCCGTTGATGAATCCGGTTCCTTTATTGAATAACCCGTAAATAACTGCGGGAGCAAGCATTCCACCCACTGCGGCAACTACAGGCAACAGCGACTGACGTATCGAAGACAATTCACCTTCCACCATTTCCCGCTTTATTTCCATACCAGCCAGAAAGAAGAATACGGCCATCAACAGGTCGTTGATCACCAGGAGAATACTGTTGGGTAATACCATGTTTCCGGCATGTATGGTATGGTGGGCAGTTCCGTCGAAACTGAATAACCAGATGCTTTGATACCAGGCTGATACATTCCCCAGATTGCTCAGCAGGAGGGAGAGTACCGTACAGGATAAAAGCGTAATGCCAATGGCTTTGCTGTCGTTAAAAAACTCCTTGAGCGGATGCAAAAAACGAATCCTCAAAAAAGAAAAATTGGTCATGCCAGTCCGGTTTAGTTGGAAAGTATATCAAATTTGGTTTTAGGCCGTTTATCGTTGAGCCACTTAAAGTTACGAAGCTTTAACTCTTCGTGATCCACCTGCCGCATCGGGTAAGACTTTCCTTCCAGGTTTCTTAAAAAAACCACCCGTTGCGGTTTACTGTCGTCGAAGAACACATCAATAATGTCTGAGCTCGATTTATTGACACCAATAAATCGCTTTTCTTCGTCTGTTGCATAATACACATTGGCAGCATTTCCTTTAGCCCGCATGGAACTGATTTTGCCGTCTGTAAACAGGGCATTGATACTGGTTCCTTTTAGCTGATTGAAGTATACCGAACTGTTTACCCGGTTGATGGCCATGGCATTTTCGAACACAAACAGGCGTTCCGGTTTCTTTTCCTTCAGAAACAGGTAAATCGTATCGCCTGTAATCTGATTTTCCTGGGCCCAGACGATGGGACTTTTAAATAAACGGAATACGGAGTCTTTCAAAGAATAAAATAAACTGTCTCCGGCGGCCTGCAGCGAATCGGAGAATATCTTAACATTAAAATAGGCTTCAAAAAATTTGTCGCTGCTGTCTTCTGCGTTCTTCTCTGTAACCAGTGGCGTTGATGGTATAGGCAGGCTATCCCTGATCCGGGGTACATTCCTTTTTTTCATCAGGTCCGAGAGCTTTGCTGTATATAAGGTATCTGCCGTAATGAAAATGGAGTCCGCACCCTGTTTAATGAGCAACAAGGGATATTGCGTGGCAATTAAAGAATTGTTCTTTTTGTTTGTTTTGATATTATTGGCAATCATATCAAAACCCTGTGCAGTATCTTTCCCTCTGTAAACTGCATTTCCCCGGAACTCACTTAAACCGGTTGAATCATCAAATGCCATGTCGTCGGCGGTAAAGGTATAGGAGCTGTCTTCGATTGCAGAACGCTTATAGAGTTCTGCTTTCTTGTTCTTCATGTCGTAATAACCTTCCCTGGTTTTGATGGTTCTTTTTTCTTTGGTGTTTACTATAACGGTGGGGGAGGTAAAAGTGGCTATTTCTGTTCCTGTATTGTATTGCAGCGTATCTCCGGTAATCTTGTTTTCCGGATCTGTCATTACCACTTTTCGCTTAAAAATCACATCACGGGTATCTCCGTAGTAGTAGCCTTCCACACTGGTAAGCGTAGATTTCTTATTCACTACTTTACCGCCCTTCAGGTAGGTACCCATTTTTACGGAAACATCGTATTCGAGTTCTTCGGTTGTCAGTACTCCTTTACCATCGGTCAGCTTTACCCTGGTTCGCAGCAGGGCTTTTTTTTCCTTTCCCTGGTAACGCATGTATTGTGCGTAGGTATGAATACTGTCTGCATCATTGATGTGCACATTGCCAAAGGCTTCCAGCATATTCAACTGCCTGTTCAGTACGGCACTGTCTGCAAAAAAAAGGGTGTTTTCCTGTTTTACCTGTACGCGCCCTGCCAATGAAATGAATTCGTTGACTGAGTCTATTTTTTGATAATTATACCGATCGGCAAAAACGATATCGAGCCGCTTTCCTTCTTTCACGGCAGTATCTGCATCGGTTCTTTGCGCCAGCAAACAAACAGGCAGTAAGCACAGGATCAGGTATGAATAAAATTTCACTACCATTAATTAGAAGTCTTAACAGAATCAGCCAACGGGGCCATCAGGGGGCCGGACTTGTCTTTTCTTCCGAATACGGATATGTTTACATAACGTTTGGGATGCATCCGCAGATCGTCTACCAGTATATTGGCACTTCTGATGGTATTATTCAGATTATTGTAGAGCGACTTGTCGTTAATCAGTTTGCCCAATGAACCTTCGGAGGAATTGATTTTACCAACCACCGCGTTCAGATTGCTGATGGCCAGCTTTAATTCTGCAACGGAACCGGCGATATCTGCTTTCGCAAAATTGCCGGTTGTTTTTTCCACGCTTTCCAGGGTCTTGGTAATTTTATCGTTGTTGTTGCTGAGATTTTTAGTGAAGCTGTTCACATTTTTCATGGACTGCGCAATGGTTCCGGTCTGTTGATTCATCATTTCCTGTAATGATGCGGAAGAAGCCACCAGGCTGGCGGTGGTCTTGTTTACATTGGCTATAACAGACTGCAGGTTGTTCTTGGTTGCAGGGTCAAAAATGGTATTGATGTTTTTCATTACACTATCCAGCGTATGGATCGTGTTTTTTAGCTGATCAGCCACCGGGGTAATTTTTTCCATCACACCACTCAGTATTCCTGCTGACTCTTCTGTGCGAAGCGTATCTCCTGGCTGTAAAAATTTTTTATCGTTTCCGAGGGTAATTTCAATACTGGAAGTTCCCAGCGGATTGCTGCTGATGACCGCTACTGAATTGGACGGGATCTGGTATTCTCCTTTTAACTTAATGGTTACAACAATATTGGAAAGAGTTTCATCTTCATTTTCAATCTCGGATACAGCTCCCACCTGAAATCCATTGATGAATACCGGATTGGATACCATGATCTTTTTGGTGTCCTTGTATTTTGCATGTAAATAATTGCCCGTTTGCAGGATGGTTTTCCCTTTCAGGAAATTGAATCCCAGTATCAGCAGGGTAATGGCAATGGCGGTCAATGCCCCCACTTTTGTTTCATTCGAAATTTTCATCTGTATCGGCTATTGTTTTTCTGTAAAACAGGCACAGTTCACCCGCACCTGTTAAGCCAGCAAATTTACGATTTCTGAACCGGTAAACTGTTAAAATAAGCAGAATGGATTATTTCCGTGGTGCAGCTGGGGTTCCTGTATTGGTAAATTGCTTTTCCAATGAGTATTTATATCTTTTTACTGCCTTGATCAATACGTCACAAATTTCTGTTTGTCCTTCCTCACTGTTCAGGTAGTCTTCTTCTTCGGGATTGGAAATAAATCCGGTTTCCACCAATACAGCCGGCATAGCTACTGCATAGAGAACAAAAATACCTTCCTTGCGCTGCTTGGCGTCTCTGCTTACCCGACCTACTTTTTTAAATTCATCCTCAATGGTGAGTGCCAGATCGGCGCTTCGCTGAAAAAAGGTCTGGGTTTTCATACTCAGCAACATCATTTTGGTAGGATCATTCTGTTCCAGCTCCTGCATAGCCCTCAGCGAGGCACTATCCATACCAATATCTTCATTTTTACTAAGTGCATTCATTCTACCGGTTGTTTTGTCTACCGGATAAATGAAGGTTTCTGTTCCTCTTGCAGGGTTTGGGGTAGTCCAGGTACGGTATTGCTTTACCCTTCTGGTTATTTTTTTTCTTTTCTTGCCCTTTCCCTTGTAGGTAACTTCCGTTTTATAACCGATGAATTCACTGTGTTTCTGCGGCACGGCATCGTTTACGTGTATACAAAGAAACAGGTCTCCTTTGGCCTGATTGGCTATTTCGGCCTTTCTGGTAACCGGATCAAATACGTCTGTTCTCCGGGTCATGACAATGTCCAGATCCGGAATGGCTTCGCCCATCATCTTTTCCAGTTTCAGGGCAATGGCCAGCGCAATATCCTTTTCATTGGAATACCGTCCACGGGCACCGGGATCCGAACCTCCATGACCGGCGTCTATAATAATCCGTTTCAATGGCTGTTTCTGAGAAGGTTTGGTGTTGTGGTCCGTAAAAGACGACAATGAAATTAACCCAAAGCTTAACAGAATTAAAGCAGCAAAATGTCTTCTCATCATATCATTTCATTAAACGAATCTATGCGATTTACCCAATTACACCGTTTAGACCCTAATTTTGCGGCGTGACCATGAGCAGAACCCGCAAATTTAACGTAAAAACGCAGCTGGCTATTGTACTAACCCTATTTGTAGGGATATTAACATTTCATACAGATGAACTGTTGGCTAAACCAATGGCGGGCGTCGTAGCCGTTAACGACACCATACCCCTTAAAAAAGACAGCATTACTGCTAAAAAACTGCTGTCTGGAAAAGATAG
>JAQTZD010000077.1:8734-13033 GCA_028687975.1 Sediminibacterium sp.
ATATTTCCACTCAACAAAGGCAGACACTCCGGTATATTAACCCCCATGTTCAACGCAAGTCCGGATTTTGGTCTGGGACTGGAAGGATTGGGCTACTATAAAGTTTTGAGCGACAATGTGGATGTTACGGCAAGAACCAATATTTATTCTTTCGGCGGATGGAGCCTGAATCTGAACTCCAAATACATCAAGCGATATGCTTTCACAGGAAACCTGAATATTTCTCTTCAAAATACCAAAACCCTGAACCGGAGCTTAACCAGCGGTGATGAATTTACCAGGTTCAGTTCCTTTATGATCAACTGGTCGCACAGCAGAGACAGCAAGGCCAGACCAGGTACTTCTTTTTCGGCAAACGTCAATTTTGGTAGCAGCCGGTACAATCAAACCGTATTGAACAATCCGTATATCAACTTTCAGAACCAGCTGAGTTCTTCTGTAAGCTACAGCAAAGACTGGAGAGGCAAGTACAATATGTCGGTGAACCTGAACCACAACCAGAACAGTAATACGCGTTTGGTGAATATGAACCTGCCCACTGTCAATTTCAACGTGGTTACATTTTATCCTTTCCAGCAAAAGGATCAAGTAGGATCAGGCAAGTGGTATGAAAAAATCGGTATTGGATACAGCGGAAACTTTCAGAATCAGATATCTTTTTACGACACGGCATTCAACATGAGCAGGTTGCTCGATACCATGCAATACGGGGTAGCACATAACCTGCCCATTACCTTATCGCTTCCCTCACTTGGGCCTGTTACGGTATCACCCAGTGTTTCTTACCAGGAAAGATGGTATGGTCAGCGGATGATCAGAACCTGGAATGATGTTACCAACAAAGTGGATACATTGCGGCAGCGGGGATTATACACTGCAAGGCAAATGAGTTTTGGTCTTGGCCTGAATACCAGGATTTTCGGTACTTACAAGTTTAAACCCACCAGCAAGGTCATGGCCATTCGCCATGAAATCAGGCCCACCATTTCCATCAACTACCAGCCGGATTTTGGTGCAGCATACCACAGAACCATTCAGGTAGACACCAGCGGAAGGCAACTGCGGTATTCCTATTATTCCAACAGCATCAACGGTTCCTTTGGAGAAGGAACTTTTGGGGGTATGGGATTTGGTATTGATAACCTGCTCGAGATGAAAGTGCGCGACCTGAAAGACACTGCCAATAAAAAGGGTAAAAAAATCAAGTTGATCGATGGATTCGGATTCAACTCTTCGTATAACTTTCTGGCCGATAGTTTCCAGTTGGGCAATATCAGTCTCTATGCACGAAGCACCTTATTCGAAAAGATCAATATCAATGCCGGTGCATCGCTGGATCCTTATGATGTAGACAGCAAGGGATACCGGGTAAACAAACTGACGATAGATCCGTCGCGTTTAAAGTTCGGAAGAGTTACCAGTGGTAATATTGCCATTTCTACTTCCTTCAGAAGCAAGCCTAAAGACGGAAAAACAGACGACAAAAAAGATATTCCGGTGGATCCTTTTATGACACCAGACGAGCAACAACGCCAGTTGCAGTTTGCTAGGGCCAATCCTGCAGAGTTTACCGATTTTAACATTCCCTGGAACCTTACACTTTCGTATTCGCTGAACTTTACCCGAATGATGAAGCCGGATTACAGTGGATTTACCACGCAAACTTTTTCTACACTGAACGTTAACGGAGATTTCAGTCTTACAGACAAATGGAAGATCGGTGCAACCGGATATTATGATATTACCAGGAACAGCCTGCAACAGCTGAGTACCTTTATTACCAGGGAAATGCATTGCTGGCAGTTATCCATCAACATCAATCCGGTGGGGCTTTACAGGTCGTTCAGTATCACCGTGAATCCCAAATCGGGTATCCTTCGGGATCTTCGGATCAACCGGAGCAGGACCTTCTCCAATTCAACTTACTGATAAAAGCAATCAGCACTGGTGTGCAACATAATAATTGCTCATGATCTGGTGTACTTTGTCTTTCAGCTCATCCGAACTCATGTTGCCCGGCTCTACCGGAGGCAGAAAATGAATAGATAACCGATGAGGCAGAAAGTAAAAGAACCGGTTAGCGGGCAGGGCCTTCCTGGTATTGAAAATGACCGCGGGAATAATGGCATGTCCGGTATCCGTTGCCAGTTTAAATGCCCCGTCGTAAAACTTTTTGATCGGCTGATCGGTGCGGTTGCGGGTGCCTTCCGGATAAATACACATATGATAGCCCGTATCCAGCGCCTGCTTCATCAGCTCAAAACTTTTTCTTCTGCTCGAATCGTTTTTGCGATCAACAATCACGGATCCGCGGGCATAGTACCAGCCAAATAGCGGTATCCTGGTGAAGGTCTTTTTGGCGATGGTCTGGTTCCCGCCCGGAATAAAAGGAGAGGAGAGCGGAACATCCAGCAGGGAATTGTGGTTGCAGGTAACAATATAGGTTGTCCCTTTTTTGAAATGTTCCTGCCCCTTACAGGTAACGGGGCATCCGACCATGGTAAGCCAGGTGGTCATCCAGGCTTTGGCAACTTTAATAAAATAGTGAATACCCCGGGGTTCAGGAAACAATGCTGTAATAAAAGAAGGTATAATAGCAATCAGGAAAGTGCCGATAAAGCTGATGATTCCCCACAAAGCCCAGATTCTGGCAAAAATGTTCAGAAAAAAGCGGGTTAAAACGGATTGCCCGGTTGTTGTTGACGGTTTACGCATGATCTTTAGAGTTGCCAGTTAATGGGGTCCAGCCCCTGCTGTTGCAGTAATTCATTGGTTTTACTGAAATGTTTGCAACCAAAGAAGCCTTTGTCTGCACTGAAAGGTGAGGGGTGGGCTGCTTTAAGCACGTGATGCCTGGTTGCATCTATAAATATTTGCTTTTCGTGCGCAAACTTACCCCACAATAGAAATACTACCCCTTTCTTTTCATTGGAAATTTTCTGAATCACGGCATTGGTAAAATCCATCCAGCCAATTTTGGCATGACTGGCAGGTTCATTGGCCCGGACGGTTAACACTGCATTCAGCAGTAAAACACCTTGTTGAGCCCAGGGGGTCAGGTTGCCGGTTGCCGGAATGAGCATGCCGATATCCGACTTTAATTCTTTAAAAATATTGACCAGCGAAGGGGGAGGTTTAACGCCATCCGGTACGGAAAAACTCAGTCCATGTGCCTGCCCCGGTCCATGGTAGGGATCCTGCCCCAGAATGACCACTTTCAACTGTTCCCAGGGCGTTTTTTCGAAGGCATTGAAAATCAGGGGTCCTGGTGGATAAATAATGGCATTCATGGTTTTTTCAGCCTTCAGATGTGCTGCGATCTGCAGAAAATAGGGCCGGCTGAATTCCTTATAAAGTACTTCTTTCCAGCCAGTTTCAATTTTTACATCCATGCTGCAAAATACAAAAAAACCACCCCGGTTGGGATGGTTCTTACTCATTGTTTTCAATAACCCCCCGATTATTGAATATTGAATGTCCGAAGGTAATGCCTGTAACAGCACTTTTACAGATATTGGTGATTGAATCAGTCGGATATTTTAGTACAGCCCAGATATCTAAAAGATTGATTAACAATATAAATGTTGGTGAATCACCAACATTTATATTTTATATTTTCAAAAAAATAAATTATTTTCAGTTTATATCCAATCATTACCCCCGAATGATACCTAGAATAACTTCGTTTTTTTCAGTAGTTTTTGTACTACTGATTTTCGTAAATATCCAGGCACAATTACCCGAATACAAGTTAGAGAGCCGGCCTGTTTTTAAACGGCTGGTTGCATCGGATGAAAGAATGAAAAAGATCCATGTGATCAACATGCCCACCCATCAGCTGTTGCCCATTCGTGAAAAACCTTTTTTAACTCATCCGCAAACCCTGATATACCACCAAAAAAAGTTGTATGCGCTGGTAGACGGCACCGGAATTGTATATGAATCTGCACCCTTTAGCCAGGAGGATGATTCACTCTATTTTAAAAGGTTGGATTCGACCAAGCTGATCGGATATAATATTGACTGTTTCAGCTTCTTTTATAACGATAGTCTGTACAACCTGGGCGGATATGGATTCTGGCGCTGGAACGGTCAGCTGAGAAAATTCAATCCGGTTGTTCGGGAATGGGATATTGAGCCTTTAAACAGGGAGCTGCCTGTTTTCAATGAATCGATGCACGCCAATATCTGGTACCACCAGGCCGGCCAGGCTATCTGGTCGCTTGCTTCCATCGCAGGAAATCAGGCACTCAAATCCTTTCATGAGTTCAGCAAAAACCAGATTGATTCTATTATGGT
>JAQTZD010000152.1 GCA_028687975.1 Sediminibacterium sp.
CTCCGCATACTGCTTCAATTCTGCGAACACCTGCAGCTACGGCCGACTCATGTTGTATTTTAAAGTAACCCAGTTCTCCTGTAGCACCTACATGGGTGCCGCCGCACAACTCAATCGAGTAGTTGGGGTCCATGATTACTACCCGTACAATATCACCGTATTTTTCTCCGAACAAAGCCATGGCACCCAGTGCTACTGCTTCATCCTTCTTCATTTCTTTGATGTAAACCGGTACATTGGCCCTGATTTTCTCGTTCACCAGTTGTTCTACCTGTGCAATTTCTTCTTCCGTCATTTTTGCAAAATGAGAAAAGTCGAAACGGAGCATGTTGTCGTTGACCATGCTTCCTTTCTGCGCCACGTGGGTGCCCAGTACTTTGCGCAGCGCTGCGTGCATCAGGTGTGTTGCGCTGTGGTGAACAGTGGTTTTCATTCTCTTTTCCCTGTCTACCGTGGCAATGATGCCAGCCTGTATATTGGAAGGGAGGCTTTCGGTAAAATGAATGATCAGATTGTTTTCTTTTTTGGTATCGGTAACCCTGATTTTTTCTCCTTCAAAATCGAGTACGCCGGTATCACCAACCTGTCCGCCGCTTTCTGCATAAAAAGGAGTACCAGCCAGCACCAACTGGTAAGATTCTTTTCCTTTTGCTTTTACCTTTCTGTATTTGATCAGTTTGGTTTTTACTTCCAGGGAGTCATAACCCACAAATTCCTGCAAGGCGTCCGGATCGGTTTCTACCCAGTCTTCTGTATCCATGGTAGTGGCGGCACGGCTTCTGTTTTTTTGCTGTTGCATCTCTGCATCAAATCCGGCTTCGTCGACTTGCCACCCTTTTTCCGCTGCTATAAGTTTTGTTAAATCAATAGGAAAACCAAAGGTGTCAAATAATTCAAAAGCGATTTTACCACTTATTTTAATTGGTTCATTATTTCTAATTTTTTCTTCATAGTAAATGTTTTTATTAGCATGTATGTTATTGGCGATACTAGGATCTAGATTTAGATCATATTGATCTCCAAAAATTGAATCTGCTAATGTCTGAAAGTATTGTTTTGGAAGGTCGTCCATTCTCTTCAATCCCTTATCGAGTGTACGTAAGAAGGCATCTTCTTCCTCCTTCACTACTTTGGAAACAAATTCAAGTTGCAAGTGCAGCTCGGGAAATACCTGCTCAAACTGTTTGGCCAGTACCGGCATCAGCTGGTGCAGCAAGGGCTGCTTATAGTTCAGGTGAGAATAGTAGTAACGAACGGCCCTTCTTAAAATTCTTCTGATCACATATCCGGCTCCGGTATTGGATGGCAGTTGTCCGTCGGCAATGGTAAATCCGATGGCACGTATATGATCGGCCAGTACCCTGAATGCAATGGCCTGTTTGCTGTTGCCAAAATCGTAGGTGATTCCGGTAATTTTTTCGATGGCGGCGATGGTTCCGGTAAAAACATCGGTGTCGTAGTTGCTGGTTTTCCCCTGAATAACCCGTACCAGACGCTCAAAGCCCATTCCGGTGTCTACATGCTTGGCGGGCAATGATTCCAGAGAGCCGTCTTTGAGGCGGTTGAACTGCATGAATACATTGTTCCAGATTTCGATCACCTGCGGATGGTCATTGTTCACCAGTGTTTTTCCGTCTACCAGGGTGCGTTCTTCGTTGGGGCGGCAGTCTACATGTATTTCGGAACAGGGACCACAGGGACCGGTATCGCCCATTTCCCAGAAATTGTCTTTCTTATTGCCCAGCAGGATCCTGTCGGGTGAAATGATTTTTTTCCACTCTTCATAGGCCTCTGTATCCCTTTCCAGGTTCTCTTTTGCGTCACCTTCAAAAATGGTTACATAAATCCGGTCTTTATCGATCTTGTATATTTCGGTCAGCAGTTCCCAGCTCCAGGCAATGGCTTCTGCTTTAAAATAATTACCAAAGCTCCAGTTGCCGAGCATTTCGAACATGGTATGGTGATAGGTATCCACACCCACTTCTTCCAGATCGTTGTGCTTACCACTAACCCGAAGGCATTTCTGGGTATCCGCCACCCGGGGGAACTCAGGTTTGCGATTGCCCAGGAAATAGTCTTTGAACTGGTTCATTCCGGCATTGGTAAACAGGAGGGTGGGGTCATTTTTAACTACAATGGGTGCAGAAGCAACGATTTGATGCTTTTTTGAAGCAAAAAAATCCAAAAATTGCTGGCGAATTTCAGAACTCGTCATCATGAATCACTTTTTATGTCCCTTTTTAGGGCTTAGAAACTATATTTGTTGGCATTTCAGGGAGAGCAAAGGTAAGGATTTAGGCGGCTTTGACCCCAGGAACAATCACGAATGAAAAAGGTAAAATACTTCTTTAATACCCATACGCTCCGATACGAGAAGCTGACCACCCCGTTGCGGGTTCGTCTCCTTCAGGTAATTGGCTATATCGCGGCCTCCATAGTTACCGGCATCCTCATTTTTGCCATCACTTTCCGCTACATCGATTCTCCCAAGGAGAAATACATGCGTCAACAAAACGATGATTTGAGGCAGAATTACAGCGTACTGATGGAAAGGGTGAAGCAGCTGGAACTGCAAATGGATGAGATAGAGAACAGAGACAATAATGTTTATCGTTCCATATTTGGTTCTGACCCAATCCCAGACAGCGCACGGGTAAAAGACATCGAAGCGAAAAAAGAAGTGAAACTGGTTCAAAGTATGGGAGAAACAGAACTGGTGAACAGTATGGCTGCCCAATTGAACAACCTTTCACTTCGGCTGAGTTTCCAGGCAAAATCCTTTGTAGACATAGCCGATATGGTGAAGAACAAGGAGAAGCTCCTTGCGGCAACCCCATCTATCCAGCCTGTGAGTAATAAGAATTTAAACCGGATCGCTTCCGGATTCGGTTACCGGATCGATCCGATCTATAAAGACAGGAGATTACATGCCGGTCTAGATTTTACGGCGCCATCCGGAACACCAATTTATGCAACTGCCGACGGAGTAGTCCGGGATGCTGGTTTCAATACGGGGGGCTACGGTAACCGGGTTGTGGTCAATCATGGATTTGGCTATCAGACCACGTACTCGCATATGTACAGGATCAAGGCCCGGGTCGGACAAAGGGTGAAACGGGGAGAAGTGATTGGCTATGTTGGAAGCACCGGTAAGAGTACCG
>JAQTZD010000078.1 GCA_028687975.1 Sediminibacterium sp.
TGAACCGGTTCTCCGGTACTGAGTTTCGCGGAGGCCTGCTGCAATTGATCTTTCTGATGGCCGGCGAGTGGCAGGTCTTTATCCATCAACTGTTCCATGCGGTTTTTCCCGCTGATCCACTCCATCAGAAGGATGGCAATATGGCCGGCTTCCCGTTCATCGTAGAGTGCGGCGATGGTTTCTTTGATCAATTGTTTTCCTTCGCGGATCGTCATGCTGCAATGTACCCATCATTTGGCTATTTTTGTACATTCTGCAACAATGAGCAACCACGAACAATATATGGCCCGGTGCATTGAACTGGCTTCGAAAGGAGCAGGTTTTGTTGCGCCCAATCCCATGGTGGGCGCCGTGCTGGTACATGCCGGCCGGATCATTGGCGAAGGCTATCACCGGCAATACGGAGGTCCGCATGCAGAAGTGAATTGCTTTAATGCAGTAGCTGCTGAGGATGAAGCGCTGCTGCCGGAATCGGCGCTTTATGTTTCGCTGGAGCCCTGTGCGCATTTTGGAAAAACACCTCCTTGTGCCGACTTGATTGTTCGGAAGGGCGTACAAAAAGTAGTGATTGGTTGTCGGGACCCCTTTGAATCGGTGAATGGAAAGGGGATTGAACGGTTAAGAGATGCGGGCATTGATGTGGTGGAAGGGGTGCTCGAAAAGGAATGTATCAAACTCAACAAAAGATTCTTTACGTTTCATCAACAGCAACGCCCGTATATTATTTTGAAGTGGGCGCAAACAGCCGATGGAAAAATCGCCGCAGCATCGGCAGACAGATTGCTGATCAGCAATGCCGTAGTGAACACGCTGGTACATCGCTGGAGAAGCGAGGAAGCTGCCATACTGGTGGGCGCCAATACCGCCCTGCTAGATGATCCTATGCTGAACAACCGTTTGTGGACCGGGCCTTCGCCCCTGCGGATGGTGCTGGACATGCACCTGCGATTGCCCAAAAGCCTGCAACTCTTTACAGACGGGCATCCGGTGGTGGTGTATAACGGGCAGCAAACAGCAACGGAGGGAGCGGTGACCTATCAGCAACTGACCACAGACCGGCCCATCCTGCCACAGTTGCTGGAACATTGTTACCAAAACAGGATACAGAGTATACTGGTAGAAGGAGGCGCTCAACTGTTACAATCATTCATAGCGGAAGGTTTGTACGATGAGATTCGCATCATTACCAACACAGATCTTGCAATCGGAGAAGGGCTTGCAGCACCAGTAGCCAGTGAAATGATCCTGTACAAAGAAGAACTTATTTTAAACAATCGCATTCAATATTATTACGCGAATCAGTAACCATTGCACATGATCTATTTAATCGGAAGTATTGTATTAACCAGTTATCTTACCCTTGCATTCAAAGCCTGCGAACGTTTTAAGATTCCGGTATTCCCGGCCATTGTATTCAATTATATCACCTGTGTTATTACCGGTTCTGTAGTGAATGGTTCGTTTCCCGTAAATGCATCTGCCATGGGTACGCCCTGGTTTCAGTGGGCCTGTGTAATGGGCGTGTTGTTTGTATCTATATTTAACCTGATCGGCATCACGACGCAAAAAAACGGAGTGGCTGTTGCATCGGTGGCCAATAAACTATCGCTGATTATACCGGTAATCCTTTCGGTGTACCTGTACCAGGAAACCGTTGCCGGATGGAAGCTGGCGGGGGTATTGCTGGCGCTGGCTGCTGTGGTATTAACCTGTTATCCTGCTGCTACCAAAAAAGAAAAGGGTGGCAATGCCGGTACCAGTTTGCAGTTCGTATTGCCGCTGGCCCTGTTCCTGGGAAGCGGATTGCTGGATGCGCTCATTAATCATGTGCAGCAAACCTATGTGACCAACGAAAACAGCAATGCATACCTGATCAGCGGATTTCTTTCCGCAGCTACCATCGGTTCTACCTTGTTGCTGTATCAATATGTTTCGGGCAAAAGAAAATTTGAAGCAAAGCATGTACTCGCCGGTGTGCTGATTGGTATCCCCAACTATTTTTCCATCTGGTGTTTGATTCGTTTCTTAAAAGCGAGTCCATGGGAGAGCAGTGCAAGCATTCCGATGAACAATATGGGTATTGTGCTGTTCAGCACACTGGCTGCTGCGGTATTGTTCCGGGAAAAATTATCTTCCATCAACCGTTGGGGTATTGCGCTTTCGGTAATAGCCATTTACCTGATTGCATTCGGCAACCGGTTCTGATGCAGCTTTGCTGCTACGCTTTCCCTGTTAACCGGTAAACGGTGATGCCCACCATTTCTTTGATCAGGTACTTCCAGTCGCTGATGAGGGTAATGTCGGGGATGATGAGATCGTTCAGATTAAACCGGGTATCGATCACTTTGTAATCGCAGGGATAGGGAACAGGTTGCTGATAACCTGCTTTGCGAAATACCTGAATGGAACGTGGCATATGCTGTGCTGAAGTAACAATAATATAGGGCCCGGGTATTTGCAGCGAATCCAGTAAACGTTTGGAGAACACCGCATTTTCATAGGTATTCCTCGACTTATTTTCTACCAGGATATCTTCTTTCGGAATTCCGTTTCGCAGCAACTCTTTGAACAGAAAATCGGTTTCTGCAGGCTCCTGCAACAACAGGTTGCCACTGCCTCCGCTGATCACTATTTTTTTGATCTGCCTGCTGTGATACAGGTTCACTGTCTGAATAAAACGATCTGCATTGTTGCCGAAATAACCGGTATCGGATTTGTCGTACATCGACAATCCACCCAACAGAATACCTGCATTGTATTGTGCATTGGCAGGAAGCACGGTGCGGGCAGGCTGCCACCATTTATTTGCGCTGCGATACAGTAAGGGATTGGAAAACACCAGGCCAATCAGCAGGGCTGCGATCCTCAAACGCTTACGCAGGCGCGGAGCCTTCACCAGAAAGCTTAAGAGCAAAGCAAGTACCAACCAGCTTTCCGGGGAAAGCAGGAAATAAAACAGCTTGGAAAGGATGAAGAACATGTTTATTTTTTAAAGCTTGCACTCACAATCAGCTCTTTGCTTCCGGGGGTGTGAACATAAAAGCCTTCTCCTGATTTTACACCCAGCTTCCCGGCAGTCACCATGTTCACCAGTAAGGGACAAGGAGCGTATTTCGGATTGCCATATCCGTGGTACAGTACATTCATGATGCTCAGGCATACATCCAGACCAATGAAATCGGCCAGTTGCAGTGGTCCCATCGGGTGGGCCATACCCAGCTTCATGATGGTATCAATGGATTCTACATCGGCAATGCCTTCGTACAAGCTGTAGATGGCTTCGTTGATCATGGGCATCAATACCTTGTTGGCAATAAAGCCCGGATAGTCGTTTACTACGCAGGGAACCTTGCCCAGTTGTTTACTGAGTTCCACAATGGTGTTGGTAACGGCCGCATCGGTTGCATATCCGTTGATGATTTCCACCAGTTTCATTACAGGAACCGGGTTCATGAAGTGCATGCCAATCACTTTTTCGGGGCGTTTGGTTGCCGCCGCAATTTTTGTGATGGAAATAGAAGATGTATTGGTGGCAAGAATGGCGCCTGCAGGAGCAGAGGCATCAATCTCCCCAAAGATTTTCAGTTTAAGGTCTATATTTTCTGTAGCAGCTTCTACCACAATGTCTGCAGCAGATACACCGGAAGCAATGCTGGTGGCGGTGGTTAAATTGGCCAGGGTTGCGGTTTTGTCGGCTTCTGTAAGGCTGCCTTTGCTCACCTGTCTGTCGAGGTTTTTGCTGATGGTCTGAAGGGCTTTGTCCAGCTGAGATTGCTGCACATCCACCATGGTTACTTTAAAACCGGTTTGAGCAAAAACATGTGCAATACCATTTCCCATGGTGCCCGCTCCAATAACTGTTACCTGCTGTAAAGACATAACTGCTGTATTTTAAAAGAGATTATTTTTTTCGTTTAAAGTCGCCCCGTTTCCAGGCGCTGATAAAGTCTGCCCATGCAGCAGGGTTCATGATATTCATCGGAGGAACCTGGCCTGCATAGTAGTATTTATTGGTTTGTTGTTTCAACTGAAAGTTCACGGCTTCCCTGCCATCCGCAGGCAGGCTGTTCAACAGAATTCTGCGCTGTGCTTCGTCTGTGTTTTTACGGGCAATTTCATACGCATCGTCGGGCATCCGGTTGTTCAGAAAATCCCGTTCAAACTGTTCCCTGGTTGGCCTGGGCTTCAGAATGGTGGCGGGCAAATAGGTTGTATCGCTGATCAATAGCTGGATCACGCTGTATTGATTGCCTGCAAGGTTGGCCGGAATCCGGATCGTATTATTCTTATATCCAATACTTGAAAAAGTGATTTTATCGCCCTTCATCACCGCAATGGAAAATACCCCGTCGGCAGTGGTAATGGTACCTCTTCCTTTGCCCTCCACAATTACACTGGCGGCGGGTACTCCCCGGAGGCTGTCGGCAGTCATCACTACCCCAAAAAGTTGTACAATGGAGTCCCTATAAGGGTTTTCCCTTTCCTGCGCTATGACTGTACGCACATTAAAGCAACAAACAAGGAGCAGTGAGAAAAAAAGTAATTTTTTATTCATATGCGGTTCTGGAGCAATCTTCCGACAAATGTACAAATTTGCCAAGGATCGGTGTTATTGTAAGGAATTTCCAACAAAGTAAGGTGGTTGGTTGTTAACTTTGCACTCTGTTTTCTTTTTTAACAAAAACTTTCCTGATGACAACCGATGATATTTTAAAAGCCCTCAGCAATGTGCAGGAACCCGATCTGGGTAAGGATCTGGTAACCCTGAATATGGTTAAAGACATTGTAATTGATGGCAACAATGTAAGTTTTACCATTGTGCTCACCACACCTGCCTGCCCCATGAAAGATATGATGCAGCGGGCTAGTGAAAATGCCGTGAAATTGCTGGTAAACAAAGAGGCCAATGTAACCGTGAATTTCACTTCCAATACATCCACCAATCGCAAAGACGATCAGCAGGTACTGACCGGTGTTAAAAACATCATTGTGGTGGTGAGTGGTAAAGGAGGCGTTGGAAAGAGTACGGTTTCCGGAAACATGGCGCTGGCGCTGGCAGAAGGTGGCGCAGCAGTAGGACTCATGGATGCTGATATTTATGGCCCCAGTGTACCCATTATGTTTGGGGTACGCGGAGAACATCCGATGATGAAAGATGTGAATGGAAAAGGCATGATTATTCCGCTGGATAAGTATGGAATAAAGCTGATGAGCATTGGATTACTGGTAGACGAAAAGAATGCTGTAGTATGGAGAGGACCCATGGCCAGCAGTGCCATCCGCCAGTTTGTGACAGACGTAGACTGGGGCAATCTGGATTACCTCATTATCGATATGCCTCCGGGAACCGGAGATATTCACCTGACCCTGATGCAAACCGTACCGATTACAGGAGCGGTAATTGTAACAACGCCACAAAACGTAGCTTTGGCAGATGCCAAGAAGGCGATTGCCATGTTCGGTCAGGCACAGATCAATGTGCCCATTATCGGGCTTGTAGAAAATATGGCTTATTTCACACCGGCCGAATTGCCCGAAAACAAATATTTCCTTTTTGGCAAAGAAGGAGGCAAGAACCTTGCAGAGGAATATGATCTGCCGTTTTTAGGACAGATTCCGCTGGTTCAGACCATCCGCGAGGGTGGCGATGAAGGCGTACCTGCAATGGTGGGCAAGGATGAAGTGAGCAAACAGGCGTTCCGGAATTTCACCGCAATGGCTGTTCGGAACATCGCACTCAGAAATGCCAATCTGCCTACCACGCAAGTGATAGAAATAGCAGAATAATGTATAAAAACGCACAGTTTACAACCAACAACCAAAAGGAAGTGCTTGATTTCATGAAGGCACATCCTTTTGTGCTTTTATGCGGAATTGGCGCAGACGGCAAACCCGTTGCAACCCATATTCCGGTTCTTATTGAAGAACGCGAAGGCAGTATTTTTTTGCAGGCACATACCATGCGCAAACAACAGCACACGCTTGCATTTGAACAGAATGAAAATGTACTGGCTGTGTTTCAGGGAGCGCATTGTTATGTCAGTGCCCGGTGGTATGAACCTCAGAATGTGGCCAGCACCTGGAACTACTCTTCGGTGCATGCAACCGGCACACTTCGGTTGTTGGACGACGACGGATTGTATGCAGTGCTCAAAAATACGACCAGCCATTTTGAAGGTAGTCCGCATACGCCGGCCAGTATGGATAAAATGGACGAAGCTTATATCCGTTCCAACATGAAAGCCATTATTGCATTCGAAATAGAAGTAACACAACTGGAGCATGTGTTTAAACTGAGTCAGAACAAACCGGCGAAAACACAGGAGAACATTGTGCAGCATCTGGAACAGGGAAACCAGGACGAGCAGGCTGTTGCGGCAGATATGAAGCGCGTGATGCAACAGGCGGCCCAATCAAAATAATCAGTATGTTTAAATACAGTTTGTTTACTTGTTTGTTGTTCATCGCCTGTAATGCAGGCATTCAAAAAACCAGTACCCATATGCCGGTTCAATCATTTGTCCAACAGGGACACAGAGGAAGCCGCGGGCTGATGCCGGAGAATACCATTTCCGCCATGCTCAAAGCCATTGATCTGGGGGTAACCACCCTGGAAACGGATGCCGTGATCACAAAGGATCATCAGGTGGTGTTGAGTCATGAGCCTTTTTTCAACCATGAAATCAGTACCCGGCCGAATGGCAAACAGGTAACTGCTGCCGAAGAAAAATCGCTGAACATTTATCAGATGAATTATGCCGAAGTGAAGCGATACGATGTAGGCATGCTTCCGCATCCCCGTTTTCCGCAACAGCAAAAACTGACCGTTGCAAAGCCCCTGCTGGCAGATATGATCGTTGCTGCAGAAGCGTATTGCGCATCGCAGAAAAAGCCGGCCATTCACTACAATATCGAAACCAAATCTTCTGCCCAGACAGATGGCATCTATCATCCGGCACCTGCCGAATTTGTAGAATTGCTGATAGGAGTGATCCGTTCCAAAAAAGTGGAAGACCGGGTTACCATCCAGTCTTTTGATATCCGTACCTTACAATACCTGCACCAGCACTATCCGGCCATTCAAACGGCCCTGCTGATCGAAGACTACGACACCAGGCCCCTGCCTGATCAGCTGAAGGAGCTGGGCTTTATCCCAACCATTTACAGTCCGCATTATTCGCTGGTAACACCGGCTCTGGTAAAAGCCTGTAAAGACAATGGGATGAAACTGGTTCCCTGGACGGTGAACGATCAGCCCACGATTCTTAAGCTGAAGCAAATGGGTGTGGACGGAATCATCTCCGATTACCCTAATTTATTTGCAGGACTTTAATCCGGTACAAGCTGGGGCATCTTTATATACCTTTGTACCCTGAAACCACCGGTTATGAAAAAGATAATCATTACCCTCGACGGATATTCTGCTTGCGGAAAGAGTACCCTGGCCAAACAACTGGCCCGTGAGCTCAATTATATATTTGTAGACAGTGGCGCCATGTACCGCGCCATTACCCTGTATTTTCTGCGCAACCATGTAGACCTTGCCAATGATGCGGAAGTACGTCAGGCTTTATCGGAAATCAACCTCGATTTTGAATACAATGAGGCAACCGGCACCAGTGATATTTATCTGAACGACGAAAATGTGGAAGCCATGATCCGCGATATGCTGGTAAGCGAGCATGTAAGTGAGGTGGCGGCCAATCGCTATGTGCGCGATTTTGGTGTGGCGCAGCAACAGAAGCTGGGACAGAAAAAAGGGATCGTGATGGATGGAAGGGATATTGGTACCACAGTGTTCCCGCATGCCGAACTGAAAATATTTGTAACAGCAGATCCGGCGGTAAGAGCAGAAAGAAGATTCAAGGAAATGTACGAGCGCAATCCGAACAGTACTATTGAAGAAGTAACCCATAACCTGGAGATGCGCGATTATATGGACAGCAACCGCGAGTTCAGTCCGCTCCGTAAGGCAGATGATGCTGTAGTGCTCGACAACAGTAACCTAACAAAAGAAGAGCAGTTGGAAACTGCTCTTCGATGGGCAAAAGAAAAAATCGGGCAGTAATCACTGCCGGTATCTTTAATCAATAATTTGTTCGGTGATTTTTCCGGTGGTCTTGTTTTTCAGGATCAGCTTTTTGGCGCCATAATGCGTCATTTCCTCTTTCACCAGGTAATGATCGTTGTCGTAAGACACCAGGTGGCTTTCCTTGGTCAGTCCGGTTTTGCCTCTCCAGATATCCAGTTGAACGGGTTCCCATAATTTGGTTTTGGCAGACTTGTAGGCCGCATCCAGTATGGCATTCACCACATAACCATCGTAAAAGGTTTCTTTAGGAGCCTTGCCTTTTTCCAGTGCATTGAACATGTCCATGAACATATGGTTGTAACCCAGTTCGTTCAGTTCATCTCCCACAGGAAATAACCAGCCGGTATTGCTTTCGGCCTTCTCTGCCACATAGTCGGCGCCTTTGCCAGTGGTGAACATATCGAAGCCGGTACGGAGAAAACTGTTGATCCAGATGGTGCCTTCGGAACCCATCACTTCATCGCGCAGGTCGAGGCCGCCGCGGAAGGTCCAGCTTACTTCAAACTGGCCGATGGCGCCGTTCTCGTATTTCACCAGTCCAATGGCATGGTCTTCGGCATCAATGGGTTTCACCTGGGTGTCGGCCCAGCACATCACTTCAACCGGTTTAATGTCTTTGCCAATATAACTGCGGGTGATCTCCACACAATGGCATCCCAGGTCGAGGATACAACCGCCGCCAGCCTGTTCAATGTCCCAGAACCATTCGCTGTGCGGGCCAGGATGAGTTTCGCGGGATTTGGCCCAGAGTATCCTGCCCAGCGCACCGTTCTGAACGCTTTCATGGGCCTTGATGAATTTAGGGGTATACACCAGGTCTTCGAGGTAACCATTGAAAATGCCTGCTGCTTCAACTGCTTCCAGCATTCGCTTTGCCTCAGCAGCATTCCGGCCCAATGGCTTGGTGGTCATAACGGCTTTCTTGTGCTTGCAGCAAAGCATAACAGCTTCTTCGTGCAGGTTGTTGGGCAATGCAATGCAAACAATGTCTACATCTTCTCTGGAAATGGCTTCTTCCATTTGTGTTGTCCAGTGATGGCAGTTGTAGTCAGCGGCAAATTTTTTGGCGCTTTCCTCCCTTCTGGAATATATACTCACAATACTGTCCCTGCTTCTGTAACCCTGCAGAGAGTCGGCATAAAATCGTCCGATAAATCCGGACCCTAACATAGCGATGCGTTGCATATAAATGAATTGTTTTTTAGAGTTGAACAGCTAACTAAGCAGCAGCGGTTTCTTTCTTTTCTTTAAAGAAGATGATGAAGAATACCAGTACCGCAGCGGCAATATAAGCAGGCATCATCCAAACGCCCTGCCAGTTGTGTGCAGTATCGCTGATTTTGTAGCTGTTGGCAATGTATCCGGAATAGCTGGTACCAATAACCATACCCAAACCATAGGTGGCAAAAGTGAAGAGGCCCTGTGCGGCGTTCTTGATCTTTTCACCGGCTTTCTTCTCTGTGTACATATAACCGGTAACAAAGAAGAAGTCGTAACAGATGCCGTGCAGGATAATGCCCGCATACAGCATCCAGCTGCTGGTTTCCACATTGCCATAGGCAAAGCAGATATAGCGAAGAATCCAGGCCGACATCCCAAAGATCAGCATGTTCTTAACGCCCACCCGGTTAAACAGGAAGGGGATGGCCAGGATGAATACGGCTTCGGACACCTGACCCAGCGTCATTTTACTGGCAGCATTTGGAAAGCCGATCTCGTTGAGGAACGGATTGGCAAAGCCATAGTAGAAAGACAGCGGAATACAGATCAGGATGGCCGCAATAAAGAATACGAGGTAAGATTTGTTCTTCAGCAATACAAAGGCCTCAGTACCCAGGGCAGAAGAAGCATCGGCTGTTTGTGCTTTGGGTGGTGTGTTTGGCAGGATAAAGCTGAAGAGACCCAGCCCGCCGGAAACGGCAGCTGCCAGGTAAAAAGTAGTGGAGCTTTTTTCGATGCCCATCTGACCCACCAGTACACCCGCAACGATCCAGCCAATGGTTCCGAAAACACGGATCCAGGGGAACTGCTTGCCGGGGTCGGTCATTTGAGAGAAGGCTACGCTGTTGCTCAGGGCAATGGTAGGCATGTACAGCAGGGAATAGATCAGGATGACCCAATAAAAGGAGTTGCTGCTTTCAATTTTAGTGGCCAGAAATAGGAGGGCTGCTCCAATCAGATGCAATACTCCCATGATCTTTTCGGCCGCAAAAAAACGGTCGGCAATCAGTCCTACAAAGAAGGGGGAAATCATGGTGGCGATGGCCAGTGCGCCGTAGGTGGCGCCGATTTGAACGTCAGTAGCTTGCAGGGGAGCCTGGCCCATATAGGTTCCGAGGGTTACATACCAGGCACTCCAGATGAAGTACTGCATAAACATCATAATACCGAGCGATACTCCGGTGGTCATTTTCATGTGGCAATTTTTTTGGTAGCCCAATATAAATATAATTCGTGATTCATCACCGGCTGCCCGTTAAAACATCGAAGCTTTGCAGGAGTCTCCGTTTAAATAAAAATATCAGGCTATTTGCTGATTTTTTTATATTGTGTAAATATTGCATGTATAGCTACACCCCCAAAACTTATGCTGTTAAAACTGCAATGCCAGTTTCCGATGGAATCTGCATTGACTTGTCCTATGCCTGGGACTGAGGTGGCGTGAGCGTGGGAGTAAATCAAGCTTGTTGTGACACCTGTCCTCTTGTTCTGCGAGTACGGGAATATCAATCGACTTCCGCAGTTTTGTAAGTAGATCTTCCGCGATTTTTTTGGTAGATCTTAGCGTTCTACCCGGAATTGTGCGGTTACAAATAAATGAATAGTAAGCCTGTATGAAAAAGGGAGATTCTTCTTTTTAAGTGTTGGTGGCAAGCATACGACCGATCACCATAAACTGACAGAAATGAAGAACGCAATATTTATAAATCTGACTTTGATACTTTCATCGACACTTGGTTTCATATCTTGTAATCAACAGACAGAATCAAATAATCAGACTGCCGTAACTAAAGACAAGACTGACACTATCATTGTGAAACATAAAAATGACTTGAACAAATCTTATGAAGTAGGTTTTTTATCAAAATCGTATTCTTATTATTGGCTTGTAGGTAATGACACTTTGGATTTTTCAGTAAATGCTAGAGAATATGAAAAAGACAGCACTCTACATTTAAGCATATATCATAAAAAACCAATAATCTTTTCAACAGCCTTGACAAAAATAAAGGAATGTTTACCCCACATTCAAGAAGACTTCAAGTTGAAAAAACTCAATTCATTTTATTTTAGAGACCCAATTTATTATTTTGATTTAGTGAAGCAGCTATCAACTGAATATGAAAAACAATTTGGACGGAAGAACATTAGCTATGAGAAACTTAATGACTTTCTTTTAAAATCAAAACTGAATAAACAACTTGACAACTTTGTAAGCCCACTAGACAAGAAGATTAAGCGTTATAGTATTGAAAAATTCCACTTAACGGACAAAAAATATTTTGGAGAATACTTGCCAAATGTTGACCTGGCACAATATCCGGAATTTGCAATTAATGGGATGGGACTGTACATTCAACTGGAAACGAAAAGACAAAATGTAGATAATGCCAGCCACTAACAGCACCTACCCAAAAGGCGGGGTTTCGTGTTCCAATGACAGTTTTTTGGTTAATGAAACATTAGCTTTTCAAGTCAAGTTTTGTGGTAAAAGTCCCGCCCTTCGGGTAGCTGCAAAACGTTGGGTGAAATTATCTGCTGACCAGTTGAGATTATCGTAAATGAATTTTATAACAGAAAAAGATGAAAAGTATGTATTGATTGCCAATCGAACAGACTTGGACGAATTAATTAATCAATTTAAACAACGCGAATTATTCGCTTACCAATTTAAATTTTCCGAAAGAGAGCTTTTTATCAATTTACTCGAATCCTTAGAAATTAATTACGAGGACTTCGAAAAAAAGTATTTCTATTTTGATGGTTTTCGTAAACTTCATATTTCCGAAAGCGAATTTGGTTACGTTTGGATTAGTACCTATGGTTTAATTGCAAAAAATAAAGCGACTTCAAATCGGGCCGTCAACTCATGTATAAATCAGTATTCTGTTATTAAATTACTGTTGGATGAAGCAATCAAGGTTATTCAGAATGAAAATGTCTATGACGTAGATTCTTATGGTTTCGGGTATTTAAGTGAATTATCACCTGCTATATTTCACAATCTAATATTTTATGTTGAAGTGTTTTGTAAGGCATATTTGTCCATCGCTGGCGAACAAGCCCCTAACACACATAAACTGTCCTTGCTTTACAAAAAAACAGCGGAAACAATGGTGAGTAAAAAACATAATGACTCGCTTCTTGGTGGACTATTCGGACTAAAAACTTCGGGTAAAATAACCGACAGACAAAAAATGCTTGACAACTTTAAATGTGAAAAAGGCGAACAACTTGGACTTTTTAAAATATTCGACAAAACTGCTGACGAAATTATTTTGGGCGAGGACGACAAACATTTGAATTTTAGAGTTTCATTGTTTATCGACAAGCAAGCTGAAAAGAGAACGGACATAAATTTAATCATTTCGACTACTGTAAAATTTAACAATTGGTTTGGACGAATTTATTTTCTACCAGTTCGACCATTTCACAAATTAATTGTGCCGACAATGTTGAAAGGAATAATAAAAAATATTGAACAACAAAACTGAATAAAAACAGCGAACCTCTAACAAGGGTTTTGCGTCAGACGGTCTGAAGTGCTAAATTCAACAGTAGTTTTTCAATTTAACTTATGTAATAAATTCAACTTTTGTACTTCGATTGCCGCCGGATCGAACGCAAAGCCCCAAACCGT
>JAQTZD010000153.1 GCA_028687975.1 Sediminibacterium sp.
AGGATTGACACTTAAATTTATATTTTTGCTTCTGATTTTATTCGGCCTTGCCCAATTTTTTTCCTATAGGCTGAAAATGAAAAGTGAATTCCTGCCGGTGACCGTACTGACTGGTATTGGTATCATGATGTTTATTGCGGGGCTTTTAAACATCATGCCCGAAACGGTTAAACTGTTGACAGCCTTTTCCTTGGGATCTTTAGTGTATGTTTTTTGGAAGAAAAAATCTTTTGAGAATATTTTTTCCAACGGAATGATCTTTTTCCTGCTTGGTTCAGTTTACTTGGCGTTTTTTTTGAGCAATATGCCATTGGAGTATTATGATGACTTTTCCCACTGGGGGCTGATTGTTAAGGAGATGCTATGGACAGATCGCCTTCCAAATTTCTCTTCCAATACCATACTGTTCCAGTCATATCCGCCTGGTACAGCCGTTTTGCTTTATTTCATCGGAAAAATCCTTGGAGACACGGAGGGAATCATGTTATTCGGGCAAGGGATGCTTTACCTGAGCTGCATCACGCCTATGTTTGCCTTACTGCGCAAACGGAAATTCCTTGGGTGGTTGCTTGTTGTTCCGGTCACGTTGTACTTTCTGACAGGCAATCTTGGGATTGTAGCTTTATCGGTTGATACGGCCCTTTCGTTGCTGGGGATTGCCGGTACGGCCATCCTAATCTATTTCTATAGAGAGAAGTGCCTTGTGGATGCCATCCTGCCTTTGATGTTGATTACAACCTATGTGAATGTGGTCAAAAATAGCGGAATCATGTTCGTGGTCATTCTAGTGGGCCTTTACTTCGCCTTAATCCTAAAGGAGCGAGTTGTGAAGAGCAGTACCGCAATCGGTGGGATGGTGATAATGGTGACACCACTCCTTTTCAAGTTCTTGTGGGACAAACATGTGAAATTGGTATTTGCCGACGGATCCAGCACCAAGCATGCGATGTCTGTAGAGAATTACAAAAATGTGTTTGGCGAAAAACCAACGGAGAGTGTCTTCCAAATCACGAAGGATCTGCTTTGGAGCAGTGTGAATATCCAAAGTACGGAAATTAAAATATTCGTTATTATTTTGGTGACGGTCGGTTTGATTTTGATCTTGAAGAAGATGAACGTCGTGGCCGGAATCAAGGAAGCAGTTGTGCTCCCACGCCGAAAGGAATGCGGGCTATTGCTTTTTATGATAGGTATTTACATCGCCTATCAGCTTGGATTATGGGCGACTTACGTATTCTCCATGCCATTGGCGGAAGCTGTTGTCTTGGCGAGCTATAATCGCTATAACACGACCATCATTATGTACCTGCTTGGTGTGGCACTAATCTATTTCCTGGTTGAGTTGGATCAGATGGAGCAAAAGCCGGTTGCCTTGAAGGCGGCCACCGTGGGGATTTCATTTGTGCTGGTACTTGTGCCTGTTTTCCTGGCAAATGAAGTTGTGCAGAATCTGTTCGTTAAAAAGGATTATACTGGTTCTTATAAGACGCATCTGCACAGCATTGTGCAAGAAAACCAGCTTACAGGCGAGTCGGCTTACATTCTCTATGTAGGGGATTATGTGGGTACTGGTTATTCACAGGACTATCTATATTACCTGAGCTCCTATGAGCTGCAGACAAGAAACGTCAGTGTCATGCATGCTGAAACAATCAATGATTTGGGCGAATTGACCGGCCCGTTCAAATTCATCGTTCTCCGGGACGATCCAAAAGTGAGTAACAAACTGAAGCAGTATGGCATTATAGATTATGAGCCGGACACGGTCATATTGCTGAATGAAGGAGGAAAATAGATGAAGAAAGTGATGATGTTGATTCCAGCACTGAATCCGCCTGATGACTTAATCGGCTATATCGATGATTTGATAGTGGAAGGCTTTGATTCGATTCTATTGGTTGATGATGGCAGTTCAGAAAAATTTCGTTGGATTTTTGATGAACTGGAAAACAGGAAGGAAACGGTGGTTTTCCGGCATGCGGTTAACCTCGGTAAGGGGAGGGCGTTAAAAAACGGCATTAACCATTTCCTGAATCTGGAAGACAAAGACGAGTATGCGGGAATCATTACCGTCGATTCAGACGGACAGCATGCGGTGGCTGACGTCAAAAATGTCAGAGATGCTCTGCTTGCGCAACCTGATGCTTTCTATTTGGGAAGCCGCAACTTCAATTTGTCACAAGTTCCCCCGAAAAGCAAATTCGGCAACAAGATGACGAGTGCTGTGTTCCATCTGCTGTACGGAATGAAGCTGGGAGATACGCAGACCGGGCTCCGGGCGATTCCGACTGCTCTGGCGCCATTATTCATCGATTTGGCAGGAGAACGGTTCGAATATGAGATGAACATGCTTATTGAATGTTCGATGAAGAAAGTGAGCGTGAAGGAAATCGAAATCAGAACCATTTATTTTGATAGCAACAGTGAAACGCACTTCAATCCTATTACCGATTCATTGGCCATCTATGGTCTGCTGTTCAAGAATTTCTTTAAATACATGATGTCCTCAGCAACGTCGTTTCTAATCGACATCCTGCTGTTCCAGATCATCCTGATGGCAGCCAAGGACATGGATGCCGGCCAGCGCATACTGGTAGCGACGATTGGATCGCGGCTTGGTTCTTCAATCGTCAATTATGCGATGAACCATAAGTTGGTGTTCAACAGCAAAGTCCCAGGAAAACAAACAATAGTCAAGTACTACATTTTGGTTGTGGTTCAAATGTTGGCTTCTGCCGGTCTGGTTGCGGCTATCTATTCAATGAGCGGCATTCCGGAAACTGTCATAAAAATCGTTGTCGATTCGTTGCTGTTCCTGCTGAGCTACCGTATTCAAAAAAAATTGGTTTTTAATTGAAAATTCGTGAAAGTGGAGACTTGGTTCGATAGGTCTCCTTTTTTTTATTGTATGTGACCAGCGAGCCTCAATGGACAGGGGGGTGTTGAAAAAATCAAGGCCTTACACCAACATCATTTGGAAATACAGATAGTGGTGTGAGAGGTCGGAGCCTTTGGCTCCTCCTACTCGATTAACTAGGAAAGTATAAAATTTTTTAGGTTCAAAAGTGTATCACCGTAGGTGTTTCACAGTACTGAAAAATGTTTTCTGCACCCAATATAGA
>JAQTZD010000079.1 GCA_028687975.1 Sediminibacterium sp.
TTTTGTGGGTCATGCCTGTATAGCGCAGAATACGCTCAGTGGTGGTGGTTTTACCAGCATCAATGTGCGCGGCAATACCAAAGTTTCGTTGAAATTTCAAATCAGCCATAAAGAATTCTTGTTTTTTTAGAGGCCGCAAAGGTACACATTCTGCCGAACCCACAAAGGGTTAGCCGGAATTTATTTAGCCTATTTACAGCTGTTGTACCGGTTAACGGCTTCGGCCAGTTGCGAAAAAGTCAGCTGCCCGCTTTTAATATCTGCCACCAGGGTTGTGCAACCTGCAAACAGCCGGGAGGCTACTTCCGCAAAGCGGTCTGCGGCAACCAATTTAAACTCCTCACCGGCAGTCAGTTGCACATAAAAATTGCCGATATCTCCTGGCAGGGAAGTGCTGCTAACTGCCTGGGAACCATTGTAAAATACCTTGCCGTTGTTGGCAGTAGCTCTTTTTAGCAAACGGGCTTTTTCTCCTTTTACCAGCACCTGGTAAAAATCACTGGCATAAGAAATATAGTCTTCGTTGTTTATCTGAAAGCCCGTGAGGTCGTTGGGGGTTAACTGCTCTTTTTTACCAGCTGCCGGTGCAAACAAAATTACACCCCTGGCTTTGAAAAGGGTTTTGATGGTACCGGTAGCTGATTCATTGCTCACCAGGTTAACGGTGCCAGGTAAAAAATCGGCGGCGCCCTTGCCCTGGGCAAATCCGGTCAATGCTGCAGCCACAGCCAAAAACAGTAAGAAACTTGCTTTTTTCATGATGTATGTATTTTGTAGTTTTATATTATACTTACTAATAAGTAAGTATTCAGGTTAAAAAAATTACTTGCTCAACTGGTCCACAATCGCCTGTTCAATGGCTATAAAATCTGCTTTACCTGTAATCCGAGCCAGTTGCACGCCGGCGGCCAGATTGGTCATGATCAGGAGTGCCCGTACACGCGGCGTTTCCCTGAACCGGAACACCCCTTCTTCCCTTCCCTCCTGCAGTGTTTTTTCTACCATGCCTATTACCAAACCAATGAGCCCGGCTACTTTGGCTTTTACAGAATCCGGCAGGGTATTGTAATCCGAAGCCACGGAGCCAATAATACAGATGCTGTTCTGGCCTATCAGCTGGGAATATTTTCCAATAAACTGTTGCAATTTCTGACAGGAATCGAGGTTAGATACTGCCAGCTGTTTTTCCAGTTGCCGGTATTCCGCTATATAAGTTTCAATCACATCTGCCAGCAGATCTGCTTTGCCAGGATAGTGATAGTGTATGGCCGCATTCTTCATATTGAGCCTGCGTGCAATATCGGCATAACTGAATGCATTGTAGCCCAGTTGCCGCATCAGGTCTTTGGCGATGGATAAAATAGCCGATTTGGTATCCGGTTGTTTTTCGCTCATACACTTACTTATCGGTAAGTAAGCAATTTAGGCAAAATTTCGTTCTCTTCGCATCCGGGCAAAAAAAAGCCCCGGATTTTTCCGGGGCTGGTATATCTTCTGTTGAAAGATTAAACTTTAAAGTGAGAGAAGGCTTTGTTCGCTTCTGCCATACGGTGGGTATCTTCTTTCTTTTTGAAAGCGGCACCTTCACCTTTTGCAGCTGCCATGATTTCATTCGCCAGCTTATCTGCCATGGTACGACCATTTCTTTCGCGGCTGTAGCGGATCAACCACTTCATGCTCAAAGAAATTTTACGGTCTGCACGTACTTCTGAAGGAATCTGGAAAGTAGCACCACCAATACGGCGGCTTCTAACTTCTACAGCTGGTGTTACGTTGGCAATGGCTTTCTTCCAAATTTCGTATCCGTCTTCGCCGGTAGTTTTGGAAACCTTATCTACAGCATCGTAAAAAATGTTGATAGCAGTACTTTTTTTACCATCCCACATCAGGTTATTGATGAAACGGGTAACCTGCTTGTCGTTGTAACGGCCATCCGGCGCTAAGGGTAACTTTTTGGCTTGTGCTTTACGCATTGTTTAATTTTTAGGTAAGGCTGAACATCTTCAAGTATTAAAACTTTACTCAGCCTTCAATGAAAAATAAATTATTTCTTGGCTTTTTCTTTCTTGGTACCGTATTTGGAACGGCTCTGCTTACGGTCTTTAACACCGGCAGTATCCAGGCTTCCGCGAACGATATGGTAACGTACACCTGGCAAATCCTTCACACGACCACCACGGATCAGTACGATGGAGTGCTCCTGCAGGTTATGCCCTTCACCCGGGATATACGCAATCACCTCGATTTTGTTTGTCAAACGCACTTTCGCCACTTTACGTAAAGCTGAGTTTGGTTTTTTAGGAGTGGTAGTGTATACACGAGTACAAACACCACGACGCTGAGGACATGCATCCAAAGCCCTTGACTTACTCTTAGCCCTGATAATTTCGCGGCCTTTTCTAACTAATTGCTGTATTGTAGGCATTATAAACCATTTAAAATTTCGGACGGCAAAGGTAATGGCTCTGATTGAGAATCCAAAATGTTTTAAAAAAAAAGTATTTATCCCTTTTAAATCACCCGTTTTTTAACCCATTTTGCTCTGCAGACCAGTTATTTCCGGGTCAATCCTTTTATTTTGAGCCCGTAACCCCGCATCCATCCGTTCAATGAGGCTGCGAAAATATTGTTTTTTATTGTTCCTCACCACTAAAATTGTTGGAACAAACGCCCAATCTGCCGCAGGCATCGGCTATCAGCAAACCGCATCTGTTTACAGGCAGGGTTTTGATGGAATGCCCGCTGCAGGAACCTATACATTCATTGGCAAGGGTCCGCACCTGCTGTCGGAGCCCCCGGTTGGAGCAACTGCTGCAACGGGATGGTTCTTCCGGCAAACCGGCGGAACCGGTAATAATGCGGTATTTCTGATAGGGTCGGGAAGCGGAACAGGACAAGGCGTATACAGTGCAGGCAGTCCGGGCAGTACCGACCGGGGGCTGGGCACACTGGCTTCGGGCTCAGGGTCCTACACCATGGGGGTACTCTTCACCAACCTCACCGGAACCACACTGAACAGCATCACCCTTGCTTTTACTGCAGAACAATGGCGAAAAGGCGGTTCAGGGAAACCCAATCAATGGACCTGCAAATACAAAACCGGAGCAATGGATCAGCCCGATCTGAGCGAATTACAGGAACTTCCCCTCCTGAATTTCGGATCGGTGATCAGCAGTACCGGCGCAGGCAGTTTAAACGGAAATCTTCCGGCCAATCAGGCAAGGATCAGTCAAACCATTCGGATCAGCAACTGGAAGCCCGGAGAACAATTGCTGATTTGCTGGGAAGATGCTGATGAATCCGGAAGCGACGATCTGGTAGCCATAGATGCAGTTGAATTTTCGGCAAACTGGGTTGCACCTGAACCAGTCTCAACCAATGCATTTCTCCGTTTATCGTCACCCACCACCAATGCGGATACCATCCGCTATGCCATCAGTTTCAACGGAGAACTTACCGGATTGAGCAGGGCCAATTTTTCGCTGAAAACCACGGGCCTGCAGGATGCATTCATCACCGGTGTGGAAGGCAGCGGAGCCAATTATACAGTAACCGTATATACCGGCAGCGGAACAGGTCTGCTCCTCCCTGGAATAGTGAACGACAGCAACCTGGTACCCGGATTAAAGCAACTCCCCTTTTATGCCATCGATTCTCAGTGGATCGATAAAACAGGCCCTGAACTGTTAGCAGTTTGGATACCGGACCGGCCGATGAAATGCGGAGACAGCATACCGGTAACACTGCGTATGGCAAGTGAACCCGGCGGTTGTAGCCTGCAGGAAGGCTGGATACTGTCGATTCCGTTGAAAGGTTTCAAACAAATCAACGACAGTACCTGCATGGCCTATATACAGATTCCTGCATCCGGAACAGATCTCACAGCAGCAGAAACCATTGCTGTATCCGTACAACTCAAAGATTCGCTTGGCAACCCGGGAAATATATACCAGGCATCCATTGTTCAGGCCAACGACCCCATTGATATGAATCCGCCGCAACAAATATCTTTTTATGCCAATGCAGACAGTGTATTGTACATGGGAGACACACTGGAACTGGTACTCCGTTTCAGTGAACGGGTGATGCCTGCAACGGATACTACCCTATTGTACATTCCTGTAACCATTGGCAACCGCATCAGACAGATCGTTTACGCAGGAGGAAGCAACAGTGATTCACTGCGTTTTCGGTATGTATTGCAACCCAACGAAAACGACCAGGACGGCATCCGGATCGCCGCTGCCTTTTCAGAAAAAACACTCGCTATTACAGACCTGGCAGGCAACCCTGCACAATGCAATATTGAATCGGAGGCCATCCGGCACATCCGGGTAGATGCAATTGCTCCTGCATTTTATGCTGCCGCAGATACCACCATAACACTCTGTGCAACCACGCAACAGTACAGATTGGATTCTATATTGAAAGCGAGAAGCAATGCAGCAGAATTCCTCAGCTGGCAATTGTTCAGTGCTCCGAAACAGGTGCAGGTTTCAACAACCATCAACCGGCAATACAGCAATACATCCGTTGTAGTGCCTCAGGATATTTTCTATGAAAACCCGGCCGAATACACAGGATTGGACTCCTGTGTATTCCTTTTATCAGATGGCGGAAACAAGGTGTTTAAAAGAATTCATTTTCGCATCAGTAAACCCATAACCGAAAACCGGATCAGCGGGCAACAGGAAATTTGCGCAGGGTCCACTCCTCAATTGCTCAGCGGTACCGGCGATGAAGTGGCCGACAGCTCCATGCAATTTGTTTGGGAGTACAGCACACAGTCCGACAGCAGCGGATTTAAAGGAGCAACAGGACAGAACCAGGAAAAAAACTACCAGCCCGGTGCTGTTTCAAAAAACACCTGGTTCAGAAGAAAAGTGGTAAATGGTTCCTGCTCTGTTGTGTCGAATGCCATTCAAATACAAACAAGAAGCAGGGGGTTCTGGACCGGCAATGCCGATACCGACTGGCAGAATAAAAACAACTGGTGTGGCGCTGCATTGCCAACCGGTACGGATACCGTATACATTTCATCTACCTGCATGCACCAGCCGGAAATCCGCACCACAGCTGCCTGCCGTTCCATCTCTCTGCCACACCTTGCACAATTGCAGATCACCGGAACGCTGCTGCTGGGCGAAAAAATCAACTGTGATACCGGTGCAGTAAATGCAACAAAGGGTACCATCCTGTTCAATGGAACCGATGCGCAGGTATTTGATGGCAGTTGCCTGAAACAAAAAACTATCGGAAGCCTGGTCATTGACAATCCTTCTGGGGTAAGCATTGCAGACACGGTTCAGGTGAGGCAATTGCTGCAACTGAAACAGGGAACAGTTTATACAAATAATCGTTTACAGATTCTTTACGGGGCCGTTGTAGGAGCCATTGCCAACCCTGGAGCAATAAATGGAACTGTGTGGGCGGTACATCCGTTCGGCAAGGTTTTCAGTAATGCATCGGGTAATACTTCAGGCAATGCATCGGACAGCAACGCTGTAAGGCCCTTACTGGTAGCACATCCTTTCAGCACTGCACTCAATGATTCGCTGTTACCAAATACTGCAACACTCTTGTACAATGATCCTGTAACCAATACGGATTCTTTCAGCATCTGGAACAATTGGAAAGCAGCCCGCCCGCATACACCGATGCCGTCAAACAATTGGAAACCTTTGCAGGGAGCGCTGCTGCAACCAGTTGCGGCAGCAGATACCGGTTGGATCAAGCGGCCTGATCCACCCTCCTTCTTCAATGGCACACTCAACACGGGTATACAAACAATACCGCTGAAAAGAAATGAATATGCAGGATTCAATGTAATCGGCAATCCGTTTCTTTCTCCCATCAACCTGTCTGCCTGCATCAGGGGAAACAACAGTTCGCGGTATTACTGGATCTGGAACAAGGCACAGGGGATGCATGGAGGTTTTGTACCAGTACCCGCAACACAACCAGTTGTTGTTAATCCCTATGAAGCTTTTATTGCCGCCTGCATTGGCAGCAGCGAAGACCTGTTGCAAATACCGGAAGAGAGCAAGACCGATCAGTGGAAAACCGAAGACAGACCGCCGTTTCGCGAAGAAGACGGTTACTGTATCGAACTGAGTATTTATTCCGGACAACAATTCTGGGACCGGCTGGTATTCCTGGAGCATCCGGGTGCCAGGAACGCATGGGATTCCCTGGACGCTGTAAAACTTTCCAACCCCGACCTCAACTGTTACAGCAAAAGCAGCAATGGCATCAGGCTATCGGTGGATGCAAGAAAACTGGACAGTGCAACCAATACCATCATCCATGTGGAAACCGCCCTGAACCAATCCTTTTATTTTAAAGCAGAACAGGCATTTCTTCCGGCAAATCACGGACTGGTATTACACGACCGTTACACCGGGCGTTGGATGCCCCTGCAAAAAGACAGCACCTACCATTTCAGTTTTTCTTCGGACCCGCAGAGCAGAATGGAAGACCGATTTGAAATCAGTCGCTACCTGCCTGCCGGCAATGTTCGGGAACTGATCCGGAGCCTGACCATCAAACTATTTCCCAATCCCGTTCAAGAGCTGCTGACTGTGGGATTTGATGCCGCTGCCGGTGGGCCGGCTTCCATTCAGATTTATACACGGAGCGGAACGCTGGTTCAATCGCTCCATCTAGGTACCGTGCAAAAAGGAACAGTTCAGTTGCCACTCCGGACACTTGCACCCGGCACCTATCTTTTACAACTGATCTGCGGCGACCGGCAGAAAACCATTCCCTTCCTGAAACAATAAATGCCCCATCGGGGCATTTATTGTTTCAGCTAACCGTTGTATCATCAGATCTTATACAACCAGCCATGTGTATCGGCGGATTTGCCTTTGCGAATGGCATCCAGGCGTTTTTTCAGCTCCGGCGCAACTACCCACTTGTCTGTATCAAAATGCATGATAAAATCTTTGTACCGCAGTTCCTTGATCTTGGAAATAGTAGCTGCGGTTCCGGTTCCGAATACTTCGGTAAACAAACCGGCTTTATACGCATCCATCAGTTCATCAATACTGATGCGCTTTTCTGCCACTTCAATTCCCATATCTTTCAATACCTGCAGCGAACTGTTCCTGGTAACACCCGCCAGAATGGTACCTTCTTCCAATGAAGGAGTAATGGCAACATTGTTCACAACAAAGAACACATTCATCATGCCTACTTCCTGCATGTACTTGTGCTCAAATGCATCGGTCCACAAAACCTGATCGTATCCCAGTTCACGGGCTTTGGCAGTTGGATACATACTTGCTCCGTAATTACCTGCATTTTTGGAGAAGCCTACCCCACCGGTTACGGCACGGGTATATTTTTCTTCCACATAAATGCGCATCGGAGAACTGTAATATGGACCGGTAGGACTCAGGAGTATGATGAATTTATACGTGTCTGAAGGTTTAACCCCCAACACCGCATCTGTTGCAAACATAAAGGGCCGGATATAGAGAGAATGATCTTCGTATGCAGGCACCCAGTCTCTGTCTAGATCAATCAGGGCCTTCATGCCGCCCATAAAAATTTCTTCCGGCACCAGGGGCATCTGCATTCTTTCTGCAGACAGGTTGAACCGATTAAAGTTATCGAAAGGACGAAATACCGCCACATTGTTCTGATCATCCTTATATGCCTTGATTCCCTCAAAAATAGATTGTCCATAGTGCAGGGCTGCCAGAGATGGTTCTAACTGCAATGCCTGGTAAGGCATGATTTCCACAGATTTCCAGGCGCCGTCGGCGTATTCTGCCACCAGCATATGATCTGTAAAAAAGCGGCCAAATGGGGCATTCTCCAACGGCTGATCATTCAACCTCGTACGGGTTGTACGGGTAATCTTTATGTCCATCACTGCACTCATAGTTTTATATTTGGTGCAAAGAAACAAAAAAATAAAAAGCTAACGATTGTTAATATTGCAAAAGCCAAAAAATAATGGAAAACATATTACCGGATTTTATACTAGCTGATCTCTATCCCAACAGCCTGGTGCTGGTGGAAAGCAGGGAAACAGCGCAACTGCAGGCAGCTGCGCCCATGATCAAGGCGGCCCAGCCACAGAAATGGTATCTGGGAAACAATGGTAAAAAAATTTCCATTTTGGTGAAAGAACCCGATGCGGTTTACCTGAACGACGATCACCTGAACTTTCTCACTAAAATACTGGGCGCCTGTCAGCTGAACATGGGCGATGTGGCCATTGTAAATACATTGCAGCAGCCGGTGAAATTCAACGAAATCAAAAAAGAACTGAATCCGGAAGTAGGCATTCTGTTTGGAGTAACATCAGAAGACATCCAACTTCCCTTTACCGTACCCTATTACCAGGTACAAGCTTATGGAGGAACGAGCTTTCTATTGGCGCCTCCGCTAACTGCCTATAACGAAACAACCCCGGATGCAAAACTGGAAAAAACCAGGCTATGGGTAAGTCTCAAAAAAATATTCAATTTATAACTAGCCCCCATGCTCATTACCGAACTGATCTTTGCCACCAACAATGTCAATAAAGTAGCAGAAATCAAAGCCGTTGTGGGAACTCAACTGGAAGTGATTTCGCTGAAAGATGCCGGCATCGACATTGATATTGCGGAACCCCACGATACCCTGGAAGCCAATGCTTCAGAAAAATCTTTTGTAATCCACACGCTTACCGGTAAAAATTGTTTCAGTGAAGACACCGGACTGGAAGTAGCCGCATTGAACGGAGCACCGGGTGTAAAGAGCGCACGATACGCGGGCGATGGCAGAAATTTCCAGGCCAATATAGACTTGTTGCTGAAAAATCTCGAGAATCATACCAACAGAAGCGCGCAGTTCAGAACGGTGGTATCGCTGATCTGGGATGAAAAAGAATACCTGTTCGAAGGCATCTGCAAAGGTCATATCCTGCAACAACAAAGCGGGGCAAACGGGTTTGGCTACGACCCTGTATTTGTTCCGGAAGGTGCAACCAAAACATTTGCAGTAATGAGCATGGAAGAAAAAAATCAATACAGTCACCGAAAGAAAGCCATCAGCCAGCTGGTTGCTTTTTTGCAACAACATCTTTGATCATGAACAGAATCAAACTCAGCATACCCGATACCTTTTCGTTCAGCACCAGCATGCAAATAAGGGTTACGGATCTCAACTACGGCAATCATGTGGGCAACGATACCATTCTATCCATCCTGCAGGAAGCGCGGCAGCAATTCCTGGCATCGAAGGGTTATACAGAACTGAATGTGGAAGGATATGGTCTGATCATGGCCGATGCAGCGGTTGAATACAAAAGAGAAATCAAATACCCGAACCATTTAAACGTTTCTGTGCATGCACAGGATTTTGACAAAATGGGTTTTGATATTTTTTACAAGATTGAACTCAATGGATCGGAAGGAGAAGCACCTTTAGTTGCCGTAAAAGCAAAAACAGGCATGATGTTGTTTGATTACAGCACACAGAAAAAAGCCTCCATGACCGAGGCGATCATGGCAAAACTAAGCTGAGTTCCAGATCCTCCAGCTCTCCTCTGCCTGCAATACCAGCATTTCATACCCGTTTTGTGTAGTGGCACCCTGCGCTTTCCCTTTGCGCAAAAAAGCAGTTTCTTCCGGATTGTAAATCAGGTCGAACAAATGATGGCGTCCGGTGATGAAATGATAAGGGATTTCAGGAAAGGCCTCCACATTGGGGTACTGACCCACGGGGGAGGTATTGATGAGCAGTGTGTGATCCAACATCACATGCTCATTGAGTTGCGCATAACTGAACTGGGTAATATCCGGTGTTCTGGAAACAACAGTGTAGCCGATTCCCATGGCCTGGAGCGCATAGGTTACTGCTGCAGCAGCACCGCCCGTTCCAAATACCAGTGCACGGGTATGGTGCAATTCCAGAAATGGTTCCAGCGATTGTCTGAAGCCAATCACATCTGTATTGTATCCGTGCAGTTGGCCATTGACCATATGCACGCAGTTGCAGGCACCCATCTTCTTCACCGCATCGGTGGCGTTGTGTAAGAATTCAAGAATCTGCTTCTTATAAGGTATGGTGATATTAAAACCACAAAGACCCGGATAAGTAGTCATGATGGCCGGTAGCTGTTCAATTCCGGATATGGAAAAGTTCAGGTATTCAGCATCGGTAATCCCTTCCTCACTGAACTTTTGGGTAAAATATTTTTGAGAGAATGAATGTGTCAGCGGATACCCGATCAGGCCAAATGTGCGCATACCTTATTTTTTATCGAGGTACAATTCAAAGGTATCGCCTCTTAAACCAATACGCATAGCCTCCAGTGCAATCACTTCATTGGGCGCAATATTGCCGAGGTTTACATTGCAACCGATCAGTTCAAGGAAATAAAGCTGTTGTGCTTTCTGCGGCGCTTCCCAAATGATTTTCTCTTCAGGAATCTGGGTAAGAATTTCCTGAACCAGACCTTCCCGAACTTCACCGCTACCTCTGTAAATACCCACATTACCTGCTTCACGGGCTTCTGCAATTACATATGAGGAACCGGCTTCCAGCTCGGCGCGCATCTGCTCGATCCATTTATAAGGCGGTATAATATGTGTTGCATCCTTACTGCCCACTTCACTCAGCACAGTAGCATGCTTGGTTAATTTCTCAATGTATCCGCATTTTTCAGCGTGGGGTATACTGATAGAACCGTCGCTCACTTCAATATAATTGATTCCGAAATGTTTACACACATTGATGTAATCATCAAACTGGTTCCTGATCAAAAAAGCTTCGAACAAAGTACCTCCAAAATAAATCGGTACATTATAAGACTGATAAACTTCCAGTTTTTCTTTCAGATTGGGGGTAACAAACGATGTTCCGAATCCAAGCTTAACAATGTCTACATAAGGTCCGGCGATGCTCATGAAATCCTTCACCTGGTTAATGCTCAACCCCTTGTCCATGACCATGGTTAATCCGGAAGTACGAGGTTGTTTTGTTCTTTCCGGAATCTGTGTTAAGTTGAAATTCATCATACCGTTTCTGTTTATTCGGGTGCAAAAATACGCTAAAGCCATCAATCTGCACTTTTGAACAAGCCGGGCAAATGGAAATTAATTGCTAAATCTTTTTTCCCTTCTTGTATCTCGCAATGATATCAACCACCTGGTTGTTCTGCAGTATACCCGGATTCAGTTCCATAAACTTCTTGAGCAACTTGGGAGATTTCTCCATTCCATTTTCGAGCCGGAGCAAGGCCTCTTTTGTTTTACCCATGGCGAACAGGGCTGTACTTGCATAATAATAAAACAGGGGTTTGCCATCGGTCGATTTCAATGCCGCAACACTTTGCTCCAGCGCTTCTGCAAATAGTTCAGCCTTGAGTAAACAACGGATCAGGGCTTCCCAGCCCGCAGTGTTTTTGGGCTTATGCCGAACCACCGTTCCAAAATACTGGATGGCATCCCGGAACTTTTTGAGGTGCATCATGCACTCTCCCATAGCCAGGTTGTACTCGGGCACTGTGCGATGAATGCGCATGGCATTCTCCAATTGCTTCACGGCACCGGACCATTGCTCCTCGAGCATATAGGTAACGGCAATTTTATAATGCAGCTTGCTGTCGTCGGGATTCAGGTGAACCGCTTTTTTATAGTTGAACCGGGCCTGTGCAAATTTGCCCATGCGGTGATAACAGTGTCCGATGGCTTCGTAAATCACATCTTCCGGACGGGCCAGTTCCAATACCTTTTCCAGCACTTCAATTGCTTCTTTGTACTTTCTAAGCCGCAGGTAGGCATCGCCCATGTTCCGGTATGCATAATCAAATTTCTCATCAATGGCTACAGCATACTGGTAGGCATCAATGGATTTTTCGTAGAGTTTGATGCCCTGGTAAGCTGCCGCCAGGTTAAACCAGGCCAGCTCGCTGAACGGATGTTCTTCTATAATCTGTTGGTGAAGCCGGATGCTTTCTTCGTTTCGGCCGGTAAAATCGGTCCAGAAACAGATCTTGTACAGGGCCTCCTCGTTGGTTGGGTCGGCTTCCAGGATGAGTTTCAGGCAGTCGAAGACCTTGTCGAATTCCTCATAATCGTCGTACACATCGGCCAGTTCGAACAGCAGGTCGAGGCGCTCATCCCCTTCAAACTGGGTTAAAGCCGCTTCCAGCAGCTCCACCGCTTTGGGTTGTTGGTCGAGGGCCAGGTAGGCATCGGTCTTCAGGATATAGAGGTTGAGGTCGGTACTGTCGAAGAGTTCGGCGGTTTCCAGGATGTCCAGGGCTTCCTGGTATTTCCGGGTAGCCAGCAGCAGGTCTGCTTTTTTGATCATCAGGCTGGCAGAATAGGGAAACTGCTCCAATGCGGTCTCAGCCGCCTCCATGGCTTCGGGGATATCGTCCTTTTCATCGTAGTAGTCAATGATCCGTTCAAAGGCATCTTCCTCTAAAAAACTGTGATTTCTGCCGTGTTTGAGGTTCTGGTACTGAATGATCAGCTCCTTCAGCTCTTCACGGTCTTCGCGGTAGGGATTATCTCGCATTGGACGTTTGTTATTCTAATTTAGCCCATTCAAGGGAACTTTTTAAAGAAATTA
>JAQTZD010000080.1 GCA_028687975.1 Sediminibacterium sp.
TTCAAACCGCAGATACCAGCGCAGCGCAACACGTTATGCAGATTGCAGCACTCATCCCCGAACTTTATTTTGTACAGGTACAATCTGGCACTGTGCGTTCTGTGCTGGCGTTTATTAAGGGTAAATAATAAATAGTTTGCCCGGATGGATTAAACCCGTAGCTTTGTTAGTGAATACTAACTAATCTTTCCGAAAGGAGCCTATAATAACATGCAACAGTTTACAGACAGGCAAATTGAAATCATGGAAGCTGCTACCAGCCGTATTGCTAAATATGGTATACAGAACCTGACCATCAAAACCCTGGCAGAAGACATCGGTCTTTCTGAGCCTGCTCTGTACAGACATTTCAATAGCAAGAATGAAATATTGCAGTGTATACTCGAGTATTTTAAAATGGAAATGAAAAATCGTATTCAGGGTATTGTTCAAAAGAAGGGTAGCAGCGCCAGGGACGAAATCAGGGCTATTTTTAATTCTCAGTTGCAGGCTTTTGTTCGTAAACCGGCTGTGATAAGTGTCATTTTTGCCGAAGGTATTTTTCATTTTGATGAGGGGCTCACCAGACAGGTGTCTGAACTAATGGATATGATGCAGGGATTCATCAAAGCCAATATTGCCAGGGGGCAGGCCAATGGCGAATACAGCCGGCTTGTTGCTGCATCTGTACTTACCACCATCATCATTGGCGGGATGCGAATAACGGTGTTGAAATGGAAACTTTCCGGTCACTCTTCCAATTTATTGAAGGACGGTATGGCTGTACTCGATGGGGTATTAAAAATGATCAACAAGGAATAATCATTCAATCAATAAGCAAAAAAAAATTTATCCTTTTATGTTAGTGAATACTCACAAACTTTTTGCTCGGTTTCTGCTTCTGTTTCTGCTTGTTTCCTCAACCGCAGCTGCACAGGAAGTCTGGATCCTGCAAAAATGTCTGGATACAGCTTTGGTACACAACCGGAATCTGCAAATCAACCGGAATGCCATTTTACAAAGTCAGGAGAAGGAGCAGGAAATCCGTGCAGGCCGGAATCTCAAAGTAAATGCCAGTGCGGATTATAAATATTTTATAGATATGCCTTATCAGCTGATGCCAGCTACAGCACTCAATCCACAAGCTGCTCCGGGGCAGTTCAAAGAGCTACAGTTTGGTGTTCCGCACAATATCAATGCGTCGGTGCAGATAGCCATGCCCCTGTATCAGCCACAACTGACCGGTGCCATTCAAAATGCAGCAATTGCCCGGGAACTCTCTGGGATTCAATACAGAAGATCAGAAGAACAGGTGATGGTTGATGTAACCAACCTCTACTACAATGCGCAGATTCTTCTAAATCAACTGGGTTTTCTTGAACGCAACCTGGATAATACCCGTCAGCTTCTGAAAAATATGCAGCTATTGCAGGAGCAACTCATGGCCAGAGGAACAGATGTAAATAAAGTGAAGCTACAGGCGGACCAGTTGCTCACACGGCAGGAAATGATGAAGAATCAATATGAGTCAGTTCTGAACCGGTTGAAGTTGAACATGGGCTTAGATCCCGAACGGAATATATCTGTGGTAGAGCAAATCCGGATTCAGGAAGCAGGTGATTATCCCGTTCATCCAACTCTCGAGTTCCAGTTGGTAGAAACCCAGAAAAAATTATTGAACAACGAATTGAAAACAATTCATCAGTCGGCTTACCTGCCTTCGCTGAACCTGTTTGGATCCTATGGCACCATGGGATTTGGGTACGACAAAAGTCCCCATTCTTTCCTGAAATTTTTCCGGACCGGTTTTGCTGGTCTGCAACTGTCGTATCCGATTTTCAATGGTACGGTTACCAAACGAAAGCTGAGCCAGAAACAGCTGGAGTTGAAAAACAATGAACTGCAGGCTGCCTTCATCGCGGATAAAAATAAAATGGAGATTGACAATTCCGAGAAACAAAGAGCTACTGCCTTTAAAGCGGTAGACAATACTACCCGCCAAATGCAACTGGCGGCTACCATTTATGCGCAAACCCTGCTCCAGCAGAAAGAAGGAACGGCAAGCCTGACCGATGTATTGTTGTCGGACAATACCCTGCGTGAAACGCAACAGAACTACCTCGCTGCCATTGTGGATTATCTGAAAGCAGATCTGGCATTGAAACAATTAACCGGAAACTTTTAACCCCCAAACTTTTATATACAGCCAAAACATACTATCATGAACTGGAAAAAAATAATCCTGATTGTTGCTGCACTTGCTTTAGTAGCCGTGCTGACCATCAGGCTCTCTGGGAACAAGAAAAAAGCTGCTGCAAAACTGTATCAATACAATAAGGAAAAGCCCATTACTGTTGGAGTTGATACCATTCGCATGGTAAATGCTTCGGATGAAGGAGTGTATACCGGAACCTTTGAACCCAATCGGGAAACCAGGATCAGTGCAGACGTACAGGGCCGGATTGTATCCTTGCTGGCAGATGTGGGTGACGAAGTGAAACCCGGACAAGCATTAATTCAGTTAGACAATTCCCTGTTGAAATTGCAGTTGCAGTCGGTGAATGTACAGGTAGAAGGCCTGGAAGCAGACGTGAAGCGCTTCACCATATTAACCCGTGCAGATGCCATTCAGGGGGTGCAGCTGGAGAAAGCGCAACTGGGATTAAAATCGGCAAAAGTACAGCAGGTCAGCTTGCAGGAGCAGATTGCAAAAACAACTATCCGGGCGCCGTTTGCAGGGGTAGTAACGGCAAAACTTTCGGAAGCGGGTGCATTTGCTGCACCGGGAATGCCTTTGTTGCAAATTACCGATATCAGCCAGCTGAAATTTACCATACAGGTACCTGAAGCAGATATCCTGAAATTTAAGCTGCATCGGTCCTTTTTCATTACTCCGGATGTTTATCCTGATAGGACAGTTCCAGGTAAGCTGACCATGATCGGCAGCAAATCCAATCAGGGCAATAGTTTTCCAGTACAGTTCCAGGTACACAATACCACACAGCAGATCATCAAAGCAGGTATGTTTGGTAAGGTGGTTGTAAACAGCACATCACCTACAAAGGAAATCAGGATACCGGCTTCTGCCATCACCGGTTCTGCAGATCATGCACAGGTATACCTGGTGAAAAATGGCAAAGCCGTATTGCAATCCATTACCTTTTCGCGGCAGGTACAAAACATGGTAGTGGTTACATCCGGTTTACAAGAAGGAGATGTGGTGGTGGTAAATGGATTGGTGAATTTATTCGATGGTGCACATGTAGTTCTACCATAAAAACCGTGAACATGAATTTTACTAAAATATCGATAGAGCGTCCTTCGCTGATTATTGTACTCTTCAGTGTATTTTTTCTGCTGGGTTTGATTGGATATAAAAACCTGAGCTACGAGTTAATGCCCGATTTTAATCAGCCGGTAATTGTAATAAAAACGGTTTATCCCGGGGCAGAGCCCGCAGAAGTGGAAACCTCTGTTTCGAGGAAAGTGGAAGATGCGCTGTCTAATCTGGAAGGAGTAGATTACCTGGTAACCAAATCATTGCCCAATGCTTCTGTGATCATTGCCAACCTGAAATATGGAACCAATGTAGACAATGCCATGCAGGATGCCCAGCGGTACATAGATAATATCAAAGCGCAGCTTCCGCAGGATGTACAGAGTCCGGTGATGAGTAAAGTGTCTCCCAACGACCTGCCCATCATGACAGTTAGTGCCAGCAGCAATCTGCCTGCCCCGGTGTTTTACCAAAAAATGAAAGACGAATACCTTCCGCAGATTCAACAAATAAAAGGTGTTGCTGAAATTACCGTATTGGGGGCTGAAGAAAGGGAAATCCAGGTTAAAGTAAATCAGGAAAAACTCAGACTGTATAAATTATCCCTTTCGCAGGTAGTGGAAGCCATCAATCGGGCAGGGATCGATTTACCTGCCGGAAAAGTGGAGACCAGCAGCGAACGGAATGCGGTTCGCCTGGTAGGAAAATTCAACAGCATCGATCAGATCGGCAATGTACAGGTAGCCATGCCCGTTCCTGGAAGTCCTGTGTACGTAAAAGATATTGCAACAGTATCGGATGGCGTGAAAGAACCGCAATCTGTGAGCAGGTACAATGGAAAAACAGGATTGGGACTTTTAATTAAAAAACAAGGGGATGCCAATGCAGTGGATGTGTCCAAAGCCATCAGCGAAAAGTTTGCGTTCATTGAACAGCAGGTACCCGGTGTTGCTTTTGTGGTTACGCAAGACAGTACCGATAATACCATTGATGCGGTGAATTCTGTTGTGTTCGATTTGTTTCTGGCAGTGTTCCTGGTTTCGCTGGTGATGCTGCTGTTTTTGAGAAGTTTCCGCAACTCCCTGATCGTGGCTATTGCCATTCCAACTTCTTTGATTACGGCTTTCGGTGCCATGTGGTTGCTGGGCTATACCCTTAATTTAATGACGCTGCTGGCCATGTCGCTGGTAATTGGCGTGTTGGTGGATGATGCCACTGTAGTGCTGGAAAATATCCAGCGTCATTTAGACATGGGTAAGGAAAAGCGAAAAGCTTCGCTGGAAGGTAGAATGGAAATTGGTTTTTCAGCCATTTCCATTACACTGGTGGATGTAGTGGTCTTTGTGCCCATTTTATTTCTACAGGTATTTGTGGCAGACATGCTTCAACAGTTTGCTGTAGTGGTGGTGGTTACCGTACTCACCAGTTTGCTGGTAGGCTTTACGCTAACTCCCTGGTTGTCTTCCAGAATAGGTAAAAAAGAGGACCTGAAGCCCACTCATTTCTTCAATCGTTTTTTGTTGTGGTTCGAAGGCAGATTGAATGGGTTTATAGAATGGTATGGAAGAAAATTGCAGTGGGTACTGAACCATAAATTAATTTTTACAGCTATGGTTTTGTTGCCTTTTATTTTTACCGCAGCGGTAATGAGGCAGGGGATTATTGGTAAGGAACTGATCGCTACCGGAGACCAGGGTAAGTTTCAACTGGCAATGGAATTTGACAAAAGCACTACCCTTCAGCAGAACAACCTCACTTCGGAGCGGATTGAAAAATACATTCAGCAACAACCCGAAGTGAGCACTTTGTTCAGCAATGTGGGCGGACCCGGTACCGGTATCGGAAGTTTGGGTGTGGGAGCAGCTAATAAAACAGAAATGACGATACAGCTGAAACCCAATCAGGCCAACGGTAGTTTTGAAACAGAAGCATTCATGCGCAGGTTAAGAGATAACCTGCAACAACAATATGCCGGCATCAATTTTTCGATTATGGCCCTGGGGCTGGTTCCCCGGACTGCACCAATCGAAATTACCCTGAACGGTAGTGATCTGCAAACGGTTATGCTGGCAGCAGACAGCCTCAAAGCAGTGATAGAAAAAATACCAGGAGCTGATAATGTAAAACGTTCGGTAGAAACCGGAAGTCCTGAATTAAAAGTAATACCCGATAAAGATAAAATGCAGCGCCTGGGCCTGAGTACCGCATATGTGGGGATGAACCTGCGGACTGCATTCTCCGGAAACGATGATGCTAGTTTAACCGAGCAGGGAACAGAATATCCGGTGCGAATCTGGCTGGATCAGTTCAACCGCAGGAATTATGATGATGTAAAAAAACTGACCATTGTGAATCCGATGGGTATTGCTGTAGACGTATCACAGTTTGCTAAAATCGAAAAAGACAATGCTCCCTCCTTGCTGGAGCGAAAAGATCGTCAGCCGGCTGTGACACTTACAGCGGATGCACTGGGCAGACCCTCTGGAACCGTGGCAGATGATGTGGTGGCTTACCTCAAAAAAAATCCCCTGCCCAATGGAATAGAAATGACCTGGGGCAGCGACATCAAAAGGCAGAACGACAGCTTTGGTGCATTGGGTTCGGTGTTGCTGATTTCCTTTATCCTTATTTACCTGATCATGGTAGCCTTGTACGATAGCTATGTGTATCCTTTTGTAGCATTGTTTGCCATACCTGTAGCAGCAATCGGGGCTTTCCTGGCATTGAATCTCTCCATGAGTAACCTGAGTTTATTTGCCCTGCTGGGACTGATTATGCTCATGGGGCTTGTGACAAAAAATTCCATCCTGATTGTGGATTTTACCAACCAGTTAAAGGAGGCCGGAAAACCCTGGCGGGAGGCGATCGTGGAAGCCGGTAAGGACCGGATGCGCCCCATTTTGATGACTACGCTTTCCATGGCCATTGGTATGTTGCCCATAGCCCTGGGAACCGGTACAGCGGCGGCCTGGAAAAACGGGTTGGCCTGGGTAATCATTGGGGGATTGCTTTCTTCGTTGGTGCTGACCGTATTCCTGGTGCCGATGGTATACTACCTGGTAGACCGGTTGAAAGAGCGATGGACTGCGAAAAGGGCTTGAAATGTTCGTTAATGATTGTTAAACCCCCAATAAGCTTAAACAATTTTCTGCGATTGTATTCAGCGGATGGCCGCAAAGCAGTTACGGAACCTTTGGCGGGAAAGTAGCCATGATAGAAACCGATGTGAGCAAGGCCGATGCAGAATTGCAGTCTGCCCGCGGTGCATTTGATCCTGCTTTTGAACTGGATGCCAGCTGCGAATCAAATACCTCACAGCCGGATACGCACTTCGTTGGGCAGGCGGGTTGTTGGATTGATGAGGGGGCGATTTCGTAGCCCCTGATTTTCTGACATGAAAATGGAAAAAATAGCCTAATTCTGTTGCAAATTAGAAAGGGCCTCCGAAATCACTCAATCTCCATATGAAAAAAACAATTGTTTTCCTGCTGCTGATCGTTTGTATTGCATCTGTTCCGCCACGTAAAAAAACAGTGGTGGTATGGCAACCTTCTCACCAAACCAATACCGGTAAAAACTTCAGCGAAGCGGCTGTATGCAATGGCATTGCAGAAGCAGCAATGGCGGCTAATCCAAAAATGAAGGAATACAAAGTATGGAGCCTCGGCAGAACAGATGTACACACGGCAGATGTTGGCAGCAATACCGTGGTTGCACATACTTCGGCGGTGGTGGATGGAAAAATTTCAGGCTATGCCTGGGAAATACAGCAGTCCAATAAAAAGAAACCGGATATATTCATTGCAGTGCACAACAATGGTGGTACCCGCCGTCATGCAGTTTGGGGATACATTCATTACGGAGATGCACATGAAGCTGAGAACCGCGATCTGGCCGCTACTTTAATTGCCTCCATTGCATCAGCCACCACACTCGAAAACCGTGGCGTATTGCTGGATAGCACCACCGGCAGAAACGATTATCGTTGTGCCAGTACCGGAAAATTATCCTTCTACAGTTTGGATGAACATGTAAATACTGCGCCTATTCGCGTACTGCTCGAAATTGGTGACAACGAAGTGAGCTATGATTTTCTCCGTGATCCTGCCAACCAGCAAAAGATCGGTGAAGCCATCAAGCAAGGGTTGGCGCAATGGCTGGAGAAGCGAAATAAATAATCAAAACCTTTAAACGTAAATCACCATGCAACAGATTAAATGGTTCGATCGAAAATTTAATTTTGAAGCCAGTCAAAATATTTTCCCTTCAATTATAGAAAGGCTTTCAGGTACTCCACTGCGACTTGAACACAAAATTAATTTGATTAATCCGGCAATACGAACTGTCCGGCCAAATGATACATGGTCTATTCAGGAAAATATCGGACACCTTACTGATCTTGAATCACTTTGGCAAGGTCGTTTTGAAGATATCAGAAACGGGGCTTTGGAGTTAAGGCCTACAGACTTGCAGAATTCAAAAACAGATCTGGCAAATCACAATAGCAAAGCCATAGAAGAATTGGTTGCGGAGTTTAACCAGGCCCGGCAATATACCCTCAGACTGATCGAAAATATAGACGAGGCCTTGATTTTTAAATCGGCACTTCACCCCCGGTTAAAAACACCCATGCGAACAATGGACCTGTTTTTGTTTGTTGCTGAACACGATGACCACCATTTGGCAAGGATAACAGAAATAGCAGGAATTGTTGGGTAGCAATTTCAAGTATGACAAGAATCAAGCATCGGTTTACGGATCATAAGATCAATCCCAAGACAGAAATTTTGGTGATCGGAACTTTTAATCCCGAAACCAAAGCAAATACGGCTGATTTCTTTTATGGCAGGCAAAGAAATTTTCTTTGGGTATTGATTCCTGCTGCCTTTAATGAGGCTTCATTAAAGGGCAAGCCTGTAGATGAAAAAAAAGAATTCATTGAAAAGCATAAAATTGGGTTTGTCGACCTGATTGTAGAAGTAGATGTTGAAGCAGTTGCAAATTATGATGACAGCTACATCGACGGTAAGGTTACCGAATGGAGAGATGTTATTGCTGAAATCAGTAAACTCAAAAATCTGAAGCGGGTTTGTTTTACAAGAAGATCGTTTGGAGGTATTCCGAATATGAAAACAAAAATCGAAGCAGTGAGGCATTACTGTGAAAAAAAGAAAATTCCCTTTCAGGCACTAACAACACCGGCAAGATTTTATTCTCAGGCAAAACAAACAGAATGGACCGGCTTCTTTAAGGAGGGGAATAGCCATTTAGCAGAGCTGCTGAGTAGTTGAATCGGGAACATTCGGTTAATGCTTTTTTGATTATCTCTGATTTTTTACTCTTTATTGCATAGTCTATTTTACCACTTGTATGCTCTACCCGTATATCGGATATTTGAGTTATTCTTAAAATATCAATGTCCTTATCTGTTAAACGATACATCTGGGTAATTGAAGTGCCATCATAGGATGATTGAATTATTTCTGATTGTTCAGTGGATGCAGCCAGCAAAATGGTTGCTGGGCCCGTGGCTGGTTTTAGGTATAATTTAGCACCTTCGGCTATTTCAACCCTCTTAAAGCCCCCCATTTTCATACTGAGGCATAAATAAAGAGAATCGCTTACTTTGAATATTGAGCATGATACAGCATCCGGAACATTATTACTCACGGTTGCCTTTCTGTATATATCTTGGAATTTGGTGTAATAGGTAGTTCTGCCGGTGAATTTGTCTACCAGCTTTTCAAATTTCTGAGCATGCAGTTCGGTTGAGCAGATCAGAAGTGTAATTAATAAACTCATCAAATGGTTATACATATTGCAATTTTTGTGATCCAATTGTAGGGTGTTAATTTTAAGGACTTTGGAACAATTAATGGAAAGTCTCTAATTCTAAAAATATAAACATGCTTTAAAATTTACTTTAATGTTTATATTTTCCATCATTATTGCTTATTTTATAGTTTTAAGATGGAATTATCCAACAAGTTTGTATATTTGATATGTTGGTATTTTCCAACATTATTAACTAATAATATACTTAATGATGGAAAAAAACACTAAAAATTGGTATGCAATGAGCAATCCGGCAATTTTGGAGTTCTTGGGTTACGCTATCCAGCAGACCCGATTGCAGCAAAATAAAACGCAGCAACAAGTGGCTGTGGCAGCAGGTATCAATCGTTCTACATTGGTGCAGATTGAAAAGGGGAGTGGGGGTACATTACTTTCGTTTATTCAAATATTAAGGGCTTTAGAGCAGTTGCAACTGTTCCAGGTTTTTGAAGTGAGGCAGCAGCTTAGCCCACTACTATTGGCCAAAATTGACCAGAAAAAACGGCAACGGGCAAGCTCCAAAAAAAACTCCGAAGTTAAAAATCTTAAAAGCGACTGGTAATGGTAACAACAGCATTCATCAATATCTGGAACAAAAGAGTTGGAGCCATTGCCTGGGAAGAGGATATAGAATTGGCTTACTTTGAATTTGAACCAGCTTTTCTTTCCAATGGATGGGATCTGTCTCCGTTGAAAATGCCGATAGCAGGTGCGGAAAGGCGGGTGTTTTCTTTTCCTGATGTAAGAGGTACAACTACATTCAAGGGCTTACCAGGCTTACTGGCAGATGTATTGCCGGATAAATATGGTAACAGCCTGATTAATGCCTGGCTTGCCATTAATGGACGCCCATCCAACAGTATGAACCCGGTTGAATTACTTTGCTTTATTGGTAAAAGAGGTATGGGTGCATTAGAGTTTGAGCCAGTAGTGCCTAAAGCCAATAATACGGCAACCAAAATTGAATTAAGCCGCCTGATAGATATTGCCAATGAAATACTTTCCGAGAAACAGAATTTTAATACCAGTCTTTCCGGAGATGAAGTAAAAGCATTAAGCGATATTTTAAAAATCGGATCCTCGGCAGGTGGTGCAAGGGCTAAAGCGGTAATCGCATTTAATCCCGATACAAGAGAAATTCGCTCCGGTCAGGCAGACGCTCCAAAAGGGTTCACCCATTGGTTGTTAAAGTTCGACGGGGTTACGGATAAGCAGTTAGGTACATCATTCGGTTATGGCCGGATTGAAATGGCTTATCACCTGATGGCTAAGGAAGCCCAAATTGAAATGACCGAATGTCGTTTGCTGGAGGAAAATGGAAGGGCGCATTTTATGACCAGGCGTTTCGACAGAGAGCCCGGTAAAGGCAAACTGCATGTGCAAAGCTTTTGTGCGATTGCTCATTATGACTTTACTGAAGTAAGATCGTTTAGCTACGAACAATTATTTGAAACAATGCGCAGCATGCTGTTGCCATACACAGATGCAGAACAGTTATACAGGAGAATGGTATTTAATGTAATGGCCAGAAATTGTGATGACCACACCAAGAATTTTGCATTCATGATGGACAAAGCAGGTCGGTGGAAACTGGCCCCGGCGTTTGATGTTTGCCATTCCTACCGTCCGGGAAGTTTATGGGTAAACCAGCATGCTTTAAGTATAAATGGCAAACGACAAAACATTACGCGTAATGATTTTCTGGTGGTCGCGCAAAATATGAACATCAAAAAAGCAGAAGCAATTATTCAGCAGGTTAAAACAGCTGTAAGTAAATGGAATGATTATGCAGTACAAACAAGTGTAAATACAGATTTGAGGGATGCAGTGGGTAAGACCTTGTTGCTATTATAAATTGTTGAAAGAAATGTTTAACAAAAAACCTGCAAAATGTACATCTTGCAGGTTTTTTTTATTTGTTCAGTTTGCGGACCGGACGGGAGATCCGAGCCACTAATCTATCTTATCTCATCTTACTTTATCTTACTCTAAGGTGCTGTTATTCAATGTTTTGTTAACAGTTCCCGATATTTCAACCTTCTACCTTTACCATAGTTGATACGATTTTAATAGACTAAAAATCGACTAAACTATGTCATTACCGATCAAACTTATTTGCAGTAAAAGCAAATTGCGCCGTGACGGCACAAGCCTCATTTTTATCCAGTACTGTCATTCATCTGAAAAGCGAACATTATTAAATACCGGAATAGCAATACCACCTGGATATTGGAGTAAGAAGCGTGGAAAGATATCCAGGGATCTGCCTTCGGAATTCGGTGATGTAGAAAAAATGGAAGTTCAGCTCACGAATTTACTCCGCAAGGCTGAGGATATGGTTAATTATGCCGCAAAAGGGAAACACGGATGTCCTGTGGATTTCTTACGTGCAAATTTTAAGTTAAAGGAACCCTGTTATCTGATAACAGATAATGGTGCTAAAAAAAATATCGATGTATTTGACAATATTGATCAATACATCCAAAGCAAGCAAACCAGCGTGAAACACTGTACTATCAATGTGATAAGTGCAATGAAAAAACACCTGAAAAGTTTTGAATCTTTCAGGAATCAACCGGTAACTTTCGATTCTTTTGACGCTTTATTCTATGAAGAATTTGTGAGATATCTAACCTATGATATTATCCAAATGCGAAGGAGGGAAGAGATCAGAGGCCTTAAGATGAACACAATTGGCAAAACAATTAAGCATTTAAAGTCATTCCTGAAAGATCGGATGAGAAAGAAGATTATCCCATTCTTTGATATGACCTCTTTTAAGGTAATGGAAGAGGAGGTGGATGCTGTTTATTTATCCTGGAATGAAATATCACTGATTTACCATCTTGATCTGTCAGAAAACCCACATCTTGAAAAGTACAGGGACATTTTCGTTTTAGGTTGTCTTACCGGCTTTCGGTTCAGCGATTATTCCGATATCAAGCCTGATGAAATACGGGATGGGATGCTATATGTTACACAAAACAAAACTCTGACGCAGGTAGTAGTACCGCTTCGTCCGGATTCAAAACGGATTTTAATTGATAAATACAATATGCAAATGCCTCAGATAAGTAACCCCAACCTTAATTTTTATATTAAAGAGGTCGTTAAAATGGCCGGTATTGATGAGCAAATAAAAATAACCCACAAAAGGGGTAATAAAATTATCGAAGAGGTTCGCCCAAAGTATGCCTGGATTACTTCTCATACCTGCCGCCGGTCTTTTTGTACAAATGAATTTTTAGAAGGGACACCTATACAACTGATAATGGCCATTAGTGGCCATAAAACTGAAAAAGCATTTCGGAGATATATAAAAGCAGAGCAGGTTCAAAAAGCTTATATGATCAAAAAATTATGGGAAAAAAGGCCTGATTTGTAAGAGGATTTGACTTTGATCCAACTGTGAGTTGATACTTTT
>JAQTZD010000081.1 GCA_028687975.1 Sediminibacterium sp.
CGTATCTTTTTTCACCTGCGTAGCAGATGTTGCTACTGGTGGCTGCTGCTTCAAATACAGGTTGGGTTTCGGGGGTGTATTCTCCGATAACCACAGGTACAAAAGGTTTGATGATGCCTGCTTTTTCGCCGGCGATGGCTTCGAGTGTATTGCCAAGCAAATTCATATGGTCCCAGCCGATATTGGTAATGATGCTGAGTTCCGGTGTAATCACATTGGTACTGTCGATCCGGCCGCCAAGTCCTACTTCAATTACAGCAATTTCTATCTCCTGCTGTGCAAAATACTCAAAAGCCATGGCAACTGTGATCTCAAAAAAAGAAGGGCTGATTGTTTCAATCAGCGGGCGAACTTTTTCGGTGAAAGCCACTACAAAATCTTCCTCACAGGGCATACCGTTCAGCTTGATCCTTTCCCTGAAATCGTGGAGATGGGGAGAGGTATACAAACCTGTTTTATAACCGGCAGTTTGCAGGATGGCAGCCAGCATATGGCTGGTTGAGCCTTTCCCGTTGGTACCCGCCACATGTATGCTTTTGAATTTTTTATGCGGGTTGCCCAGGGCCTCGCAAAGCCGTATGGTATTGGTCAGATCTTTTTTATAAGCAGATTCGCCCTGTCTGCTGAACATGGGCAGTTTTTCGAATAAATATCTGATTGTTTCAGGGTAGTTCATAGCCCTGCAAAGATGCAATAAAAATTAACTGCGCAGTTTAAAATTGAAGATCAAAGTCCCTGTTTGTTCGTCTGTATTTCCACTGTTGAGTTTCAGGGTTTTTGCTTTTCGCAGGGCAATATTGCGGATACCTGCATTGGTAGTGGTAGTGCCCCTGGGATTGATGACTGCAGAAACAACATTTCCGGCTTTGTCTACCGTAATGTCTACAGCCACTTTAGCATTTTCGTTGAAGTCGTCTTCGAAAGAAGGCAGCCGGGTGATTCTTCTTCCGTCGAGCCCGCTTCTGATGGCAACACCGCCTGAGCCTCCGCTGCCACTGGCAGCGCTACCTGTGTAGCTGTCGGAGTTCGGATTGCCGTTTGGATTGCCCTGGTCGCCGGTACCGCCTGCAATGCCCTGGTTACGGACGCCATTGTAACTGTCGGCCTGATTGCCTCCGGTTCCGGAAGTGGTGCCGCCTTTAAAAATGGCCTTGGGTTTAGGTGGGGCAGGGCTGGGCTTTATTACAGGAGCAGTTGCAACGGTTTTCTTTACCGGTTTGCTGTTGTTGTTGACCGCAACATCATCCGGAGCTTCGTTTACGGGTGGGGTAACCGGATCGGGTTGAGTCTGTACAGCAGGGCTGGAGTGGGTTGCTGCCTGTTCCGCCAGACTGCCGGGGGCTTCCGGAGCAATATCTCCTGAACCGGTCTCGCTGTTGCCCAGGTTTACTTCAATGCCCTCGCCAACAGGGGGAGGGGGAGCAACAGGCTTGGTATAACGGACATAAAAGAAAATACTGAACAGCACAATGGTGATTGCTGCTGTCAGGAATGTTGCCTTCAGTTTTTTTTCTTTTTCGAAACTCAGGTCCATAATGGTATTAAACGCTGTAAAAATACAGGTATTGTGGTTTCCCCGCCTGAAGGAAAGGTTAATATTGCCCCGTTGCCAGGGCAATATTGTGTAAACCATCCAAAATCAAAGATGCAAAACGGCAGATAACTTACCAGAGTGGCTTTCCCTGGTAGAAATCCAGTATTTTATTCCGAAAAATGAAATCGTATCGTGCGGCAATAAGGTTGGCGCTGGCCCGATCGAGGTTGTTCTTGGCCAGCATATAATCTATCGATGTATTCACGCCGGCATTGAATTTTACTTCTGCTGCTTTAAAGGAAAGGGTAAAGTCTGCTTCCTGCCTTTCCAGTGTTTGTAAACGCTCCAGGGCTGTTTGCATGTTCAGGTATGCCTGATCAATCTGCTGTCTTACCTGCGTTTGGGTACTGGTTAATTCAAAAGCGGCTCTTTTTTCTGCAATCACAGCCTGTTGTATTCTGTTTCTCGATACCATTCTGTTTAGTATCGGAATCTGGAGGCTGATGCCAACCGAGGAATTGAAATTGTTTTTCCATTGGTCGCCGTAGCTGATCTTTTGGCTGGCATAATTGTTTTGTGGTACAAATACATTGAACTTGTCTGCATTCACCATTACATATTGCGGCGTGGCTACATCGGTGGTACTGACCAATTGCTGTGTACTGGCAACACTGGAATAATTGGTTCCCAGTCCGCCATTTAAGCTCAGTGTTGGAAACATTTGAGCTTTTGCACTCTTTGTGCCTTTTTGTGCACCCAGCAAGCGAAGACCCGCAGCCCTTATCATTGCCAGTTGTTGCAGCGCAGTCTGATAAATGGATTCTGCCCCTTTTTCGTAAAGTACGGGGAGGGTGTTAACAGGCATGGTTGCCACATCCATCGATGCGCTGTAAGGAATGTTCATTAGTTGTGCCAGCGAAATCTTTGCCGTTTCGAGCGCATTCTTCAGATTTAATACAGTTAATTCGTCCGTACTGAGCTGACCCTTTAAATCGTAGAGTGTTGCAGGTGCAATGGATCCACTGGCATGAAGAATCTCGAGCCGGGCCACTTGTGCCCTGGTTACGCCAGCCTGTTTTTGTGCAATCTGCCATTGCTCTTTGCTGCTCAGAATCTGCAGATAAGCCAGAATTACATTGAGCGTAATATTGTCTTTTACTTGTTGCCAGTTCTGCTCACTCGCCTGGTAATTCAGTTCGTTCTGCCGGATACCGTTTTGAATGGAGGATGCATTCCATAAAGTAACGCTGGTATTGATATTGTAATTGGCAAATCCGATTTCCTGGTTCAGATAGCTGTTGGTAAACGGATCAATGCTTCTTCCCTGATTGATACCATGTGAAATATTCCCGGAAATAGCCGGCAGCCGGTTGTTGCGGGCCTGCTTGTAATCCACTTTGGATATGGCTGCCTGGTAGGCAGCCTGCCGCACCTGCAGGTTATTGGCAACAGCTGTTTCGATGCATTGTTGGAGGCTGAGTATTTCACCGTTTGCTGATTGCGCACCTGCAATAGTTGAAAACATCAACTCTGCCAGCAACAACCATATCGGGATATTCTTTTTCATATTTACATTCACTAATGCAGTTGAGTAATAAGTCGTATTTATTCGGAGCGAAGGCTTTTTACCGGATTGGCTGTTGCCGTTTTTAATGCATTCAGGCTAACTGTTGCAATACAGATCATCAGTGTTACCAGACCTACCAGTATAAATACATCTGGTCCGATGCTGATCCTGTAGCTGAAATTGTTGAGCCACTCGTGCATGAACCACCATGCAACCGGTATGGCAATCAGAAAGGCAATTGCCACCAGTACCAGGAATTCTTTAGACATCAGCAAAAGCAATTGTTGTACGCTGGCACCCAGTACTTTTCTGATGCCGATTTCTTTTGTTCTTCTTTCTATAGCAAATGAAACAAGACCAAACAAACCAAGGCAACAGATAAATATGGCCAGCCCTGCAAAAATCATGGAGAGGCTGCTGATCAGGTCTTCGTTGTTGAATTTATTATTGAATTCTGCATCAGCAAAGCGATACTCAAAAGGATTGTCGGGGCTGTATTGCTTAAATACATTTCCGATTTGCGTAAGTGCTTTCCCCATATCGGCTCCGCTTTTAATCCGGATATTGGTACTGTTCGACCATTTGTTTTCGTAGGAAATCATCAGTGGAGAAGCAGGCTCAAAAGGAGAGGTCATGATCATATTATCTACTACACCTACAATTCTTCTTGTACGGCCGGCCCAGGTAACATCGGTTCCTATCGGATTCTTGATGCCCATTAAGCGAATGGCTTCTTTATTGAAAATGACGGTATTGGTATCGCCCATCCGGAAGTCGCGACCGGAAATGATTCTTGCTTTCATTGTTTCAGCAAAGCCATCATCGGCAAACAGAAAACCAATAACAAGATTAGGATCTTTGGGCGCCCCTGTCCAGCTTACTCCGGAAGTAAATCCAAAGATGTTGCTGATTGGTGAAGATGTTCTGTTCACGGATTCTACCTGGCCGGTATTCAACAGGTCATTTTTTAATGCAGTATAATTCTGATTGGAATTAGCAGAAGAACCAACCATGATCAGGTTTTTCACATCGTATCCAAGGTCCCTGCTTCTTACATATGCCAACTGCTGATAAATAATCATGGTAGCAGAAATCAGTATGATCGATACAATGAATTGAGCTGTTACCAGTATCTTCCTCGGCAGCAGGGCTTGCTTGCCTGGAGTGAATCCTCCTTTGAGTACCTTAATGGGTTGCAGTCCTGAAAGGTATAATGCCGGGTAACTTCCTGCAAAAAAGCCGGTGACCAGAATGATGGCTCCTGCTGTAACCCATAGTTCCGGACGATTCAGCGGAATTTGAATGGTCTGTTCCAGTAAGCGGTTGAACAGGGGCAGAATCAGGTATACCAGGGCAACTGAAAGCACAAAAGAAATCAGTGCCAGTAATACAGATTCGGTGAGGAACTGATTCAACAGTTGTTTTCGGCCTGCTCCGAGTGTTTTGCGGATACCTACTTCTCTGGCTCGTTTTTCTGAACGGGCAGTAGAGAGGTTCATAAAATTGATACAGGCAATAATGAGAATAATGATGGCGATACCTGTGAAAAGATTTACATACTGGATACGGCCACCTGTGTTCTTTCCATTCCGGAATTCTTCGTACAGCCGCCATTTGCTCATGGGATGCAAAATGATGCTTCCTTTGGTGGTTGGATTTTCGTTGGGCGATTTTTGACGGATCAGGTTCAGGATTTTTTGCTCCATGTTGCGGATATCTGTTCCCTCCCTTATCTGGAAGAAGACCCTGTTGCCGCAATTCACCCATTCTGCTTCATTTCGCTTTACTTCCTCGGGAATGAGGTTAAAGTTGAGTACGCCTTCAAATTTGATGGAGGAGGCCGGTGCCGGATCCTTTACAACGGCACTAACGATCACAGTTTTGTTATGTGGCAATAGGATGGTTTTTCCCATTATATCTGTGCTGTTGAACAAGGCCTTGGCTGTACTTTCTGTGAGTACAATGCCGTTCGGATTTTTTGCGGATGCAATATTACCCTGGATAAAATCATAATTGAACATGTCGAAGAAATCATCCGATACCGTAATGGTCTGACGATTTATTTTTTTATCACCTACGGTCATGAGCATGGTTTCTCCAAAAGAAACAATTGCTCCTTTCTTTATTTCCGGAAATGCCTGTTTGGCTGTTTGAGGAAGTGGGAACATCATGTCCGGACCGGTACTTATTTCTCCATTAAAATTCCGGTTGGCATAGGTATGATAAATTTCTTTATAGTTTTTCTGGCTGTGATTCCAGGATCTTTCGTTGTATACCCATAGGAGGATCAGGATGGTACAGGTCATTCCTATCGCAAGGCCGGATATATTAAGGCCGGAGAATATTTTGTTTTTAAAAATATTCCGCCAGGCAATACTGATGTAATTACGTATCATTTGCTTCTTTTTTTGAATTGCTTATGCCAGAATATTTTCAGTTACGGTTTGGCCATCCAGCATACGGATGATCCTGTGGCTATACCTTGCATCGTGCTCAGAGTGTGTTACCATAACAATGGTAGTACCCTGCTCATTCAATTGCGTCAAAAGTTCCATTACTTCATTTCCGTTCGAAGAATCGAGGTTTCCGGTAGGTTCATCGGCCAGAATCAGTTTGGGGCGATTAACTACTGCCCGTGCAACAGCAACCCGTTGTTGTTGTCCACCCGAAAGCTGTTGCGGGTAATGATTTCTCCGGTGCATAATTTGCACTTTTTCAAGCACATCTTCCACGCGCTTTTTTCTTTCCGATGCCTTTACGCCTGTATAGATCATGGGTAATTCTGCGTTTTCAAAAACAGTGAGCTCATCAATCAAATTGAAACTTTGAAATACGAACCCAATATTGTGCTTGCGCAGATCAGCGCGTTTCCTTTCACTGTATCCGGCAATTTCTGTTCCATTGAACTGAAAGCTTCCTCCATTGGGATTGTCGAGTAAGCCAAGGATATTCAGCAGCGTAGACTTGCCGCATCCCGAAGGCCCCATGATGGCTACAAATTCTCCCTCCTTAATTTCAAGTGAAATTTTATTGAGGGCAATTGTTTCTACCTCTTCTGTACGGTAAATTTTTTCAAGATTCGTTATTTTGATCATGATGATAGATTTTATGAATTATTTTTTTAGAATGATTTCCTGAATAGTATTGTACTGATCATAGCTGGATGTAATTACTTTCTCTCCTGGTTTCAGTCCCTGAACAACTTCGTAATAGTTCGGATTTTGCCTGTTGAGCTGAATTTCTGTACGGAATGCTTTGCTGCCATCGGCCGTGAGTTTGAAAATCCAGTTTCCCCCTGTTTGCTGAAAGAAACCACCCTTTGGAATCAGGATTGCCTGGGTTTCGTCGCTGAGGCCAAGTCCTATTTGTAAGGTCTGTCCTCTGCGGATTCCTTTGGGAACCTCACCAACAAATTCAAGATCTACCTGAAATCTTCCGGCGGTTACCTGCGTATATATTTTAGTGATTTTCAGCAGATAACGTTTGTTGGCAAAACTGAAATCGCCCGTCAGGCCAATGAATACCCGCGAAATATAATGTTCGTCGATATCTGCCCTTACTTTAAATCCGTTCAGCACATCAATTTGCCCAAGTCTTTCGCCCTGTCTTTTGTTCTGACCTATTTCTGCATCCATCGAAGTGAGCTGTCCGTCTATGGGGGCGCGAACAATCAGGTCTCCCACTTTTTTTCTGGTTAATTCCAATGCATTCCGGGAACCTTCAAACAACTGTTTAGCCTGTTCTATTCCCTGCCTGGTAGAAACGGAATCCTGTTTGATGATTTGTTGTGCCAGTCTTTTTTTCTCCAGCTGGTAGTTGTAGGTGTTCTCCGACTGTTTAAATTCCTGCAGGCCTATGGCTTTCTGTTCGTACAGGTGTTTGTTCAGTTCATAAATTCTTTTGGCCTCTTTTAGTTGGTTGTCTACATCTGTTACCTGATTCAGTCTGTTAACGGTGTTTTGTTCCGCTGCATTCCGGGCAATCTGCATCTGGGTGAGCAGATTGTATACCTGTGTTTCCTGTGTAACCAGACTTAATGCAAGGTCGGTATTCGATAAGCGCATAATCGGTTGTCCTTTTTTCATTACGGTACCATCTTCCACAAATTTTTCTTCCACACGACCGCCTTCCAGGGCATCCAGGTAAATGGTGGTACGTGGCAGCACCACTCCGTTCACAGGAATATATTCCCTGAAAGGTCCCCTGGTAACTTCGCTGATACTGATTCGTTCCGGATCTATATTCAGTTTAGAATTTCCGGAAGTGGAATAAATGGCGCCACCTACCAGTGCCGCAATCAATATGCCGAGGCTAAGCATCAGGATCTTTTGGGTGCTCCATTTTTTTTGTTTAATAACTCTGTCCACTGTAGAATTTTTTATTGTTGCAGAAATACTTGGATATGTTTCATCTCTCTGAAAGGATGATGCCAGGTTTTAAAATCACTGAAAATCAATCGGTTGAAGTTTTCAGTCTTCAGACAATTGTTCGTCTTCGATACAGGACTGTCCGGTTTTGATACAGTGGCAGGTGATACTGTTTTCACTAAAGGCTTAATGATCAAATCATTAACTTGCCGGTACATTTTTGGTAGCTGGATGAACCAATATCATCAAACAGGTTCTGATATGCGTTTGAAAAAAGCGAGGATACTGGTTATAGACGACGATGCAGATGTGCTTACTGCGGTAAGGGTATTGTTGCGCACAGAAGTGAAGGAAGTACATACCACCAGAAATCCTGAGCAGATTCCACAACTGTTGTTGCAGTATGCTTTTGATCTGGTACTGCTCGATATGAACTTCAATGCATCGATCAATACAGGTAACGAAGGCATTTATTGGTTGAAGCGAATCAGGGAAATTAAACCGCTAGTGCAGGTCATCATGATCACGGCCTACGGTGATATTGATCTCGCGGTTCGTTCATTGAAAGAAGGCGCTGCCGATTTTATGGTGAAGCCATGGCATAATGATAAACTGATTTCAGCAATGGAATCTGTTCTTGAAAAAACAGGTGGAGTGGGGGATGCAAAAGCAAAGGAACAACTGTTGGCATCACACAGTAATATTGTTGGTAGCAGTGCAGAAATGGAAGATATCTTTATCAAGATTTCCAAAATAGCCCCAACAGATGCCAATATCCTGATTCTGGGTGAGAACGGAACGGGGAAGGATCTGATTGCAACAGCTGTGCATGAGCAGTCGATGCGAAAGAATCAACCCTTTGTAAAAGTAGATGTGGGTGCATTAACCGAAAGCCTTTTTGAGGGTGAGTTGTTCGGACATAAAAAAGGCGCATTTACCGACGCACGGGAAGACCGGATTGGCCGTTTTGAATCTGCCAATGGAGGAACCCTGTTCCTGGATGAGATCGGAAATATTTCTCTTTACCAACAGGCAAGACTATTGAGTGTACTTCAAAACCGACAAGTAACCAAACTGGGAAGCAACCAGCCGATACCCATTGATATACGGCTGATCTGTGCTACCAATTTGCCTTTGACTGAGCTTGCCAACGAAAACCGATTCCGGAAAGACCTGATCTACCGGATTAATACGGTAGAAATTGTTGTGCCTCCGTTGCGGAAAAGGAAAGCAGATATCCCTTTACTGGCAGAACATTTTGCCAGGATATATGCTGCCAGATACATGAAGCCCAATATTCATTTTCATCCTTTGGCACTGGAAAAACTTCAGTCTTATCATTTCCCGGGCAATGTGCGCGAATTACAATATACCATTGAGCGGGCTGTGATTATGTCGGACGGGCCGGAGATTGGCACAGCAGACCGCTTGTTTTCTCCACTGGAATCTGTTCCGGAAGAAGAAAGTTTTCCGGAAAATATGCAGCTCAGTGATGTAGAGAAAAAAACAATCCGAAAAGTGGTAGACAAACACCATGGAAATATTACCCGGGCCGCAAAAGAGCTGGGTATTACCAGAACAGCCCTTTATCGCCGACTCAGTAAATATGATATTTAAAACAACATGAAGCCGCAATCTTTTTTCTGGAGGATGCTGATCCGTGTGGCATGTTTATTTGCCACAATCACTGCGGCGGCATTTGTAATGGTAACCGGCACATATCAGTGGCTCTTGCTGTTGTTGCCACTGATTGCTTACCAGTTGTTTCTTTTTTACCGTTCCGCCATGCAGGTGCAGCAGGAGGTGAAAGATTTTGCGGAAGGAATCCGCTATCGTGATTTTTCCAGAAAATTCACTGTAGAACAAGCACCGGCATCCCTCAGAATGCTCCGCTCCGGATTCAATAGCATCAATGAAGCTTTTCGTGAAATCAGCAGGGAAAAAGAAACACAGTTTCTGTACCTGCAGCAAATGCTGGAACTGGTAGATACAGGCATTTTATCTTACGAAACAGCCACAGGTGAAGTGGGATGGATGAATGAGTCGCTTAAAAATCTTTTACAGATTCCTTACCTGAAGTCTGTTCATTCAATTGCCAAAAGAAATGAACCACTCTACCATCAACTGATGCAGTTGAAACCAGGTAAAAGCCTGGTAATGGATTTGCAGCAGCAGCGCCGGCCTGTAAAAATTATGCTTACGGCTACCGCATTTGAAACCGATCAAAAAAGGTATCAATTGGTTGCCTTTCAGAATGTACACGAAGCACTCGATGAAAATGAAGCGATTGCCTGGCAACGGTTGCTCAGTGTGCTTACCCATGAGATCATGAATTCAGTGGCGCCGATTTCTTCGCTTGCAGATACCTTGCAAAACAGACTGGAGGCAGTTGGAGGTGCGCTAAACAACAACAGCGAATTGTTCGAAGACCTGGAAGCAGGTATGAAGGCCATTCGTAAGCGCAGCGAGGGCTTGCTTCGCTTTGCGCAGGTATATCGCAACCTGAATAAAGTGAGTGAACCTGCAATTAAACCGGTGTATATCCGGGATCTTTTCGAGAATATATACCGCCTGATGGCACCAATGCTGGAGCAGAAAAATATTGAACTGGAAATTGTGCTGAAAGAGCCGGATCTGTTGCAGGAGCTCGACAGTAGTTTAATAGAGCAGGTCTTAATTAACCTGATTGTAAATGCAGCAGACGCAGTGAAAGATGTGCAGCACCCACGTATTATTTTGTCGGCAGAGCGGGAGCAGAACAATACCGTTAGTGTAAGGGTAACAGATAACGGATCGGGAATGGGGCAGGAAATCCTGAACAATATTTTTATACCATTCTTTACCACCAAAAAGAATGGTAGCGGAATTGGCCTGAACTTGTGTAAGCAGATCATGCGGTTGCACAAAGGGCATATTTCCGTTTATTCCGAAGAAGGAAAGGGTAGTAGTTTTTTACTTGGTTTTTGATGGCTTTTTGCTGTTTTTCTCCTGTACTTCTTTCAATCGAAACTTTACGATTTTGCTAATCAGCTGTAAAGGAAGTTTTTCTGTGAGCGGAAACTGAATGGCTCCCTTGGAACTTTTATAATTTCCCAGTTCATCTTTAAACGCAGCAACGCCCGAGGCTGTAGGGTAAAATCCGATATGCTGTTTGAAAGCCGCAAAATACACCAACACCTGCTGTTGTTTAAAGGCCGGCATGCCGTAACTGATTACTTCTTCGGCATTTGGGGCTGCTTTTTGTATGGTGCTGCGCATCTGTTCCAGCAGTGTTTGCACGTTTTCGGGGCAGGATGCAATATAAGCGTTGATGGAGTTGGCGGTTTTCATGGTTTTATTTTAGTGAGTTCCTCTGCCATATTGTAAAGTTGCCGGATGGTCCTCCAGTTTCGGGTAGTGGCTGTTGTTTTTAATTTGTTTTCCCAAAAGCCATTGTTCAATTTGGTTTTGCCATATCCACCCGGGCAAAAAAGATATACCGTGTTGCCGATCACTTCAAACTGGTCTGCAGCATAATTGCCCGAACGGATTAGTTCTATTGCGTTGCTGTTGGGCGCATTTGTAAGTAAGCATGCATGCAGAAAGGTTTCTTCTTTGTTCTTTTTTTTCAGAAAAGGGTTCTCTCGAATGAGCTCCTTCCATTCCGTATAGCTCTTGACGATGACCGGTACATCAAATCCAAAGTTCACTGAAATGCTTTCTGAGATATTAGCGGCAATCTTTTCTGTGTTTTTTTCGCTGCTGCAGAATACAATATTTCCACTCTGGATATAATGATGCGGGTTAGAATAGCCGAGAGAAACATAACAGTTTTTCAAGGCATCCATTGGGATCATCCGGTGCCCACTTACGTTAATACCTCTTAAAAGGGAGATATAGGTTGTCATGATTTGAAAAATATATCGTAACCAAACCGTAGTAAGGTAGCAGTTATTATCAATAAAAAGAATACCCGGATAAATTTATTGCCTTTGTGAATGGCCAGTTTGGCGCCCAACAAGCCGCCAATGCCATTGCTGATGGCCATCGGGATGGCAATATGCCAGAGGATAGATCCTTTTAATGTAAAAAGCAGAATTGAACCCAGGTTGGTAGAAAGATTGATGAGCTTTGCATGTGCACCGGCCTTTAAAAAATCATATCCCAATACCCCGATAAAAGCCAGTACCAGAAAACTGCCAGCTCCCGGACCAATGAATCCATCGTAAAAACCAATGACCAGGCTAATGAGGATTGAATAGAAGAACTGGTGTTTGGGGTGAATGTTTTTTTGTGTGTGCTGACCAAATGATTTTTGCGTATAGGTATAAAGCGCAACACCAATCAGCACCACAAATATGACCGGCTTCATAAACCGGTTGCTTACCTGCGACAACAATTCAGAGCCAGCAAAAGCAGCCATAAATGCAACCATACCCATCATGGACACCTGTTTCCAATTCACCTGAATTTTTTTGAGGTATTGTTTTGCTGCAAATGCAGTACCAGTAAATGCAGGTATCTTAAGAGAACCTATGACGGTTGCAACAGGATATTGTGGTAGCAGGATCAGTCCGGCCGGGGTCTGAATCAGTCCTCCACCGCCTACAATGGCGTCTACAAATCCTGCAAGAAAGGCAAACGTGCAAAGTAATATGATGGTGGTTGTATCCACTAGCTTCGGTGTCTCAGATTGGCGATGGTTAATCCTGCAATAACAGTAATACTGCTGAAGATATGTGCAGT
>JAQTZD010000154.1 GCA_028687975.1 Sediminibacterium sp.
ATATATTGTAGCATTAATAAGGATAATCATATTTTGCGCCTGATGCTATTGACAAACAATCATCCTGAACAATATATGTTTTAACTGGAATTGAATATTTTTTAAACGGCCACCCTCACCCTCCCCATCCCTCCCTGTCGAGGCTGCGGTATTGGATGGCTTCTGCAATATGTTCGGGTTTGATTTCTTCACTCGCAGCCAGATCGGCGATGGTGCGGCTTACTTTGAGGATCCGGTCGTAAGCGCGTGCGCTGAGATTCAGGCGTTCCATGGCTTTCTTCAAGAGGTTTTCTGAAACTTTGTTTAATGCGCAAAACTTTCTTGCAAGGCTTGCAGGCATATGTGCATTGGCATAAATGCCTTCTTCCTCCTTGAATCTCTCGGCTTGGATAGCCCTGGCTTCAATCACTCTTTTTCTGATGTCTGCGGAAGATTCTGCGGGCTGCTCATTGTTCAGTGATGTGAAACTCACCGGTGTTACTTCCACATGCAGGTCTATCCGGTCGAGCAAGGGTCCGGAAACTTTATTGAGGTATTTCTGAACCATCCCCGGTGCACAGGTGCAGTCTTTGTCAGGGTGGTTGTAATACCCGCAGGGGCAGGGGTTCATAGAAGCAAGCAACATAAAGCTTGCCGGGAAATCCAGCGCTGTTCTGGTTCTGGAAATACTGACCTTTCTTTCTTCCATGGGCTGGCGCATCACTTCCAAAACGGTTCGCCTGAATTCCGGTAATTCATCCAGGAATAATACGCCATTGTGTGCCAGTGAAATTTCGCCGGGCTGCGGATTGCTGCCTCCGCCTACCATGGCGATATCTGAAATGGTATGATGTGGTGAACGAAACGGACGATGACTGATCAGTGAACTGTTCACCGGAAGTTTACCGGCAACACTGTGAATCTTTGTTGTTTCCAGCGCCTCCTGTAAACTCAGTGGAGGAAGGATGGTGGGCATTCTCTTTGCCAACATGGTTTTGCCTGCGCCCGGAGGCCCGATCAGTATGGCATTGTGTGCGCCTGCTGCTGAGATCTCTAGCGCCCGTTTGATGTTTTCCTGGCCCTTTACATCGGAAAAATCCATGTTGAATATTTCCAGGTTGTTGAAGAACTCATCGCGGGTATGCACTACTTCGGGTTGTAAGGTATCGCCATCTTCAAAGAAACGAATCACTTCCCTGATATGGTCGGTTCCATATACGTTCAGGTTATTTACCATGGCTGCTTCGCGCACATTGGCCCTGGGTACGATCAATCCTTTGAATCCTTCCTTGCGTGCCTGTATGGCAATGGGCAATGCACCTTTGATTGGTTGAACCGTTCCGTCTAATCCCAGCTCTCCCAAAATCATATATTCACTCAGCTGTTCCGGATGTGCAAGCTGTTCGCTGGCTCCCAGAACGGCCAGCGCAATCGGAAGATCCAGTGCGGATCCTGTTTTGCGAATATCGGCTGGAGCAAGGTTTACCACTACCTTGGTTCTGGGCATATGCAGGCCATTGGTTTTGATGGCGCTCTCCGTTCGCTGCAGGCTTTCCCTTACGGCGCTGTCGGGCAGTCCTACAATACTGTAGCCCTGTCCCATACTTACGTTTACTTCAATGGTGATGGTGATGGCGTCTACGCCGTAGACTGCACTTCCAAATGTTTTCACTAGCATAAATTACCTCTCTTGGTGTTGATGAAATGAGAGGTTACAAACAATGCGAAACTAGTCTTTTTTTAACTCATTTGCCGGGGACAATGTTGCTCCGTTAGTTCAACCAGAGGTTAACAATCCGTCCTCCGGTAGCCGGAGGTAAAACGGTGAGGGAATCTTTGTTTAATACAAGTACCCGTCCTTCTGCTTTCATGTTCCAGATCTGTCCGGAAAAAAATACATTCATACCATAGTGTACACCTGCCTTCACTGCTCTGGGGCCCATGCTGTATTTCTGCCAGGCAGCGCCTTCAGAGATCTTTCCGTAATCTGTGGTATCCACGTCTGCAGGTGCTTTGAATCCGTTGTATCCCTTCCAGGGTGCATTCCATACCGAATCGGTGCCGCCGAGCGAGGGTACTACCAGCATTTTTACATCGGGACTGATTTTTTCATAAGCTTCCGGATACCAGCTGTCTGCGCATACCAGTAAGCCCATTTTTCCTGCAGGGGTATTGATTACGGGTGTTTGTGTATTGGCTCCACTATTGGTAAACGACAATTCATCTTGTACAGGATAGATTTTCTTTACCAGCGGGCTCGCAATTTTTCCATCCGGATTGAACACAACAGCTGTATTGTACAATGGACCTTTTTTAATCACCAGCTTTCCCTCATCCGATACGGATGGTTCGGGTAATACAATGGAACCGGCGGCGATGGTTACTTTAAATTCCTGTGCCAGTGCGCTGAATACTTCCTGGTAAATCAGTCCGGCCTGTTTGCCCTTCATAGCCAGTGCGGCGTATTTGATTTTGTCTTGTACATCCGGTGCAGTTAGCCATTCTGTGGTAAACTTGAAAATATTGGTCATGACCAGTTCCTTCATGGCCGCTTCCATATCGGGTTGCTGGTACAGACTTTCTTTCTGCTCATATGCTACCAGCCAGGTGCCGATGTATTCCGGAAATACCACTACGGTTTTCTCATTCAACAGGTTCTTTTTCTGTGCCTCCAGCAGGTATATTTTAATGCTCTCTTTAAAGGTGGGAATATTGGCATAATTCAATGCTGTAAGCTGCGGTTGTATCCCAACGATATTTCCTTTTCCGGAATCCGCTCCGAAATTAACAATGGCATTGGCCGGTACACTTCCTCTGGTTACAATAGTGTGCTGTTTAGGCACGCCTGCCAGTATCCAAATATTGTAGAGAAGGATTGCCAGTAAGAGTACCAGGAAAATCCGGAGAAAGAGTTTCATTTGACTTATTTGTAGTTAAGATAGTTATAATTTTTCTAACAAATCAACTACCCCCTCTCTTTTCAGAATCAGGTATCCCAATCTGTCGTTGCTGATGC
>JAQTZD010000155.1 GCA_028687975.1 Sediminibacterium sp.
TCGTACTGCGAATATCGGAACATCTGAAATAGTATTATCAGCTTTTGCTGAAATTCTTAAAATATTTTATAAAACCTGATATCGGCAGACCCGGGCCCCAAAGACCATTTTGTAAAAAACCTTCGGGCAGGATCAAAAAAAAACCGGACGATACCGCGGAAAAATAGACCTTTGCGCATGCAAATTACCCATACAGAAATCTACAAGTATTCCATTCCAATGGTTCCTTTTACCATTGCAACCGGAACCATGCATTTTGCCCAGAATACCTTTATCCGCATTCATACCAGTGAAGGCATTACCGGAGTGGGTGAATGCTCCGCTTTTCCTATGATCGTAGGTGAAACACAGGCCACTTGTTTCGAAATGGCCAAAGAATTTGCTGCGCTCTGGAAAGGCAAGGATCCGGAGGATATTCCTGCCCGTTTACAGGAACTGGACCTGTTTACCGCCCGCAATTATACTGCCAAAAGTGCCTTCGACATGGCGCTCTACGATATTGCCGCTAAAAAAGCCGGTCTGCCCCTCTACCGTTTTTTGGGCGGGGAAAAGAAAGAGATTGAAAGCGACCTGACCATTGGCATCGACACCCCGGAATCCATGGCAGCTCAGGCAGTGGAATTTGTAGAAAAAGGGGTGAAAGTCATCAAGGTAAAACTGGGCAAGGACCCGGCAAGCGATATTGAAAGAATCCGCAGCATCCGTGCCGCCATCGGCAACGCAGCTGAAATAAGGATAGATGCGAACCAGGGATGGAGCTACGAAGGTGCGGTGGAAGCGCTTACCGGACTGGGACAGTTCAACATACAATTTTGCGAACAGCCCATGCGCACCTGGAACGATGAACTGTTGCCCCAACTCTGCGCACAGTCTCCTATTCCTGTAATGGCAGACGAGTCGGTGTATACCCACCATGATGCGGAAAGAATGATCCGGAACAAAGCCTGTACCTATATCAACATCAAATTTGCCAAAAGCGGCGGTATCAGGGAAGCCATTCAGATTAATCAGGTGGCAGAACAGGCCGGAATACCCTGTATGATGGGTGGCATGCTCGAAAGCCGGGTGGCACTGTCGGCCAAAGTGCATTTTGCCACGGCATTCAACAATGTTCAATTTTACGATCTCGATACTTGTTTGATCGGGCACAAGGAAGATCCTGTAACAGGAGGTGTAACCTACGAGGGCATGAAGCTGCTCCTGCCCGATACACCGGGTATTGGCGCTGATGTATCCGATGATTATTTGAAAAAACTGGTTGGTGTAACCATCTAAAAAGGAACAATGGAAGCAAAAAAAATGAGCGAAAGCAGAACCGTCATGACCGAACTGGTTCTTCCCAACGATACCAATACTTTTGGGAACCTGATGGGAGGACGGTTGATGTACTGGATGGATATTGCAGCAGGTATTGCAGCCGGAAGACATTCCAATTTGCCGGGCATGACCGCTTCGGTAGATAATTTAAGTTTCAAAACACCCATTAAACTGGGTAATGTGGTGCGCATAGAGGCCAAGGTTTGCAGGGCCTTCAACACTTCAATGGAAATTCACCTGAAAGTATGGGGAGAAGACCTCATGCACAAGTACAGATATGAGAGCAATGAGGCTTTTTTCACCTTCGTAGCGCTGGATTCCGAAGGAAAGCCCACCCCTGTACCCAAAGTGATTCCGGAAACACCAGAAGACACCCGTTTATACGATGGTGCACTCAGAAGAAGGCAGTTGAGGCTGGTATTGGCCGGGAAAATGAAACCGCACGACGCCAATGAACTCAAAGCCCTGTTTGATGCCGGAGAAAAGGCCGAATAGCCCTCTTTAAGTTAAGTCGGGATTATTTGTCGAGCAGGTTCATGAAATGGTGCTTGCCCTTGTTCATGTAGCTTTTGCTTTGCTCTATGGCCTCCATTACCTGGTCCAGGATTTCTTCCACCGGGCGGGTATAGTCGATCACCATCGGTTCTTTAAAACGGATAGACAGTTTTGAACCTCTTTTCTTGAAACTGAGCCCTGTTTTATTAAAAGCCCTCCAAAATCCGTTGATCACCACCGGTACCACCACCGGCTGATTATTCTTGATGATGTGTGCGGTACCCTTTCTGCCGGGAGCAAAAGGTTTGGTAGTTCCCTGCGGGAAAGTAATCACCCAGCTCCTGTTCAGTGCCTCATCAATTTTTTGTGTATCGGACTCTTCCCTGTTGCGATGGATATCCTTTCCTTCAGCACGCCAGGTTCTTTTAACCGTGAGCGCACCGGCCATTTTAAATAAACGACTGATCATGCTGCCATTCATGGTTTCTTCTGCAGCAACAAAATATAAATTGGTAAAAGGATTCAACAGGTAGTAAGGCAGTCCCAGCTTATTGTCCTTGCGCCACTTCACCGCACAGAATATGTGGATAAACGTGATCACATCGGCAAAATAGGTTTGGTGGTTACTTACAAACAATACATTTCTCTTGGGCAGATTGCGCAAATGCTCCGTGCCTTCGATGCTGATTTTATTAACCATTGCCAGACCCGGATAAGTTGCCACTCCAACCACACTGTACACCAATGAACGAACCAGCCTGATATGTTTAAATTTCTCCGTTAAATTCATTTCAGCGTATTAGCAATCGCTGCAAAATAGCAAAACTAACCAAAATAGTGGTGCTTTTATTTCAAAAATAGCTTGCTGCATGCAACTCATCTATGAACCTGGATTGATAAATTTGCACAGATTAAAAAAAAATCTATGCCGCTTACTACTGTAATTTTTGATATTGACGGACTCCTGATAGACAGTGAACCATTGTGGCAGGAAGCAGCATATGAAGTATTTCAGCAATACGGTGTTAAAATGACCAGTGAACAGTACAACAGCAGTGTTGGTCTGCGTACAAAAGAGTTTGTACACTGGTGGTTTACAGTGTATCAGCTTCCCATGTCGGAAGCTCCTGCAGTGGAAGCTAAAATTGTGCAACTGGTGCTGAAAAAAATAGAGGAGAAAG
>JAQTZD010000082.1:0-10531 GCA_028687975.1 Sediminibacterium sp.
AAAGAAATGAAGATGAAACTAACCACATAAGCCAGCCTACCTGTTGTTGTACTCACTAATCGCATATAAGCCTTTATAAATTAGGTTTGGGTCGGCAAATATCCTGTTTTTTAGGTGCGGTACAAAAAAAGGCATGTCGCCCCCGGTTAACAGCACGTTAAAGTTGCTGTATTTCAAGGCATATGCATCAATAATACCATCTATTTCCTTCGACATTCCCAGAATAACCCCGCTGAGGAGATTTGTTTTGGTATCGTAGCCTACCAGCGGAAAATGATGTTCCGGCTCAATCATGGGTAAAAGTGCCGTGTATTCGTTCATCGACCTGAACCGCATGGTCATGCCGGGGGAGATGCTTCCACCCAAAAATTCATGCCGGTTGCTGATAAAATTATAGGTAATGCAGGAGCCGAGCCCGATCGCCAGGTTGTGCTGGTTGGGAAACATATCTACCGCGGCAGCACACATGGCCAGTCTGTCGGCCCCGATGGTTTCGGGCTTGCCAACCGGGGTGGAGAAGCTTAGCTGGCTGGTATGACCGAGCGGATGAAACCGGGTATGTGCTTTCAGCAGGGTTTCTATTTCGATCGGATGGCGGATAACGGACGAAAGAATGCTCTTGGTGGGCTGGTATTGACTGATCAGTTGCAGGATGGTCTCGGACGATGCTTCCGGAAGCACCAGTTCCTCCACAAAATCCCGCCCGCTGAATATGGCAGCTTTTAAGCGGGTATTCCCAAAATCCAGACAAAGTGTTTTTTCCATGGTGGTGCTTAAAATTCAAAGTTAAATCCTTTCAATTCCCTGAAGTGACCATTCAACTGGATCTTTTCTTTCAGGTTTTCCATTCCGTCAACAATCGGAATTACCTTGTTCAGGTGCCTTTTCAGGTATTCGAGCCGCTGGTTTTCCTGCAGCAGCCCCAGTAACTCATATTCTTCCTCCAGCGACAAACCTGCATGATGGGCAAGATCGTAGCTCAGTAATTCAGCTTCCGGCTTCTTAAAGTCTTTGGAAACATTCAGGAGGCGGTGCAATTTACGGATCGATTCTATGACCTTGTAAATAAACTGTGGCTCCTCCCTCAGTTGATTTTCCGGATAGTTTACAATGGCCCCACTGTATTGTTTGTCCGGAATAGATTGAACCAGTTCCAAAATACTGAACAGTTTCAAGCCTTTTGTTCTGATGTCCATTTTGCCATCTTCGTGAACCGTAACAATTTCTGTAATCTCTACCAGGGTGCCCATTTCAGCAATGCCATTCTGTAAAACAACCGGAATGCCAAATGGCTTTTTTTCGGCAAAGCAATCGGTGATCAGTTGTTTGTATCTCGGCTCAAAGATGTGCAGATTCAATGCTTCGCCCGGGTATACCACAATGGCCAGCGGAAATATGGGAATAAAATTAATCATGCTGTTGCGGTAAGGGATGCAAAAGATTTCGGTTATTTGGGGTTCAATTTAGGAAAAATGCGAATCTCGGGTTTCACCATTATTAAAAATGCAGTGTTAAATGATTATCCCATTGTGGAAGCGGTGAAATCGATCCTGCCCGTGGTAGATGAAATGATTATTCTGGTAGGTGACTGCTCCGATGATACGCTGGCGCTGATGAAATCGATTCAGGACCCTAAAATAAAAATTCATCATTCCGTTTGGGACCCGACACTCAGAAGTGGCGGAACCGTGCTCGCGGTGGAAACGAACAAGGCATTCCAATTGATCAGTCCCGACAGCGACTGGGCTTTTTACATACAGGGAGATGAAGTGATTCATGAAAAATACCATCCTGCTATCCGCGCAGCCTGTGAAAAATATGCTGCAGACAAGCGGGTAGACGGACTCTTGTTTAAATACCTGCATTTTTATGGAACCTACGATTACGTCGGCGACAGCCGGAAATGGTACAGTCATGAAGTCCGGATCATCCGCAACGACAAAACCATTTCTTCTTACAAAGATGCGCAGGGATTCAGGAGAGGAGAGAAAAAACTGATGGTTAAGCCTATTGATGCATATGTGTATCATTATGGATGGGTAAAAGATCCTGTACAGATGATGAAAAAGCAAAAAGACGTGAGCAAATTCTGGAACAAGGATGAAGCGCTGAAAGAATTTCTGGCGAGTCCGGACTATTTCGACTTCAACCAGTTTGATTCACTGGAAAAATTCAAAGAAACCCATCCTTCCGTAATGCACCAACGAATAGAAAGGCTGAACTGGAAAGTGGAACTCGATACTTCAAAAAAACAATTCAGCCTGAAAGACAAACTGCTCTATTATTTTGAAAAGGCCACCGGTATACGCCTCTTCGATTTCAGAAACTACAAAATACTCCGCTAAGTAAAATCGGTGCCCGCTTGTTTTTTGTACTGCCAGAGCAGGGCCAGTGGCCAGGCGTGCAGGAAGGCGCCAAACTGGTAGTTCAGATTGGATTCAACCAGGCAGGAGGCGGCTATTGCCAGGGCCCAGAACACCAAAAACGGGTTGTTTTTTTTCAGACCATGGTATGCAGGAAAAAACAACCAGCCTGTAAACAACAGCATGCCCCACCAGCCACTGCCCATCCACCAGAACAGCCATTGATTGAAGGGCCAGCCAAAAGGAGCTTTGCTCCCATTGTAACAGCGGGCAAATTGCTCTTGCAGCTGCGCAGGAACTGCAGCCCATCCCACTGCAATGTTTTTATTATTTTGAATCTGTTGCCATGCAGCTGTGTTGATGGCTCTTCTGACCCCATCGGAATAAGTGGAGTCGTAACCCTTGCTGTTGAACTGTTCCCAGTCGTAAATACTGTACCGTATTTTCTGGTTGGCGGTTGGCAGGAACCATAGTGCAGCAGCGGTTAAGATCACCAGTGTGGCAGCCCGAAGCAGCACTTTTGTTTTGTTGGAAGTTCCTGATAAACTGTAGAGGCTGAACCCGCCCAGCAAGATGAACAGCATTACCCAGGCTGTCCTGACAGACAAGAAAAGGATACTGCCTGTTAAAAGAATGAAGGCTGTTTTTTTATACCGGAGCGGATTTTCCGGAAGCAGACAAAGCAGCAGCGCACTGCAGATGAACATGCCGAAGCGCAGGTGGTCGTTGCCCATGAACACCGGAAGTGATTGGCCTGATCCGTACTGTGCAATTGCCTCGGTACTGTGCAGTACAAACCATCCCAACGGGTACAGCATAGCCAGTAAGGCTGCATGTATCCATACAGGAATCATTTTATGGGTAAAATCCATTTTTGAAACAGCGATCGCACTGAGCGCCGCAACCGGATAGGCAGAGTAGTTCAGCCAGAGATCGAAATTGGATTTTTCCAGGGGTTGCTGCCAGATTCCTGTCAGCAACAGCAACAAAGGAGCAAAGCTCCACCATACAAGTGGATGGTTGAAAACAGCACGCAGGTCTTTGCGCAGGAGTATTAATGCAGCAACCAACCACAAGCCGGTGGTAACAGACAGTACCGCCCTGCTCCATAACAAGCCACCCAACAACAGCACCGTAAGGGCCAGCAGAATATTTTTTCTCTTTTCTTGCATACAGTTGCCATAAATTTACATTTACAGTATTGTATATGTGGGATCAATTATTAACAGGCATTATTCAGGGCAATGTAAAATCGCTGGCAAGGGCTATTTCACTGGTAGAGAATGAAGTGCCCGGCTTCGAAAATTTTTTGCAGCAACTGCCTGCAGGACATACGCCTGTTACGGGAATTACCGGACCTCCGGGAGCCGGGAAAAGTACGTTGGTAGATGCCATGATTGCTACCTGGGTTGCTGCAGGCAGGAAAGTGGCGGTCCTTTGCGTAGACCCATCTTCTCCTTTTAACCTGGGTGCCTTGCTGGGAGACCGGATCAGAATGAGTGAATGGTACAACAATCCTAATGTGTTTATCCGTTCACTGGCCAACCGAGGCTCATTGGGCGGACTCCATCCGCATATTATAGAAATAACGGCCATTCTTCAGGCGGCGGAATTTGATCACATTATTGTTGAAACAGTAGGTGTAGGGCAAAGTGAAATAGAAATTGCCGGCCTTGCAGATGTAACGGTAGTAGTTGTTGTTCCGGAGGCGGGGGATGAAGTGCAGACCATGAAGGCAGGCCTGATGGAAATCGCCGACATCTTTGTGGTGAATAAAAGTGATCGTCCGGAGGCAGATACGTTTGTAAAAAATCTTCGCCAGATGCTGGCACCGGCCTTTAATACCCCCAAAAAGATCAGCGTGGTTAAAACGGTGGCATCTGCCCGAAAAGGGGTGGAAGAGCTTTGTAAGCTCGTAGACGATCATGTGCAACTGGCAGGTATATCTGAGCGCAAGCATTGGCTGATGACAGAAAGGGTATACCAGCTGATCCAGAAGAATAAAATGAAAGGCATTGAAAAAGCCGCTATTAAACAGGCGATTGCGAAAGAATCTGCCAACCGGGGTTTTAACTTGTTTACTTTTGCGCAACAGTACCTGAATGAGTCAACACAATAATCATCCGCTGGTATCCATCGTGATCGCAACGTATAATGGCGAACGTTTTCTGGAAAAACAGCTCAACAGCATATTACAACAAACTTACCCCAATATAGAAGTGGTGGTGGTAGACGATTGTTCCACCGATGGAACGCAGGCGCTGCTTCGCGGGTACGAAGCCCGTTACCCGCAGGTGCATGTTTATGTGAATGAACAGAACCTGGGATATGTCAAAAACTTTGAAAAAGGTATGTTGCTTGCGAAGGGGAACTATATTGCCCCCAGCGATCAGGATGATATCTGGCTGCCCGAAAAAATCAGTGTGTTGATGGAGGCAATAGGGGAATATGATATTGTTTATTGTAATTCTGCTTTAATGGACGATGCTGATCAGTTGGTGGGCAGGCAACTTTCCGACGTAAAACAATTGTTCGATTTCAATGATCCCATCATGTATGCTATCGGAAATTCTGCCCCGGGCCATGCCATGATCCTTCAGCGAAAAACTGTACTGGAGTCGGTGCCGTTGCCGGAGATGATTCCGCACGATCACTGGCTGAGCTTTGTAGCTACTTTTCATAAAGGACTTCATTTTGTAGATCGGCCCCTGGTTCATTACCGGCAACACGATGCCAATGTATTTGGTGCAGCCAAACTGAAATCCGCAACAGAGGGAGCAGACCTGCGGCCGGTGGTTCGTAAAAAGAAAGCCGGTAAAAAAGAGCGCTATACCAAAATAAGGGAACGGGTACAACTGATGTACCTGAAATGTCCGGAGGAAATGCCGGATCAGAAACAATTCTTTAAAGCAATGCAGCAATGCTATCAAAGCTTTTCCTTGTTGAATAATTGCAGAAGAGTATCCCTTTTTTTCAGGCATCGCCATAAAATTCTATCTTTCAAGAGAAGACCGGAATGGCGGCGCTGGCTTTTTTGTATAAAAATGTTCTGGACCCTTCAGTAGCTATTGCTCATCAAACCCGGAGCCATTGAAAAAAAATTTTCTCATCGACTGTGAAAGAATGCGGTATCCGTTTACCGGATTGTATACGTATTGCCACCAGTTGGGGAAACACCTGCTGCAGGAACTGGCTGCAGAAGAACAGCTGACCATTTACGGGCCAGCCTCGCTGGAAAAGATATTTGGTCCCCGCGCAGAATATTATCATCGACATGCCTATCATAAATTATTGTCACCTGCTGCAAAGCAGATTGATTGCTGGCATGCTACCCACCAGGGAACGGATTATTTCCCCCGAAATAAAAAAACCAAACTGGTGCTTACTGTGCACGATATTAATTTTATGCACGAGCAAACCAAAACGGCGGCAAAACAAAAAAACTATCTTTCAAAGCTTCGGACAAAAGCCGAAAGGGCAGATCATCTGGTATTTATTTCCGAGTTTGTAAAAAACGATTTCTTTTCGCATATACCATTGAATGGCAAACCGGCTTCTGTTATTTACAATGGATGCGATACAAGCACAGTAGCCATCAGTGAAAAGCCTGCAGCGGCTCCGGCTGCCCCCTTCATTTTTGCATTGGGCCTGATTACTTCCAAAAAAAATTTTCATGTACTGCCGGCATTGCTGGTGAACAATGACCTGAAACTCGTGATTGCAGGTTCTGCGCAACAGAAAGCCTACCAGCAGGAGATTGTAGTGGCAGCTCAACAACTGGGTGTATCGGATCGGGTGATTTTTACAGGAGCTGTAACAGAAGAAGATAAACAATGGTATTATCAGCATTGTACTGCTTTTGCCTTTCCATCTATTGCTGAAGGGTTTGGGCTACCTGCAGTAGAAGCCATGCGTTATGGCAAGCCGGTATTCCTGTCGGACCAAACCAGCTTACCGGAAATTGGCGGCGACGCTGCTTTCTATTTTACCAGTTTTGATCCGGAAGCAATGCAAAATGTATTTGCCAATGGAATGCGGCAATATGAAACAGCCTCCATGGAGAAAATGATTCGCCAGCATGCTGCTCAGTTCAGCTGGTCCAATACCGCCAAACAATATCTGGAAGTATACAGGCAGCTTTGCCAATAATTTTTATTTATGGGCATATCCCCACAACCCTGAAGGCATGGTATGGTTCTGAAAATCAGTATACCCCTTTTGATAGGTAGAATATTTGTGATCGTTTTTAATCAGTGTTCTGTGGAAGCAGAACATGAAGAATTTTACCAGCAGTCTGATGAAACCCTTGCTGCCGGCCTGTTTGGCCCATAAGCTCATCATCACCAGTAAACTGTAGTTGAATCCGCCTCTTGGATAAATTTCACTAGAGGAAAATCCGGCATTTTCAAAATATTTGGTCAATGCAAAGGGAGTAAAGCGGTGGTGATCGTGCGGTACTTCGTGCAGGGTATAAATAAAGGGAACGGAAAAGAAAATACTGCCGCCGGGTTTCAGTACCCGATGCATTTCCTTCAGTATATGGTTGGTGTCGAAATAATGTTCAAGGAATTCGGTAGCAATGATCCAGTCCTGGCTATTATCAGGCAATGGAATCGTGAAACCGTCCCAGAACAGATCGGGTTTTACTTTGTTGTGGTATTCAGAATATTCCAGATCGATGCCGGTGTATTGCGTAATTCTTCCCGACTCTTGCAGGAAAACCTTATAGGGCATTACGCCGCAACCCAGATCCAGCACATTTCCGCCGATCTTGGTCCGAAGATCAGTAACAGCCTCAATCAAAGATTTTTGAATCAGGTAATAGCCATATCCCAGTTTCAGGGTAGGTTGAATGTATATTTTATTTATTTGTTCCTGGGTCATCGGGTTGTTTGAATCGGTTTATTTTGGAGTACTTAAATACAAGGATAACTTTTTCCGTGCTCTTACAACCGGTCTTTCCAAAATGCCCAGCCAATAGAGCAAATAGATGAATGGAGCCAGCGGAAATCGAAGTATATCAATATCGTATCGCTCCCGCACATAAGCCAGTTTTACCAGTTTCTCCAGGAAAAAATCCGAATGTTTTCGGGCAATATAGCGGTGGTTTTCTACAATCCGCTGGTTGTTGTCGTATCCGGAAACCACCGAGTTGGTCACGATTCGGTAGTAAAACAGTTTTTCTTTAATCAGGTGAAAACGAAAACCATTGGCTGCCGCATGAATCCAGAACTCCCAGTCTTCAAATCCATGATACGGAATGGCAGTGTCGTATCCCTTGTTGCGGGTCCATACTTCTTTTCTGTAAACAGCACAGGCATCGGCACAGTTGCCAGTTACAATGGCAAGGTCATCGAACGCTCTTACCTTGTATTGTCTTTTCTTAATTTTTGTATCACCAAAGAATTCCGGACGTGCATACACAATATCGCAGGTATTGTTTTCCAGTAAAGAAATGGCCTTGTTGATGTAGTCTGGTTTGATTTTGTTGTCGGCGTCTACCGGCAAAATATATTTCCCTTCGGCCAGCTCCACGCCTGTGTTGCGGGCTTTGGCAGGACCTCCGTTGGGTTGCTGAATAACTCTGTAGCCGGCAGCCTGCAGTTCTTCCAGTTTGCGTAAAGTGGCTTCGTCTGTTGAGCCATCGTCTACAATAATGATTTCGAAAGGGTATAGGATGTTGCGGGCGTCTATGCTGTCCAGGGTTTCCTGGATGAATTTGCCATGATTAAAACATGGGATTACGACAGAAAGCAGCGCTTTGCTGTTTGTTTTACCCAAATGCCGTTCTTCTTGCATTCAATAAAATTAAAGGATTCCTGCATACTACGATTGAACAGTACGCGAAGCAACTGATTACTGGTTGGCCAGTTTTTCACTTTTCCACCAGCGGTAACCAATGTATCCAACAATGGCAAATGGAACAAAAGCCAGGTACAAAATGGCGGAGTTGAGGGCAGATGCAGGTCCGTCTCCCAGCTGAGACGCGGTTTTTGTACAGATAGAACACTGCGCAAACAGGCTATTATCTGCCAGAGCGGCCATCAGCATGATTCCTGCTAAACCCCATTTCTTTTCCATAAACTACTCCGTTTCGGTGCAAAGATAGGACCCAAAATCGGGTAAATTGGCTATCTTAACCGTTAAAATTACTGCATGGAGCAAAGAAGGAGTTTTCTGAAAAAAGTAGGCGCCCTCACTGGTGTTTTTGCCGGCTATGGTTTTTTTAATGAATTGAATGCGGCTTCTTTTGAGGTGGCTTCCCGCAAAATTGACCACCTGAGCCCGCTGGAAGCGGCTTCGAATGAAGATTACTGGCGGGTGATACAGCAGGGATATACAGTTAACTCCAACCTGATCAACCTCAATAACGGGGGAGTAAGCCCCTCACCCCGGGTAGTGCAGGAAGCAGTGGAACGCTACAACAGTCTTGCCAACCAGGCACCTTCTTACTATATGTGGCGGATCCTGGACCAGGGAAGAGAGCCGCTGCGCGCCAAGCTGGCCACGCTGGCTGGGTGCTCTCCCGAAGAAATAGCTGTCAACCGGAATGCAACAGAAGCGTTGAACACGGTTATTTTCGGACTGAATTTTGAAAAAGGAGATGAAATCATTGGCACATTGCAGGATTATCCGAACATGATCCAGGCCTGGCGGCAACGTGCATTGCGCGATGGGATAGTATACAAACAAATTAGTTTCGACTTTCCGAAAGAGGACGATGATGCAATTGTAAAAGCCTTTGAAAAAGCCATCACTCCAAAAACCAGAATGATCCATGTAACACATATTGTGAATTGGGTCGGGCAAATTCTTCCGGTGCAGAAAATCTGCAGGATGGCCCACAGTAAAGGCATTGAAGTGATTGTAGACGGTGCGCATTCATTTGGCTTGCTCGATTTCAATATTCCGGAACTGGAATGCGATTATTTCGGAACCAGTTTGCATAAGTTCTTAAGCGCTCCCATCGGAAGCGGCATGCTTTGGATTAAGAAAGAAAAAATTGCGAAGGTTTGGCCGTTGGTTTGTAACGATAAGCCCAACAGCGACAACATCCGGAAGTTTGAAACCCTTGGCACCAGAAGCTTTCCAATAGAGCAGGGTATTGGTGAAGCCATTGCTTTTCATACAGCAATTGGCAAAAAAAGAAAGGAAGAACGGGTACGTTACCTGAAAAATTACTGGGCAACCCGGGTGAAAGATGTTCCCGGAGTAAAATTGCATACCTCATTAAAAGATGCCTATTCCTGCGCCATTTGCGGAGTGAGCATAGATGGAATGACTCCGGCACAACTGGATTCCGCACTCTTCAGCGGCTATAAGATTCATACGGTTGGGATTGTTTGGGAAAACATCAGTTGTGTGCGCATTACGCCACATGTGTATACCCGGCTGGAAGATATGGATGTATTGGTCTCAGCCATCAAAACCATTGCGGCCAACCGGACTGTTAAATAGCAGCCTCCATAAAACGGTTGACTCGTAGAAAAAGAAGAAGGGTCGGTTTCTTCAACAGAATCCGACCCTTATGATTTACTAAGATGCCTTTACAGCTGTTTTCTTAGCAGCTTTGCTGGCTTTAGCAGGATTGGCTGGTCTTGACTTACCAAATGAACCCTGAAATCTTTTTCCTTTAGCTGTTTTTTTGTCGCCTCTACCCATGGTATTAGTTTATAATAAAGATGATTAAAGTGTAAAAATAGAAAAACCCCGCCAAAGCGGGGTTCAATTCTTTTTAAGGATGGAATTAGAGCTTGCCGCTTAATTCTTTACCAGCCTTAAAGCGAGCAACTTTCTTCGCTTTAATTTTGATGGTTTCACCTGTCTGAGGGTTACGGCCTGTACGAGCAGCACGCTTAGATACAGAGAAAGTACCAAAACCTACTAAAGTTACTTTATCGCCTTTTTTCAGTGTTTTAGTAACTGCATCGATAAAAGAATCTAAAGTAGCGTTTGCTTGTGTTTTGGTGATACCTGCATCATCAGCCAGGTGTGCGATTAATTCAGCTTTGTTCATAGAAGTGTTTTTAGTGTTTTTGTTAACGTAACAAATTTATTAGCTTTTACTGATCAACAAAATATTTTCTTTCTTTTTTTTAATAGTTTGTTTGCACCAAAACCCCTATAAATAAAGGGCTGGAAGCGAAAATGCTGTTGTTGTTTTCAAC
>JAQTZD010000082.1:10631-12110 GCA_028687975.1 Sediminibacterium sp.
ACAGAAGGAAAACGCTGACTCCACCAGGAGTATGCACCGGTGGTTTCCGGGTGCAGGTGTCTAAAACTGTCGACCCACCCGTTTTCCAGAAATCCTGTCATCCAGGCCCTTTCTTCCGGTAAGAATCCGGAAGAGTTTTTATTGCCTTTGGGGTCGTGGATATCAATCACTTCATGTGCAATATTGTAATCTCCCACAACAATCAGTTTGGGGCGCTTTTTCTTCAGCTTCTCGAGGTAATCATTGAATTCTTCCAGCCATTGGTATTTGTAGGCCTGCCGTTCTTCACCGCTTGTGCCGGATGGGAAATATGCGTTGATCAGCGTAATGTCTCCAAAATCTGCCCGGATAACCCGTCCTTCAAAATCACTTTGTTCAATACCATTTCCAAAATATACGTGGTCGGGTTCAATACGGGTGAGGATCGCTACTCCGCTGTATCCTTTTTTTTGTGCAGAAAACCAGAAACTGTTATAGCCTGCTTTTTCGAAATGAGTATGGTCAATATCTTCTTTATTGGCTTTGGTTTCCTGCAGGCAGATGATATCGGCAGGATGATCGGCAATCCATGCAGAAAAGCCTTTTTTTATGGCTGCACGAATACCGTTGACGTTGTAAGAAATAATACGCATGGTAGTGAATTATTGAAAATAGCTGTTAAATCCGATGAGCATCAGTGCATTAAAAACAGATGCTGAAACGGATGAGTCGAAGATAACAAACCTTTCCGGAGCTTTGTTGCCGATCGCAATCGAAATAGGCCGGTTGTTCAGAAAAAACTCCCTGATATAATTGCCGCTGCTGATGCCGATACTGAAAGGAGTGCCCATCATATCCCCTTCTACCAGAAAATCGTATTTCACAGCAACGATGGAAGGCGTTTCAGTGATGGTATACAAAGAGGATGGGTCTATTCCATTGGATACCTGGTGAAAAAAAAGCTGTTTCACAGGATCGAGCACATCGCGCCTGATCGAAAATTGTGCAATGGTGTCTGTTCCCGACAACAGGCTATGGTATTTACCAGCGAGCGGGTGAATATAAGGAGTCGTCTGAATTTGGCCAGTACGGGCACTCAGTTGGGCAGGCATGATGAGCTGATAGGTTTTGTCGCCAATCACATCCCTGCCTTCCTGTAGTAAAAACACAAAGTCGGAGGCCCCTGCAGTCCGCTCTTGGCCGATGGCTTCTTCCATATTACTGCTCAGTATTGTTTTGTTTTTTCCTCTGAGGACGATGTCTCTGTATTCCTGCGGTCCCCAGCGAAGGATCTGCTGCTGGTTGAACAATGGAAAACGGCTTATCTGGCCGGAGGATTGTATTTCTGTTCTGGGCATTCCGGCCGTTTGTGCCAATACAAAATTATCCCCGATATAGGGCCTGCTTACCTTCATTTCTATCTGTTCGTGTAGCACTGAAGTATCCAGCAGTATTTCCAGCAATTTATTCATCAGCTGAGAAAATCCCCTGGATGTTACC
>JAQTZD010000083.1 GCA_028687975.1 Sediminibacterium sp.
GTGTACGTTTTTACACCTTTATCTCCTCCCTGCAGGAATTCATGGAAGCCGCTTTTGAAAACAGCAAACCGCTGATGATCCTCGACAGACCCAACCCCGATGGTTTTTATGTAGACGGACCTGTACTGGATACGGCTTACAGAAGCTTTGTGGGCATGCAGCCTGTTCCGGTGGTATATGGCATGACCATGGGAGAATACGCCATGATGATAGCCGGCGAAAAATGGCTGACTCCAAAAGCCAATACCCAATATGAATACTATAAAAGGGCTTCCAACTCCAAAGACACTGCCTTTCACTTTCAGATAATCAAATGCGCCAACTATACCCATAAGAGCAAGTACGAACTACCCATCAAGCCTTCTCCCAACCTGCCAGACATGTCGGCCATTTACTGGTATGCAAGTACCTGTTTTTTTGAGGGCACTGTATTGAGCGAAGGAAGGGGCACCGATCATCCCTTTGCGATTTTCGGGCATCCCTCCCTGCCAGCTTCCCTCTATGCATTCACCCCAACCAGCAGAGACGGCGCCAAAGAACCCAAGCTGAAAAATCAGCTCAGCTATGGATGGAATATTCATGGCAGCAGCAAAGATGTTTTGAAGAAATTAGACAACCGCCTCCACATCGAATTCCTGGTGGATGCCTACAAATTGTTTCCACAAAAAGACAGTTTTTTCATCCGGCCCAAGAACGGGCAACCGGTGAACTATTTCTTCAACAAATTGGCCGGCAGCAATGCATTAAGACAACAACTGATTGCAGGTAAATCAGCAGAGGAGATTCGTGCCAGCTGGCAACCACAACTCAACGAGTTCAAAAAAATCCGGAAGAAATACCTGCTCTATGCAGATTTTTAATGCAGGGAGCGAGCCCCTTCGATGTACATTTGCAGCAAATGAACACCGGAACTATGTCTGATCTGCGGATTGTTTTTATGGGTACACCCGATTTTGCTGTTGCCTCATTGGATGCATTGGTAACGGCTGGCTATCGGATTGTTGGTGTGGTAACTGCACCGGATAAACCGGCGGGCAGGGGTATGAAATTAACCGAGAGCGCCGTTAAAAAATATGCAGTGGAGAAAAACCTGCCGGTACTGCAACCGGAGAAGTTGAGAGATCCGGCTTTCATAGATGCTTTGCGCAATTTGAAAGCCGACCTGCAAGTGGTGGTTGCCTTCAGAATGCTGCCGGAAATTGTCTGGAACATGCCACCCATGGGTACCATCAACGTGCACGGTTCCTTACTACCCGATTACCGGGGTGCTGCACCCATCAATTGGGCTGTGATCAATGGAGAAAAAACAACCGGGGTTACCACATTCAAATTGAAACACGAGATCGATACGGGTGATATTCTGTTGCAGGAAAAGATGGAGATTGGCGAAAATGAAACTGCTACAGAAGTACACGACAGAATGAAAATGATTGGCGCCAACCTGCTGGTAAAAACCATCCGCGCGCTTGAAGCCGGTACTATTGCCGAACAACCACAGCAACAAAAAGCCGAACCCAAACACGCACCCAAACTCTTTACCAAAGATTGCGAAATCAACTGGAACCGGCCGGTACAGGCCATTCACAACCAGGTTCGTGGTCTTGCTGTTTTTCCGGGAGCATTAACCAAACTGGATGGGAAGATCCTGAAAATTTACAGCAGCCTTCCGGAATTCAACACACACGGAGATGCACCGGGCACGGTTGTAACGGATGGAAAATTCTTTCTCAAATTTGCCTGCACAGATGGATACCTGCTGGTAAAAGACCTGCAGCTGGAAGGAAAGAAAAGAATGCAGACAACCGATTTTCTGAGAGGGTACCGACCCGGCAGTCTGTAATTAAACAAACAGTCGCTTATTTACCAATAACAGCTTTCAGTTCTTCGAGAGATACGATACCCTGTTTACGCCAGGTTTCCTTACCATCTTTGAATACAATAAAAGTGGGCAGGGATTCGAACTTCAGCGCTTTCATCACGGTTGCATCGTTGCCCCCATCTACTTTAATTAGGGCATAGGCATTGGGCAGGTCTTTTTGCAATTGCTGCAATACCGGCTCCATTTTTACACAAGGAGGACACCATTCTGCACCAATATCTACCAAAGCTACTTTTGTGCCCTTTACCATCGATTCAAAAGCCGCGAGCGACAATTCCGCAACGGCTTCCTGTGCAATCAGGGGTTTGTTGTCCATTTTCCAGAGTGCAATGCCGCCTTTTAAATTGTATAACTGTTTAAACCCTTTTTGAGCAAGCTCTTCCATGGCCTGTGCGCTCCTGATGCCCGAAGCACAATACAACAATACCGGCCGGTTTTTATCGAGGTACTGTGTTCTGTCTTCGAACTGTGCCTTGTCCATCCAGTTGGCCTGCAGCGCATTTTTCATATGGGCATTCTTGTATTCCGCAGCAGTCCGTACATCAAGGATCTGCACATTCGGGTCCTTCATTCTTTGCTCAAACTCTGCTGCACCAAGTGTTCCGGTTTGTACCTGTTCTACACCTGCTTCCTGGGGCTGACTGTTGCTGTTACAGGCAAGCGAAAAGATCGCTGCAACTAAGAGGGATAAATATTTCATATTATTGGTAATAAGTAATGTTGATGGTAAATACCGCGGCACTCATGCCCAGCGCCTGTGCTGCAGCATTGCTCATGCGAAGCAGCAAATCGTCTGCACCCCTGATACCGGGCAGTGGTCCCAATACCCTTGCACAAATGGATTTCTTATTGGGTGCAGTGATCCGTACAATTGTACCGGGAAGCACATTGTTCATCAGTACATAAAATTTCCGGTCTGTAACACCACTCAGTGTTTTAAACACGCCGGCTACTCCGCTGCCTGCATAGGCTGTGCCCGTTTGCGCACTTCCCGCATAATAGGCGGCAAAAAAGCCCTCATCATTCGATTTGGGTGTATAGGCAACTTCTTCTTCGGAGATTCTTACTTCATCCGTTGGAGCCTGCACCTGATTTGCACCAGACAGGTTCTTAGCGTTGGTAGCTGCTTCTGCTTCCTTCCTGGCTTTTTCCTGCGCAGCAGCCAGCAACAACAGTTCATTTTCGGAGAGCGGTCTCATTTCGCCTTTCAGTTCCCTGGCGCCATCCACCGTTGCATCCATTACATTAGGATTCTTCAGCGGAGCAACCACTGTATCTGCAGTGCGTTTATTGGCAGGCAATGGCAGGGGTTGAACCGGCTGCACTTTAGCAGGGGTAACTGCCTGAGGCTTAACCACAGGGAATGGATCTTTTGCAACGGCATGCTGTAAGCTTGATTGAGCCGTTCCGTTTACATAGCCCACAATAATGGCCTGGCCATCTTTTACAACATCTGTTTTAAGATCGTTCCAGGTACGCATGGAGGCCACCGGTACTTTAAAATACTGCTGGCTCAGGCGGAACAGGTTGTCTCCCTTTCGGGCAATATGATAAACAGGTATGCTGTTTTCGTCTTCGGGACTATGGCCCAGGTTTTCCGCAGTAAGCTGAATCTTAAGCCGGCTGCCCAATTGCAATCCAGCATTGGCATTCATGTTGTTGTACTGTGCCAGTTGCCGGGGCGTAAACCCGTACAACCTGCCGATGCTCGACAATGATTCCTTCTCCATCACCTGATGGATCACATAGTAGTTACCTGCACTCCCCTGTACCACCAGTTTGTCCTGGGCATGCAACAGGTTGATACCGCTCAGAAGCACCAATAAAAGTATTTTTTTCAACACCATGAATCTGCGAATATGTGTAAAGTTAATCTTTTAATATTCTCCACTCAGCAGGGTAGTAATTATTCACCCTGTTCGGCAAAACTTTTACCCAGCCCAGGCAGACCCCGCTGTATTGAAGCAGGCTCCAGCCCACGGGGGCGTCCAGTTGCAGCTCTTTTCTGCGGAGGTATTGCAGGGCCTGATCCTTTTCCACAGTAATCATCCGTAAACCGGGCTTATCCAATACAGATACGGCCAGCTCATGGGCAGGAATCAGGTCCTTCCCCTTGATGCTACCAATTTCAGTGCCAGCTTTTTTGATGTACAGCGCCGAAGCCAGCTGCTGCAGGTTGTTCAGGAATCCGGAAGGAAACAGCCGGATGGCTTCCTGCTGTTTAAAAGTGGTATACCCATCCGGTATAGGATAAAATGCTTTCAGGGTGGCTGCTTCTGCACGGCTTGGTTTTACCAGCTGTTGTTCCTTCAACCGGGGAACACCTTCCTGCGCTGATTTCCGGAAGGCCGATACAAAGAATCCCTCACCCGCTACCCGGTTGGGATAAAAGCGGAATCCTGCTGCGCTTGTTTTAGCCGAAGCCGTTTCCACAATATTCCATACAGCAGGAACAGGAACCTGCAAAGCGTTCATTCCTTTTTCTGCTACCAGCCAGTCGGCGATCTGTTCATCCTCTTCTTCGGAATAGGAACAGGTAGAATAGATCAACAAACCGCCTTCTTTCAGTGCCGGAAGAATGGAGGTCAGGATTCTTTCCTGCCGCTGGCTGCAATGCAGCACGTTCTGTTCACTCCACTCTGCTATGGCTGAGGGATCTTTTCTGAACAAGCCGCTTCCGCTACAGGGCGCGTCCACTACAATCACATCAAAGAATCCATCCAGTTTGGCAAAATGATCCGGATCGTTGTTGGTGGCCACCACATTGGGTTGCCCCCATTTGGTGAGATTCTCTACCAGTATGGCCGATCGCGATTTGATTACTTCATTCGATACCACCAGTCCGTCTGCAAAATAAGTGGAGAGCAATGTGCTCTTGCCTCCCGGAGCAGCACAGAGATCCAGCACTTTTTTTCCGGCTGTATCTGTACCTGCCAGTTGCTGCAAGAGGTACCATAAAAACATGCTGCTGGCTTCCTGCACATAATAAGCCCCCCCATGAAATGCAGGATCGAATGTAAAAAAAGGACGTTCCTTTAAATACCAGGCATGATCGCACCAGGGCAATCTGCTTTCGTATAAATCTTTCTGGGTATCCGAAGGCTTAAACGGATTTAACCGGATGGAAGTTACCTGTTCTCCCGAATGATGAACCGATTCGAAGGCGGCTCGATCAAATCCTTTTACATGGCTTAATGCCGAAAGTAATTCGTTGGGTAATTGCAAACGCTGTTTTTTTATGCAAGCTACAAACTCTTGATTTCTGCCACCAATTTTTGCAATGCAGCTTTTGCATCACCAAAAAGCATGGAGGTTTTTGGCTGGAAGAACAGGGCATTTTCAATACCGGCATATCCGGGCTTCATGCTTCGCTTGTTCACGATAACGGTTTTGGCCTGCTCCACTTCCAGTATCGGCATACCATATATAGGTGATGCAGGATCTGTTTTGGCTGCGGGATTCACCACATCGTTTGCTCCCAGTATCAGTACCACATCGGTCGACTTGAATTCGTCGTTGGCCTGTTCCATCTCCATGAGCTTATCGTAATTCACATCGGCCTCTGCAAGCAGCACGTTCATGTGTCCGGGCATTCTTCCTGCAACCGGATGGATGGCATAACTTACTTCCACGCCTTTTTCTTCGAGCAGTTTTTCCAGTTCATGACAAACGTGTTGCGCCTGTGCAACGGCTAATCCATATCCGGGTACAATCATTACTTTATGGGCATAGCTCATGCATACGGCTGCATCACTCAGGGAAATTTCTTTGTAATTACCGGTCACAGCCTGTTGTGTACCTGTTGCACCTCCGCCGAAAGAACCAATCAATACATTCAGCAGGCTCCGGTTCATGGCCTTACACATCAGGATGGTCAGCAGGGTTCCTGCTGCGCCCACTAAAATACCTCCGGTCAACATCACCTGGTTATTGTACAGGAATCCGGCACAGGCAGCAGCCACACCGGTAAAAGAGTTGAGTAAGGAAATTACCACCGGCATATCGGCACCGCCAATCGGCAGCACAAACAACACACCATATACCAGCGCTCCCAATAATACCAGGTAAAAAAGGAATTGATTTTCCGGAGTGAGTCCAAAGATGAGATAAGCCGACAAAAGAATAATTCCTGCAAACAGCACCATATTGAAAACCTGCTGGCCCTTGAAAGAAAAATCTTTCACCCTTCCATTCAGTTTTCCCCAGGCAATCATACTTCCTGCAAAGGAAATTGATCCGATCACCAGACCGGCAAATATGCTGAGATAAGTAGCGTAAGGAGTTGCAGCATCTGTATGAGCCGCCGCAGTAATATGCTTGAACTCAATCACGGAAATCAGGGCTGCACAGGCGCCTCCCATTCCGTTGAACAGGCTCACCAGTTCGGGCATGGACGTCATTTTCACCCGCTTTGCAGCCAGGGTTCCTACGATGGTACCAATAACCAGCGCAGCAAAAATCCATCCGTAGTTGTGCAGCTTTTCACCATTTTCTTCGTACAGAAAAATGGTTCCGAATATGGATATGCCCATACCGGCAGCAGCCACCAGATTGCCTTTGCGGGCAGATTCCGGATGCGATAACATTTTTAATCCTATAATGAACGTGACCGAACCGATCAGGTAACAAAGTGTAAGCAGATTGATTTCCATTGTTATTTTTTCTTCTTAAACATTTCGAGCATTCTGTCTGTCACCACAAATCCTCCCACTACATTCAGTGTACCAAGCACTACGGCCAGAAAGCCAATAATCAGTGCTACATAATTTCCGGTTTCCACCCTGCCCATCACAATAATGGCACCTATGATCACCACGCCATGTATGGCATTGGCGCCACTCATCAGGGGCGTATGCAATACACTGGGTACCCGGCCAATCACTTCTATCCCCAGAAAAACAGAGAGCACAACAATATAGATGATATCGATGTGCTGGTGTAAATAACTTAAAACGGTTTCCATGTATATTACGGGTTTGTCTGTTTAGTTAATTCACTGATGCGCGGGTTCACCACACTGCCATCGTGGGTAATGCAACATCCATTCACAATATCATCTTCAAAATTCAGGTTCAGCTGCGCTTCTTTACTAATGATCAGTTGCAGGAAGTTCAACACATTCTTGCCATACATTTTACTGGCATCCCAGGGCATATTGCTTGCCAGCTGGCTGTTCCCTACCAGGGTTACACCATGCAGCTGTACAGCAGCATTGTTCTTTACACCAAACACGTTACCACCGGTAGATGCAGCAAGGTCGATCACCACAGAACCTGGTTTCATTTGCTGCAACATTTCTTCTGTAACCAGCAATGGTGCAGGTTTTCCCTGCAGTTGTGCCGTGGCTATGATGATATCTGCCTTGGCTACCGCTTCCGCAATGCGTTGCTTTTGTTTTTGCTTGAATTCTTCGGATTGTTCCACCGCATAACCTCCCGCCTTTGATGCATCCGCAGCGCCTTCCACTTCAATAAATTTTGCACCCAGACTCATTACTTCTTCTTTCACAGCCGGTCTCGTATCCGATACTTCCACTACTGCGCCCAGTCTGCGCGCGGTAGCTACTGCCTGTAATCCGGCCACACCTGCACCCAGGATCAATACCTTGGCGGGTGCAATACTTCCGGCGGCTGTCATGAACATGGGAAAATAACGCGGGAACAAATTGGCGGCAAGCAACACAGCTTTGTAACCTGCAATATTGGCCTGGCTGCTCAGCACATCCATCGACTGTGCACGGGTAGTTCGCGGAATCATATCCAGGCTGAAACTGGTGAGTTTTTGTTCGGACCAGTTCTGCATTAACTTGTATTGAAACAAAGGCTGGTAAACGCCTATGAGAACGGAGCCCGGACGAATGGTTCCTGTAGTAGCTTCCGGAGGTGTCCAGTAGCACAGCAGTATATCCGCCTCTTTCAGTATTTTATCCCGGGATTCGATGGAAACTTTTTTAGCCGTGTAGGCCGCATCTGCTGCGTAAGCTGCTTCGCCCGCACCGGACTCCAGCCAAACCGTGTTTCCGTTTTTGATGAGCACTTCCGCTTGCTCGGGAAGGATGGATACTCTTTGTTCTCCGTTCTGTTCTTTGAGAATTCCAATTATCATCTTTAAAGTTAAGCCATTTTTGCATTACGCACCTGAAGTTGACCCAACAAAAAGCATGTTTTGCAATCTTTTTTTCAATCGTCAAAAACGGACAATAAAGTCTTCTTTTTCTTTCTGCTCCCTGCGCAAAAAAACCAGCCCGATGTAAAACAAATCGATGGTTAAACTTACCCTCGGATCCCGCTTTACTTCCTCCCAGGCCTGCTCCATTTCCCGACTCCAGTGAATATCATCCAGAATGATCAGGGTATTGGCATGTGCCTTGTTCATCACCTGGTTAAAATATCGCATAGTGGGCTCGTAGCGGTGATTCCCGTCGAGAAATGCGAAGTCGATCTGATCCAGCTGTTCCAGTGTTGGCGCAAGTGTATGGTCGAAGTTACCGGTAACCAGTTGTATATTGCTCAAGCCCAGTTTCATAAAATTGGATTTGGCTATATCCGCCACGGCGGCAGAGCCTTCCATGGTAATGACCCTTGCACTACTGTTGGCGGAAGCAAGATAGGATGTGGTAATCCCGAGCGAAGTACCCAGCTCCAGTATGGTTTGTGGCGACAAATGATTCACCAGCCGGAACAACAATTGCCCGAATTTTTTAGGCTTGAGAGAGGAAGCTGCGATCGCGGATATTTTCCGCACAGGTGATTTTTTTACCCGGGAACCCGCCCCAAAGTCTTCGATGGTAATCTCCGATGTCCAGGTCAGCAGTTCATTCCGGAGTGCCTCGATGGGCTGATACATGTAAAAATCACGATCATCGTTCAGCACCCGTGTGATCAGCTCAAAAACAAAGGGAGAATGCACACCATGGCCTTTTCCGTTGGAAGCGATACAATAATACCGGATATACCGTAAAGCCAGTTGCACAGGTGTATACATCAGCAGGAACTTTTTTGAGAAGGGTGCTTTTTCAGCAGCCAAAGTAAAGCATAAGTTGTGGTAAATAAACTGATCGTATAGGCAATCCCGGAAATCAGTTCCGGCCATTCGTGCAATACAATACCTGAAGAACTCCACAGGAAGAAAAGAAACATACCGGCGGAACACCACCAGTTATTCCGCACAGATGGAATCAACATTAAAAAAGGAAGCAGAGTTCTGCCGGCCTGTATCAGCACAAATTCGTCCGTCCAGCTTATCAGGGGCATTTCGAGGGTTTCCGCTCCGCGGATGGAACGGATCAGCTGAATCAATCCGATTAATCGGCGGATATTGTACAATGCATACAACCAAAGCAGGAGATTCACCGTACCCAGTACATTGATCAGGTACCGCTTTTGCGATGGAACAACGAGCCATACTGCCGGCAGCAATGCCACAAATAAGATGATATAGATAACTGGGATAATGTCCATTTAAGCAACCGGTTTCTCCCAGATCTGAAAGCGATAAGGATATGCATGCCTGGCATCTGCCGGATGATAGTCATTGTATACCAGCTTCCAGTTGTCCTGATCCCATTCGGGAAAAAAAGTATCCGCATCGGGTGTGGCTTCTACCCTGGTCAAATAAATTTTTTGCGCAATCGACAATGCCGCTTTGTATATTTCTCCGCCACCAATAACAAACAGTTCCTTGTAATCCTTTTCTCCGGCCAGTGCAATAGCCTCTTCCAGCGAATGCACTACCAGTACCCCTTCTGCCGTCCAGTTCTGCTGCCGGGTAATCACAATATTCGGTCTTCCGTTCAGTGGTTTGCTTCCCATCGACTCAAAAGTTTTTCTTCCCATGACCACGGGCATGGCCCAGGTGCTCATTTTAAAAAACTTCATGTCGTTGGGCAAATGCCAGAGCAACTGATTATCCTTACCAATGGCATTGTTGGATGATACCGCAACTATCAGAGATATAACCATGCTGATTCAATTATGGATAAAACTAAACGGCTACCGGTGCTTTGATGGCCGGGTGGCACTGATAATTTTCCAGTGTAAAATCTTCGAAGGTAAAATCAAAAAGATCTTTTACATCCTTATTCAATTTCATCACCGGTAACGGATAAGGTTCCCTGCTCAACTGCAGCTTCACCTGCTCCATATGATTGCTGTAAATGTGCACGTCGCCAAAGCTGTGTACAAAATCTCCATACTGCAATCCGCATACCTGCGCCATCATCATGGTCAGCAAAGCATAGGAGGCAATATTGAAAGGAACACCCAGGAACACATCAGCGCTGCGCTGGTACAACTGGCAACTCAGTTTTCCATCTGCTACATAAAACTGGAACAGGCTGTGGCAGGGCATCAATGCCATCTGTGGCAGTTCAGCCACATTCCAGGCGCTTATAATCATTCTCCTGCTGTCGGGATTGTTTTTCAGCTGGTGCAACACGTCTTTGATCTGGTCGTAGGTTTTTCCGTCTGCGCCGGCCCAACTGCGCCATTGCTTTCCGTATACAGGTCCCAGATCGCCTTGTTCGTTGGCCCATTCATTCCAGATACTCACGCCATGCTCGTTGAGGTAGGCGATATTGGTATCCCCTTTCAGGAACCAGAGCAGTTCGTAAATAATGCTTTTGAGATGAAGCTTTTTGGTGGTCACCAACGGAAACCCTTCTGCCAGATTGAAGCGCATCTGGTAACCAAAACAGCTTACAGTACCCGTTCCCGTACGGTCGGTTTTAACACTCCCGTTGGCGAGTATATGTTTTAATAAATCGTGGTATTGCTGCATAACAACGCAAATTACATCCTCTGGTCCGAGAAATCATCGTTCCTTTTGCGGGATGGGGAGAATTGGTGGATTTTATGCCCGCCTGCGCTGCAATTCCTTTTTGATCAGGGAAAGTTCCCGGCCGGTTTGTCCACTCACACTGCTGTTTTCCTTGGCTCTGCGCATGAGGTAAGGAATTACATCTTTAATTGGACCAAACGGCAGGTACTTGCTTACATTGAAGCCTTCCTTAGCCAGGTTAAACGTAATATTATCGCTCATACCGTACAGCTGTGAAAAGTGTACGTGATGGTGTTTGTGACTGATGTCTTTTTCCTCGAGCAGGCTTGCAGCGAACATATTGCTGTTTTCATTGTGAGATGCAATGATCACAGAAATATCGTTGATGTTTTCGATGCAGTAGCGTACCGATTCATCAAAGTCGCGGTCGGTGGCTTCCTTGTCTTTCTGAATGGGGGATGCCATGCCTTTGTCCAATGCTCTTTCTCTTTCCTTTTCCATATACGCACCGCGTACCAGTTTCATTCCGAGCTTGAAGCCCTGCTGACAGGCTATTTTGTGAGAGAGTTTCAGGAAACTCAGCCTGTCGTGGCGATAGAGCTGAATGGTATTGTATACAATTACTTTTTCTTTATTGAACTCCTCCATCATTTCCATGGTCAGGCGGTCGATCGGATCCTGTATCCAGCTTTCTTCCGCATCAATGAGCACGCCGATATTTTTTTCAGCAGCCACTTCGCAGATGGAATACATTCTGTCGCGCACCCGGTCCCATTCCGCAATCTCTTCCTCGTGGTCGTGTATACCACTGCGCAAACGGGGCGCTTCGTTCAGTACCTGGAGTAACTCAAAACGAGCCAGCCCGGTTACCTTGATGCTGATGAATGGAATATTGGTTTGTGTGGACGCATAATTGATTACCCGGATGAACTCCTCTGTAGCACGATCAAAATTTTCCTCGCCTTCTTTTCCCTCCACACCATAATCCAGAATCACCTGGATGCCGTATTTGCCCAGGGTATTTCCAACAGTAGCAGTTTCTTCGAGTGTTTCACCTCCTACAAACTGCTTGAAAATGGTTTTACGGATAACGCTGTGCACCATAGGCACACCGGTTTTCATGATATAAGGCGTGAGCCGGGTACCCAGCTGAACAAACCAGGGAAATCCCATGGTATTAAATAAAAGACGGGCGCTTTTCAGCTCCTTATCGCTTTTGTATGCAAAGGCATTTTCGGTATTATCAAACGATATATTCATGCTAACGGATGTTCGTACTGCGAATATCGGAACATCTGAAATAGTATTATCAGCTTTTGCTGAAATTCTTAAAATATTTTATAAAACCTGATATCGGCAGACCCGGGCCCCAAAGACCATTTTGTAAAAAACCTTCGGG
>JAQTZD010000156.1 GCA_028687975.1 Sediminibacterium sp.
TATTATCATAGGTTTGTGTACCATTCCCAAACGTTTCATTTCCTGTGCTGCCGTACACATCACCAATGTCTTTCCTGCTCCAACTTCGTGGTCACAAATGGCACCATTGTTCAGCTTGATCATCCACACAGTATCCTTTTGGCTTGAATACAGGTCATTAATACCTAAGCCTTTTCTGTCAAGTCCGGGAAATTCCTGATGACTTCCGTCGTATAGCGGTCGTACAAAACAGTTAAAGGTATCATTATATTGGTTGGTTAGTCTTTTTTTAAACTCATCATTTTGGGCGTGAAGCCATTCACTAAATGCTGTACGTATTTCATCAATCTTGGTATTTGCCATTTGTATGGCTTCCATATCCCGTACCTTGATCTCCTTATCATCAATCATGACCTTTTTGGTAATATCAGGAGTGGTGTTAACTAATGCATTTTTCAGCAGAGCAATCCCGTCAAATGTTCGACTTTCAGACTTGACAGCATATTTATCCCATATATGTACATTTTTCTGGTCGCATTTTATAGAAAAGTCATCGGAAGTTTCAGAATATTGAATACGCACCTCTGTGTCGAAAAGATGAGAAGCGAAGCGAGCATAGATCCCTGTCGGTATCCAGCGTTCACCAAGATTGAAATCCAGCTCTTCAAATTCAATTCGTCTTGGACGAGCTTCTTCTAAAGAGGTAAGGCTTTGTTTGGCCTGCCTATCATAGGGATTGTTTTCGAGATATGTTTTTACAGCTGTGGCTTTCTCCACCACATTGCCTGCTATCCATCTTTCAGCTATTTCATATTCCTTTTCCAAAGGATTGTAAAAAATACGTCCTTGTAATGCCTCTTTCAAATTGTCGGATGGCATACCACTGATTTTGGACATATACCCCAAATCAACCCTGCCGTATTTGTTCAGCGATGCGGCCAAAGCCTCATCAGGATTATCAGCAGTCAATGTGATAATGGAGAAGCTTACCGGACGGTGGAAGATATCTGCCTTATGTACCACACCACCCACCACACGTTCCAGATAAGGGATTTCCTTACCTGAACTGTCTGTTTTGATAAGCTTGATATTATCAGCACTGTTTAGGTTGCCGTACCTTTTTACAAAGGCATCGTAAGCCTTATCAAATTTTTCTCTCTCTTCTTTATGTTCAATTTGCAGTTCGGCTTCCTTCTGATATAAATCGAGATAGCTATCCCGTACAGAAATATAGGCTTCAGCCCTTACTTTCTGCAAGGATGATAATTGCAGAGGATGAAACATTGCCTGCTTCTTATCACTTTCAAAATCTTTGAGATAACCTACCCAGCCGTTATCCACTGCAAGGCTATCGTTACGATGAAAAGACTGTATTCCCTTGGTATAAATTGCAGGTTCGGGAATAGTGTTCTCTGAGGTAATCTTTTCGATCACACCATTTCTGTTCACTACTGAAAACAAATCGCCAATGACTTCCTGCGCATTTCTTTCACTTGGAGTATTATTTACTGGAGAAATAGGAACAGGAGGTTGCTGCATCAAACCGCTGAACAGGTTTCCCTGATATCCGCTCACAGTTCTTTTTCTTTTGGCTGGTTGTTTTGTTGTTGCAATTGCTTTAACAGGAGTGGCAACAGCAGCCAGTTCTTCTGAATTTTCAAAGAGATCAAAAATGCTCAGTTGCCTTTCCTCTTTTACAATGTCCTTATTTGTTGTTGAAGCAGATAAAATCTGTGTTTCCAATGTAATTGATACAGGTCCGGAAACGGGAGGTGTAACCGTTGGTTTTATCGGAATTTGTACGACAGACGAATCGTTCCGTTCACCTTTATACAAGCCAATATCAAGATGTTTTCTAAAATCCTCCGTTACCATTTGTTTCAGGTCTTTGGCAATTCCCTCCACACCATTCGTGTGCGTATAGATAAATGCAGGTTGTCCGTACGGATCAGTACCAAGCACACGCGTAGTATGGACAATCCTTACGTTATCCTGAAACAAGGCATTGTTTGGTTTATTGTATTCCGCTATTTTGCTTTGACAAAACAGTTCTTCCGCTTGGGTCACACTTTTCTTTGTAGAATTTTTTTGCAGGATTATCAAATCGCTACCGACTTCCGTACCGGCATAGTCAGTAAACAGGTTGTTTGGCAATCGAACTGCTGAAACCAGATTATTATCCTTCATCAATGCCCTACGAATGGTTTCATTTTTAAGGCTATTCAGTACACCCTGTGAAGTTATAAAAGCCAGTATACCGCCCTCACGGAGCATATCGGCTCCCTTCAGGAAAAAGTAATTGTGTATGCTTCGAGCAGCCTGTACTTTTGCAGTATCCCTGCTTCTAGAATAGGAAAGATCAAAAACGGAAGTATCACCGAAAGGGATATTACTAGCAACCACATCATAGCTATTTTGTTCTCTTTCTGGTACTTCTTCAAAACCGTTTATTCTGACAGAACTGTCGGGATAGAGCTGCTTTAAAATTTTTCCTGTAAGCAGATCCTTTTCATAAGCGGTAACCTGAGGTGAGTCTCTATCGGCAAAAGATTTTATAAAAGAGCCGATACCGGCAGAAGGTTCTAGAAATTTTCGGATGTTTATACCGTTTTCTTTTAAGGGAGCAGAAATAGCATCAATAACCAAAGGCGGAGTATAAAATGCAGTCAGTACAGAACTCCGCATACTGTCCACATACCTTTGGTATTGCTTCTCGTCAGTTGCATTTTCTTTTAGAAGTTGATGGAGTTCTTGTGTAAGTGAAAAGAGTTCGTGTTCAGTTTTCCTCCAATGGTTAATGTCTATCGGTTTTTTGGCAGGGTTCAACACGAATTTAAGACCGCCAAATCCGCTGTATTGCATCATTAGCAGTCTTTCGCCTATCGTGGCTTTCCGTTTCTCCCTTTCCAGTTCAAAAGCAATTCGTAAGGCATCAATATTCCTTTGGAGATGTTGACGTTTACTGAAGCCCATTTTCTTCTATCCAA
>JAQTZD010000009.1:0-45118 GCA_028687975.1 Sediminibacterium sp.
GGTGATGGAATTTAGGCTGGTCAATGGCATCACCTACCGTCATATTGAAATCGATGATGTTCACGATGGCCTGGTAAACAGAAGTTGGGATAGTAGTACCACCTGGTGTTCCGATAACCACATATGGTTTGTTCTCTTTTAAAACCAGGGTGGGCGTCATGGAACTGAGCATGCGCTTGCCGGGTTGAATGGAATTGGCTTCTCCACCAATTGCTCCATACATATTGGGTACTCCGGGTTTAACACTAAAGTCGTCCATTTCGTTGTTCAACAGAAAACCGGCTCCGCCTACCACTGTTCTGCATCCGTAACTGTTGTTCAGAGTGGTGGTGATGGCCACCATGTTTCCGGCCGGATCTACAATGCTGATATGGGTGGTTTCTTCACTCTCTTTAATGACTCCGGCCTTCACTTCGGCGCTTATGCCTGCTTTTTCGGGATGATAGTCTTTCATTCTTTCTGTCAGATAAGCTTCACTCATCAGGGTTTTAACCGGCACCTTAAAGAAGTCGGGATCGCCCATGTATTCTGCCCTGTCTGCATAAGCCCTGCGTTCTGCCTCAATCATCAGCTGCACGGTTTTGGGTGTTTGAAAGCCCATTTTTCCTACAGGGTATTTTTCGATCATTCCAAACATCTGTGCCAGCAATATTCCTCCGCTGCTGGGAGGAGAAAAGCTGATGATCTGGTGTCCGCGGTAGTTGAATGTGAGTGGCTCTCTCAGTTTAGCTGTATAATTTTTCAAGTCATCGGCAGTCAGAATACCATTTCCCCTGTGCATTTCTTCTACAAGCAGTTCAGCTGTTTTGCCTTCGTAAAAACCACGGGCGCCGTCTTTTTGTATGCGTTGCAGTGTTGCGGCCAGGTCTTTCTGCACCAGGGTGTCGCCCACTTTCCACTTTACAGATGGCGCCAGCACAGTTGGCTGTGTACTGTTTTTGGCAATAGATTCTCTTACACTATTCAGGCTGCCGGCTTCTTTTTCGGTGAGCACATAGCCCTTGGATGCAATGTCTATGGCAGGCTGGATCAGTTGCTCAAATGGCAGTTTCGCGTATGGGAGCGTGGCAAAGAGCCCGGCAACCGTTCCGGGTATACCCGAAGCGAGGTGTCCGTTTTGAGAAAGGTTGAGTTGTGCGTTCCCGTTTTTATCGAGGTACATATCCCGATGCGCTTTTTCCGGCGCAGCTTCGCGATAATCAATGCCAATGAGTTCCCCGTTTACTTTTCTTCCCAGTAAAAAACCGCCGCCACCAATATTTCCCGCATTCGGGTAAACCACGGCAAGCACCAGTTGTGTGGCAATAGCCGCATCAAAAGCATTGCCGCCTCTTTTCATCACTGCCGCTCCAACCATACTGGCCAGCGGATGTGCACTGCTTACGGCAGCCTGTTTGTATTCTGCTCTTTTCTGAACAGTATAGCGATAGGGATTGATTTCCTTACCCGGACCAATGATAGACAATCCTGGCTGTGCCTGCAGGCTGCTAATAAGCAGTATACTGCTGAAGAATGGGGCTAATTTTCTCATGCTGTCAAATTACATCATTTTGTTGTATCCGTTCATCCAATTTTAGGAAACTAATCGGTGAAATTGAAGGCTGATTTTAGCTTTATTGGTACATTCACGCATATTTTAAGTCATATGAGAAAAATTCTAATTGCTTCATTCTTAACGATTTTCTCCGGCGTTCTCTTTGCACAAACGGTGCAAACCCCGGAGGCCTTCCTCGGGTATAAAGTAGGAACACGGTTTACCAGGCATCACCGGTTGGTAGAGTATGCCAAATACATTGCCCAGGCACGTCCGGATATGGTGAAAACCGAAAAATATGGCGAAACCAACGAAGGGAGGGAGCTCATGGTCGCCATGATCAGTTCTCCTGAAAATATGCAAAAGCTGGAATCCATTCGGCAGAACAACCTCCAACTGGCTGCAGCAGATCGGTCTGCACAGGCCGAAAATGCACCTGCCATTGTATGGCTCAGTTTTAACGTGCATGGTAACGAAGCTTCCTCTTCCGAAGCCTTCCTGCTGACCATTCATGCGTTAACCGATCCTTCCAATGCGCAAACCAAAGAATGGCTGAAAAATACCGTGGTGATCCTGGACCCCTGCATCAACCCGGATGGCCGCGACCGTTATGTGAACTGGTACAATTCTGTGGTGAGCAAGCAATACAATGCCGACCCTGTTTCCAGAGAACATATGGAACCCTGGCCCGGTGGAAGAAGCAACCACTACAACTTCGACCTGAACCGCGACTGGGCCTGGCAAACACAGCTGGAAACCCGTCAGCGCATCAAAAAATACAGAGAATGGCTGCCACAGGTTCATGTGGATTACCATGAGCAGGGATTTAATGAACCCTATTATTTTGCACCTGCTGCTGAACCAATTCACGAAGTAATCACTCCATGGCAGCGCGAACTGCAGGTGATGATCGGAAAGAACCACGCCCGTTATTTTGACCAGAACAACTGGCTGTTCTTTACCAAAGAGCGTTTTGATTTGTTGTATCCTTCTTACGGAGATACCTATCCCATGTACAATGGCGCCATCGGTATGACCTATGAGCAGGGCGGAATCAGAGCCGGTTTGGGTATTCTGAACGAAGACAACGACACGCTTACACTGGTAGACAGAGCTACTCACCATTTCACCACCAGTCTTTCCACCATTGAAGTGGTGGCCAAAAACAAGCAGCGGGTAATGGCCGAGTACAAGAAGTTTTTCGAAGACAGCCGTTCCGGTAAAATCGGAGAATACAAAACCTATGTATTTACTGCTAAAGAAGAAAACAAGATTGCTGCCTTAAAACAGTTATTGCAACAAAATGGCATTGAGTTTGGCACCCTGAATACCAAAAATTTCCGCGGCTACAATTACTTCACCGGTAAGGAGGATGCTTTTTCCGATGAGGGACATCATGTTGCCATAAGCACATATCAGCAAAGCGCTGTTATGGCAAAAGTGTTGCTGGAGCCCAAAACAATGGTATCCGATTCCAATACCTACGATATTACTGCATGGTCTGCTGCTTATGCATACGGTGTAAAAGGATATGCTGTAAAAGAGAAACTGGAAGTGAATACGGCAAACAAACAGGCTGCCGTTGTAGCTGCGGTAAACAGCAATTACGGGGTACTGATTCCGTACAATTCTTTCAGCAGCGCCAGAGTGCTTGCACATTTATTAAAGAATGGTGTTAAAGTACGTTTTGCAGAAAAACCATTTACCTACAACAGTAAAAACTTCAACAGAGGTACACTCATTGTGCTGAAAACCAGCAATGGTCATACCAACTGGTTGCAGATTGCCAACGAAGCCTGCAGAAAAAACAATGTTACCGCGGTTGCTGTTGAAACCGGTTATATGGATAAGGGGTCCGACTTTGGTTCTTCTGATATCAAAAATATTGCTGCAATGCCTAAAGTAGCCGTTATAACCGGCGATCAGACTTCTTCGCTGGGAGCAGGTGAGGTTTGGCATTATTTTGATCAGCAATTAGACTACCCTGTGAGCATGCTGAACGCAATGGATCTCGGAAGAATCAACCTGAAAAACTATCATGTACTGGTACTGCCAGACGGTGGTTACAGGAACCTCAACGATAAGGCTATGACCGATAAGTTGAAAGATTTTGTAAGAAGCGGCGGTAAAATCATTGCTATGGAAAATGCAGTGTCTGTGCTTGCCGGTGCCGATTTTGGCATCAAGGCAAAAGACATCAGGGGCGATGGTAAATCTGAAGACAGCACAGTTAAGAAATATGGCGACCGTGAAAAAGATTACCTCACCAATTCCATTCCGGGTGCTATTTACAAAGTAGAACTGGACAACACGCATCCACTTGCTTTCGGGTATCCTGATTTTTATTACACATTGAAGCAAGACAACAGCCTGTATGAGTTCCTGAAGGATGGCTGGAATGTTGGTACCATTAAGAAAGACGCTTATGTTACCGGATTCGCCGGAGCTAAACTGAAGCCCAGATTAAAAGAAGGGTTGTTGCTGGGTGTACAGGACATGGGTGCTGGTTCTGTAGTATATATTTCCGATGATCTGCTGTTCCGTAATTTCTGGGAAAATGGCAAACTGCTTTTTGCCAATGCCGTATTCCTGGTAGGACAGTAATTTATTTCTATCGGTTATCTGCGATATTTAAAAAGCTTCGTTCAATTAAGAACGAAGCTTTTTTTGTTGGCATCGGGGGGGGGGGGAGATCAAATCTTTATATTCACAGCAAACATAAAATGTCTGCCTGCCATGGGATAATAATAGTTTTCTGTTGAAAGTGTTCCGCTGTATACATGGCTGAACGTATATCCGTTGGGTTCATATTTTTTGTTGAACAGGTTGTATACCTGAAATATGAATTGAATTTCACGGGATGTTTTTTTCTGAAGGGTGTAGATGGCCCGGATATCCTGCGTAAAATAACCATTCAGTTTTCTGTTCTCATTCTGCGTATTGTCCAGGTACTGTTTGCTTACATATTTACCGAGCAGGCTTATTTCCGCATGCTGCACCGGTATAATGTGTATGCCTGCCGTTCCAATGGTATTGGCAGAAAAGGAGATATCTGTGTTGTTGTACTGCCGGGTTATTTGAGTGCCGTCATCGTAATTATCAATGTACTCTGTGAAGTTTTTGATCTTGTTTTTGCTGAGGGTAAGGTTACCGGATACCTGTATCCGGGGGCTGATCACCGCAGCTCCCTGCAGTTCAACGCCCATGCGGTAACTGGAAGGAATATTGGTTCTGGTATAAGCTCCCACATCGTTGATCTTTCCGGTGAGTACCAGCTGATTCCGGTAGTCCATGTGGTAGAAAGTAACTCCATAGGAATACCTGCTCTCTTTCTTTTCTATGCCCAGTTCCCAGTCTTTCAGGGTTTCATGCGCAGGCTGTGCAAGCAGGCCGGCTTCAAAATCTTCCCTGTTGGGTTCTTTCCTTCCGATTGCCAGACTCAGGTATGCCTGCCATCCGTTTTTCTGGTAACTGAGTCCTGCTTTGGGATTGACGAAATCGAATTTCCGGGAAATGAACAGTCCGGGGTTGTTGCTGAAACCATTCATGGTATGGGATACATGCCGGTACTGCAGATCGGCAAAACCAGTAAGGTTGGTCGTTAAACGGTGCTGCCATTTGGCATAAACATTCAGGTCTTTTTTATTGGCAGGCAGGTGATAATATTGGTAATTGTCCGGAACGGTACCCCGCTCCATCCAGGTAATTTTTCCGATGTGTTTTCCATCATATTGCGTCCATCCACCCCCAATGGTGAACTCGTTGCGGTTCGATTTATAGTGCAGGGATGCAATTTGTCCGTAGAAATAATTGTCGAGCCAGCGTTGTCTTACGAGGTTGGTGGATGTATAGGTGGTGCCACTGGTTACCAGATCCGGTAAACCGTATTTGGAATAAGCCTGGTCTGCCTTGTATTCCTCATAATATCCTTTTCCTCTGGTGAGAAAAAGGGCTGTATTGAACGACCAGCCGCTACCCAGTGCCTGGTTCAGGAACAGCTGGTAATGTGTTTGTGTATAATTGTCTGTCTGGTTATTGTAAGGGGCATCTGATTTTTCCATCCCTGCCGGATTGAATTTTCGGTTGGTTGCAAGCGTTGCTGCATCTATACCATACCATGCCTGGTAGGTTTTTTCATGCCCCGAAAAAACATTGAAACGGAGGGCTGTTTTTTGATTGATGTATGCGGTACCCAGATAAAAAGAACGAAGCCTGCTGCTGGCCCTGTCTATATAGCCATCGCTCGAAATATTACTCAGACGCGCATCAACCAGAAAATGTTTGCCGATTAATCCGGTCCCTGCTTTAAGGGTATTCTTCCAGGTATTGAAGGAACCATAACTGTTGTTCAGTGCAACATAGGCTTTCTCGTTGTACTCATGTGTACTCATGTTGAGTGTGGCGCCAAATGCACCGGCACCATTGGAAGAAGTACCCACCCCACGCTGCACCTGAATGCTGTTCACGGAAGAAGAGAAGTCGGGCAGGTTCACAAAGAATGTTCCCATGCTTTCGGCATCATTGTAGGGAATACCATTCAGGGTAACATTCACCCTGGTGGCATCTGTGCCGCGAATCCGGATACCCGTATAGCCCACGCCGTTTCCGGCATCTGAGTTCACTACCACGGATGGGGTCTGATTTAATAAAAACGGAATATCCTGTCCGAGGTTTTGTTTGGCAATGGCTTCTTTCCCAATATTGGTTTTGGTAAAAGGCGCTTTGTCGGAGGCCCGGATAGATCTTACTTCGAGGGGTTGCAGAAACAGGCTTACTGGTGTGAGTGTATAGGTTCCTGTTTCCGTTAAGTTGGCAGGTAATGGATAAGTCCTGCTGCGGTAACCCAGGCTGCTGATGGTGAAATTGCCGCCCGGCGGTTGGGTAAAATGGAACATGCCATTTTCGTTGGAGAGTGTTTGCTGGTTGCCCAGCACAACCAGTGCACCAGCGATCGGGGCATTGGTCTGCGCATCGGTAACAATGCCTTTTAAAACTTTTTTTGCCGGTAGAGCAGCCAGTGCCAGGGTGAATAGCAAAATGGCTGTTGTTCCCATCATTTTTTTCATTTTTCAATGGTTTAAAAATTTAAAAATGGGAACAGGGATTGCAAATAGGAGAGGTCTGCTATAGAAGTGGAACACCTTCCCTTCGCAGGAATTACCCTGTTCAGGTTCAACGGGTATTTCTCAGCCGTCACGGAAAATCCGATCCAGCACCCCGAGGACAGCGCAAAAATATCAAATTGTTTTAAATGTGCAACTGTAACTTTGTTCCAACATCTTCGTTACAATAAAAAACAACGTATGAAAAGGTATTTCTTGTGGATGATCTTGCTGTTCCCCGCAGCGCTTGGATTTGCTCAGGATGAAAAAAATCTGGTATATGATGCCAATGCACAGGTCAGAAAAGTATCCGGCTTCAGTGGGATAGAAGTATCCGGCGCCATAGATCTCTATATTTCCCAGGGTAAGGAGGAAGCTGTGGCCATCAGTGCCGGCGATCCTGAACTGACCGACCGTATCCGGACAGAAGTAAAAGACAATATTCTGCATATTTATTTTGAAGGAAAGGGGCTCAACTGGAGGTCGAAGTGGTCCAATAATAAATTTAAGGCATATGTTACCTTCAGAGACCTGAATAAACTGGAAGCCGGCGGCGCCTGTAATGTTCGCTTCACCAGCCCGGTAAAACTTTCCGAACTTAAACTGGAGTTGTCGGGTGCCAGTGACCTGTTGATGGATGCGGTGATTGATGAGCTGGTACTGGGTCTCAGCGGCGCTTCCGAGTGCAAAATGAGCGGGAAAGCCAACAATGCCAAGATCAACTGCAGCGGCGCCAGTTCACTGAAAGCCTACGACCTGAAAATCGGTAACTGTAAAATTGATGCTTCCGGCGCCTCCGGCGTAAAGATATCTGTAACAAAGGAACTGAGTGCCAGGGCCAGTGGTGCCAGCAGCATTTCTTATAAAGGAGAAGGGCTGATCCGCGACATCAGCAGCAGCGGTGCCTCCTCTGTAAAACATCGTTCTGCAGATTAATTAAAATAATATTTGGTAGGGGACCTCCGCAGCCTTACTTTTGCACCTCATTACATCGCGAGGTAGAGCAGCGGTAGCTCGTCGGGCTCATAACCCGAAGGTCGGAGGTTCGATCCCCCCCCTCGCAACACATCGAAAAGCCTCTTTGGAGGCTTTTTTAGTTTAAATTACAGCTATGAAATCCGGGTTTGTAAACATATTCGGCAGACCTAATGCCGGCAAAAGCACGCTGCTCAACGCTCTGATTGGCGAGAAGATGGCGATTGTTTCGCCCAAAGTGCAGACCACGCGTCACCGGATCAAGGCTTTTTTGAACAAACCCGGCGAGTACCAGATCATTTTTTCCGACACACCGGGCATCATAGATCCCAGGTACAAGCTGCACCAGAAGATGATGGATTCCGTAAAAGGCGCCCTGGAAGATGCAGATGTGGCCCTGCTGATGGTGGATGCCAATGAATCTTTTGAGGAAGTAGATGCCATTTTTTCGGCACTGAAGCTGAAAGTGCCTGCCCTGGTGGTACTGAACAAAATCGACATTGCAGGCAATGGCAGAATTGCCCAGGCGGAAGCTTTTTTCAAAGACAAACCTTATTGCAAAAAACTCATTAAAATCGGAGCCCTCGAAAAGCTGCACCTGAATAAATTACTGGCTGCCATACTGGAACTGCTGCCCGAAGGGCAACCTTTTTACAGTGAAGACGATTTGAGCGATCTGCCAACGAAATTTTTTGTTGCAGAAATGATCCGCGAAAAAATCTATGAACTGTTTGCCGATGAAATTCCTTATCACACTGCTGTGCTGGTGAATGAATTTAAAGAGAAAGATACATTGGTAAAAATACAGGCCGATATCATTGTGCACAGAGAAACCCAGAAAGCCATCATCATTGGCGACAAGGGTAAAATGATTCGCCAGATTGGTATGGATGCCAGAAGAGACATTGAAGCTTTCCTGCAAAGGAAGGTATTTTTGGAACTGTTTGTAAAAGTTCGCCCCAAATGGCGCGACAACGATTTACAATTAAAAGAATATGGGTACCAATAATGGTACTGATTACCTCAAACAAGCATAAAAGAAATGAGTTACACTGTTGCAATAGTAGGCCGGCCCAATGTGGGAAAGAGCACCTTCTTCAACCGTTTGCTGGAGCAGCGAAAGGCCATTGTAGATGATATCAGCGGAGTTACCCGCGACAGGCAGTATGGCGTGGCCGACTGGAACGGTAAAACGTTCAACCTGATTGATACCGGTGGTTTTGTTCCGCAGAGTGAAGATATTTTTGAAACAGAGATCCGTAAGCAGGTGAAAATTGCCATTGATGAAGCCAATGCCATCATTTTTATGGTGGATGTGGCTACGGGCATTACCGATCTGGATGAAGCCATGGCGGATCTGCTGCGCAGAAGCAGCAAGCCTGTATATGTGGTGGTGAACAAGGTAGACAACGGAACCCGAGAACTGGAAGCCACTGAGTTTTACAGCCTGGGTTTTGAACATACTTTTTTTATCAGCAGTATTTCCGGCAGCGGCACGGGTGATTTGCTGGATGCCGTAGTGGCTCCTATCAAGCCGGAAGATGCAGAAGATACGGTTCGGGAAAATACCCTGCCCAAATTTGCCATCATTGGCCAGCCCAATGTTGGAAAGTCTTCGTTGCTGAATGCCCTGATCGGGGAGGAGCGCACCATCGTGAGCGATATTGCAGGAACTACCCGGGATACCATTCACACCCACTATAAACTCTTTCAGAAAGAGTTTATGCTGATCGATACCGCAGGTATCCGTAAAAAGAGCAAGGAAAAAGACGACCTCGAATTTTATTCCATCATCCGCGCCATTAAAGCAATGGATGAAGCAGATGTGTGCTTGCTGGTAATTGATGCCCACAAAGGCATCACCGCCCAGGACATCACCATTTTCAGCCTGGCAGCCCGTAAGGGTAAGGGTATTGTGGTACTGGTGAACAAATGGGACCTGGTAGAAAAGGAAACCAATACAGCAAGGGATTATGAAAGGCTGCTGAAGCAGAAACTGGCACCATTCAGTGATGTGCCGATCCTTTTTATTTCCGTAAAGGAGAAGACCCGTATTTTCAAGGCCATTGAGCTGGCTTTACAGGTATATGAAAGCAAAACCCGGAGAATTGCGACTTCTGAACTGAATGAAGTGATGCTGAAGGCCATTGCCAATTACCATGCTCCGGTGGTACGCGGACATTCCATCAAGATTAAATTTGTGACCCAATTGCCCACTCATGTACCCTCTTTTGCCTTTTTTACCAACTTCCCGGATGATATAAAAATGCCATATAAGAATTACCTGGAGAACCAATTGAGGGCCAATTTTGACTTCAAAGGGGTGCCTTTACGCATATTTTTCAGGAAAAAGTAAAAAAGTAACGTTAAAATTTGTAAAATTCATCCTGAACGCTATCTTTGCGCACAGTAAAAACAAAAAAACAAGTACAAATGAAAAAAGTATTCGCAATTCTGGCTGTAGCAGGTTTAATGACTGCTTGTAACAATGCTGAAAAAACTGAAGCAACTACCGACACCGCTGCTGTGACTGTAGACACTGCTGCTGCAACTGTAGATACTGCTGCTGCTGCAGTAGACACTACTAAAGCTGCAACTGATACTGCTGCTGCTAAATAAGTTAATACTAAGTACTCGTTACTTTATATTACTTCTTGCAAGAAGGTCCTCCCGATAGAATCGGGAGGATTTTTTTTGTGCCAGTTTGTACCAGTTTTTTTGTTTTGGCCCAATGGCATTAAAATTGTCCTTATCAGGGAAAGACTCTTGTACCCCTGTTTGAGACAGGAATGGTGACATTTTGACTAAAGAAATAGCTATGTTGAAAGATAAATTCAGATTCAGGGCCGACGATGATACCGATTTCATGCCGATTATTCCGATGAATGAGCAGGAGAGTGAGCAGGACAAGGCTATAGTGATCCCTGATGAACTGCCGATTTTACCGTTGCGCAATACCGTATTGTTCCCGGGAGTAGTTTTGCCGATCACTGTAGGCAGGGATAAAAGCATCAAAGCAGTAACTGATGCTTATAAAGCGGATAAACTGATTGGGGTAATTGCCCAGAAAGATTCCAATATCGAAGAGCCGGAACCCAAGGATCTTTGTAAAATAGGTACCGTGGCCAAGGTGGTGAAGCTCATCAAAATGCCCGACGGGGGTACCACCATCATTATCCAGGGTAAGAAAAGATTTGAGTGGCTGGAGATGCTGAGTGAAGATCCTTATTTTAAAGCATCCATTCGTTTACTGGCAGAAGATGAAGCGCCGCAGACACCCGATTTTGAAGCTTATGTCAGCACCATTAAAGACCTTGCTACACAAATCATACAGTTGTCTCCCAATCTTCCGACAGAAGCTGCCATCATATTGAAAAATATTGAGCAGCCTGCCTTCCTGATCAATTTTGTGAGCAGCAACCTGAACAGTGTGCTGGAAGAAAAACAAACATTGCTGGAGATCAACGATACCAACGAACGTGCGGTAAGGCTAATTCATATTCTGCAACGGGAGCTGCAGTTTGCCGAACTGAAAGACAAGGTAACCAACAAAACCAGAACAGAGCTGGATAAGCAGCAGCGGGATTATTTTCTGCAGCAGCAACTGAAAAGCATTAAGGAAGAACTCGGGGGTGATACCAATGAAAGGGAAATTGCCGAAATGAAGAAAAAGGCGGAGGCCAAGAAATGGCCCGAAGCCGCCAAAGCAGCCTTTCAGGCTGGTATTCAGAAGCTGGAGCGCATGCACGCTACTACTCCGGATTATTCGGTGGTATACAATCACCTCGACCTGATGCTGGATCTGCCCTGGAACGATTACACAGCAGACAACTACGATTTAAAGAACGCCAAGAAAATACTGGATGCCGATCATTATGGTATGACCAGGATCAAGAGCCGGATACTGGAATACCTGGCTGTACTGAAACTGAAGGGCGATATGAAGAGTCCGATACTTTGTTTTCTGGGTCCTCCCGGAATCGGTAAAACTTCCCTGGGCCGTTCCATTGCACATGCCATCGGCAGAAAATATGTGCGCTTGAGTCTGGGCGGTCTGCACGATGAAAGTGAAATCCGCGGTCATCGTAAAACGTATATTGGTGCCATGCCCGGAAGAATTGTTCAGAATATCCGGAAGTGCAAATCTTCCAACCCGGTGATGATCCTCGACGAAATTGATAAGATTGGTTCCGATTTCAAAGGAGATCCGTCTTCTTCTTTGCTGGAGGTACTGGATCCTGAACAGAACCATACTTTTTACGATAATTACCTGGAACTGGAATACGATCTCAGTAAAGTGCTGTTTATTGCTACGGCCAATAACCTTCAAAATATTCAGCCTGCTTTAAGAGACCGCCTCGAAATCATTGACCTCAGCGGGTATGCGATTGAAGAGAAAATAGAGATCGCAAAGCGCCACCTGGTTCCAAAGGAGAAGGAAGCGCATGGCCTTGCCAATGTGAATTTCAAGATCAGTGATAAGGTACTGGAAAAAATCATAGAACAATATACCCGCGAGAGTGGTGTTCGGGAACTCGACCGCCAGCTGGCTTCCGTTATGCGTTACCAGGCCAAGGAAATGGCCATGAAGAACAAAGTAAAGCTGAATGTTACCGCCAGGGATGTGGAGCAGATACTCGGACAACCAAAGTATACCAACGAAATTTATAAAACAGCCAATATGCCCGGCGTGGTGGTTGGTCTGGCCTGGACCTATGTGGGGGGTGATATCCTCTTTATCGAAACGATTCTGAGCGATGGCAAGGGAGAGCTGAGGCTTACCGGTAACCTCGGCAATGTAATGAAGGAAAGTGCTACCACTGCCCTGAGCTATATACAGGCCAATGCCAAAAAACTCGGAATTGATCCGGAGCTGTTCCAAAAGAAGAATATTCATGTGCATGTACCGGAAGGAGCTGTACCCAAGGATGGACCCAGTGCAGGTATCACCATGCTGACCTCTTTAACCTCAGCTTTTACTGGCAGAAAAGTGAAACCATTCCTGGCCATGACCGGCGAAATAACGCTGCGCGGGCAAGTGCTTCCTGTAGGAGGCATTAAGGAAAAAGTGCTGGCAGCCAAGCGGGCGGGTCTGAAGGAAATTGTACTCTGCAATATGAACCAGAAAGATGTGGAAGAGATCGATGGCAATTTCATCAAAGGACTGCATTTTCATTATGTAAAGACCATGCAGCAGGTACTGGATTACGCATTGGTGTAACCATTTAATTTCCTTGCAGAATTGTATTAGTTTTAATACCGGATGCAAAAAAGGATACTACTGCTCATCATCATTTTATACTCTGCCACCAGGCCTGCAGCGCAGACGCTTGGTGGCAATGCTGTTTTTAATTTCCTTACGCAACCGAATACAGCACAGCTTTCTGCCCTGGGCGGTGTAAACATTTCTTCCATGGGCAACGATGTGGGCATGGCCTTTCACAATCCTGCATTGCTTCGCCAGAAAATGCACCGCCAGGTGAATACTTCCTTTAATTCCTTTGTTGCAGGTATTCGTCATTACAGTGCTACCGGGGCATTTTGGCTGGACCGGCCCGGTCTGAATATTGGCATTGGAGTTCAATACCTCAATTACGGAAGTCTGGTACAAACAGATGCTTCCGGAAATATCCTGGGTAGCATTCGGCCAAACGATTATATGGTGCAGCTGATGGCTTCCACACAATACCTGGAGCGGTTCAGGATCGGGGTCAGTGCCAAACTGATCCGTTCCGAATACGGTGCATACCGGTCTACGGGAATGGCTGCGGATGTCGGATTAACCTATACGGATACGGCAGCCCTGTTTCAGGCTGCCGTGGTGGTGAAGAACATGGGTGTGCAGCTTCGCACTTATGAACCGGGTAAACAGAAAGAAGAACTACCCTTTGATGTTCAGGCCGGAATCAGTAAAAAACTCGCCAATGCACCCGTACAGTTTTCTTTAACGGCACACCATCTGCACCGCCTGAACATCCGGTACAACGACACGGCATTTAATGCAGCAGAAGGTGATCTCAGGAGTAATGGATTGCAGAAGGTTTTTTCGCACCTGGTACTCTCTTCACAGATTGATTTATCCGAATTTGTTGAGTTGAATCTTGGCTATAATTTTCTCAGAAGGCAGGACCTGAACGTATTTGGAGCCACCGGAGGTTTGAACGGATTTACCTGTGGTGTGGGAATACTGCTGCGAAAACTGCAGATCCGTTATGCCACCGGCTTTTACCAGCAACAGATGTTTCACCAGTTTTCACTCAACTTTAATTTTTCCGGAACTCCGCTTTAATGCAGCAACAACAGCGGATCCGTTGAAATAAAGTATATCGTAATCTACACTTCAATGATTAAATTGTGGGCACAATGATATATGCCCGATTATGATACGTATTGCTGTTAGTAGTTTACTGATTGTTTCTCTGGCTTCCTGCGGCATCCTAAAGCCCCGGAGTCAGGCGCCTGTTGCTTTTGCCAATAATATTGTAGTGGCCCACCGGGGCGCTTTCAAGCAAAACAAGCTTCCTGAAAATTCCATTGCAGCGCTGAAACAGGCCATTGCCTTGAAATGTACCGGCTCGGAGTTTGATGTAAGAATGACTTCGGACGATTCGCTGATCATCAATCATGATCCGCATTACAAAAAATTGCCGATTGAAGAAACCACCTATGCCGACTTGATCCGGCATCCCCTTTCCAACGGTGAAAAACTGCCCACGCTCCGGGAATATTTACTGGCCGGTATGGAAAACAATCCCGCTACCCGGCTGGTTTGTGAAATAAAACCTTCGGAAGTCAGCAAGGAAAGAGGGCAGCGCATTGCAGCAAAAGCAGTAGCCCTGGTGCACGAATTGCGTGCAAGAGAGCGGGTGGTCTACATCAGTTTTGATTATGATATTCTGAAGAAGATAGTTGCACTGGAGCCTGGTGTTCCTACCCAGTACCTGAACGGTGACCGCTCGCCTGAACAACTGAAGGCAGATGGCATTACCGGCGCCGATTATCATTATTCTGTGTTTAAGAAATACCCCGAATGGATTACTGCTGCCAAAAAACTCGGCATTGCTTTGAATGCCTGGACGGTGAATGATGCAGAAACCATGGAGTGGCTGATGGCCAATGAGTTTGAATTCATCACCACCAATGAACCCGAGTTATTGCTGGAACTGATGCCGAAAACACTCACCAGAAACGGATGGAAACTGGTATGGAGCGATGAATTCAATTACCAGGGTTTGCCAGACACCAGCAAATGGGGATATCATCCCGGTGCACACGGAGGCGGCAACGATGAACTGCAATATTATACGGCCAATGATACCATGAATGCGGTGGTATCCAATGGCGTGCTCAGGATCATTGCCAGTAAGGAAAACAGGGAAAACAAATCCTATACTTCTTCCAAGCTGCAGACCAGGAACAAGGCAGCCTTTACCTATGGCCGTTTTGAAGTGAGGGCCAAACTTCCTGCCGGAAGAGGTACCTGGCCGGCTATCTGGATGCTTGGAACCAATATAGATTCGATCAGCTGGCCGGCTTGCGGAGAAATCGACATCATGGAACATGTGGGCTATGAAAAAGACAGCATCTATGGCACCATTCATTCCGAGGCTTACAATCACATCAAAGGAACACAAAAGAGCAAAGCCATTTATACAGCGGATCCTTATACACGCTTTCATGTATATGCAATAGAATGGACGCCGGAGAAAATTGATTTTATCATGGATGGCGTGGTGTACAATCAAATCCGTAACGAGCACCTTACTGTAAGAGAATGGCCCTTTGATGCGCCTTTTTTCCTGATCCTGAACCTGGCCATTGGTGGGGGATGGGGTGGTAGAAAAGGGGTGGATGATGCAATCTTTCCTGCAACCATGGAAGTAGACTGGGTTCGGGTATTTCAGGCCAGATAAACCAGCCCATAGCTAAATAAAAAAGCCGACCGGAACATTTTCGGTCGGCTTTTTATATGCATTTCCGGAAGATTGTTTCCGGAGTGGTTGATTATAAATCAAATTGAATACCCTGGGCCAGTGGTAAACTGTTGCCCCAGTTAATAGTATTGGTTTGTCTGCGCATGTAGGCTTTCCAGGCATCGCTTCCGCTTTCTCTTCCACCGCCTGTTTCTTTTTCGCCTCCAAATGCACCACCAATTTCTGCCCCACTGGTACCAATATTGACGTTGGCAATACCACAATCACTTCCCTGTGCAGAGAGGAACTGTTCTGCCTCCCGCAGGTTCAGCGTCATGATGGCCGAAGACAATCCCTGTGGAACACCGTTTTGCATGGCAATGGCTTCATCGAGGGTGCTGTACTTCATTACATATAAAATAGGAGCAAAGGTTTCATGTTGTACAATTGCAAGGTCGTTGGTTACCTCAGCAATGCATGGTTTTACATAGCAACCACTTTCATAGCCAGGTCCTGTAACAACGCCTCCTTCTACCAGGAACTTACCACCCTGTGCCTTACACTGTTCAATAGCGCTCAGGTACATATTTACCGCTGCGGTATCGATCAACGGACCAACGTGATTTTTTGTATCCAATGGATCACCAATGCGCAGCTGTGCGTAGGCTTTAACCAGTTTTGCAGTGAATGTATCAAACACAGATTCGTGTATGATCAGTCTTCTGGTGGTGGTGCAACGCTGGCCGGCAGTACCTACCGCTCCAAACACTGCGCCAATCAGAGACATATCGAGGTCGGCATGCTGAGAAACAATGATGGCATTGTTACCACCCAGTTCCAACAGGCTTTTGCCCAGTCTTGCTGCAACCGTTGCGCTCAGTTCCTTACCCATTCTGGTAGAACCGGTAGCTGATACCAGCGGAATCCGGGTATCCTTGCTCATCCATTCACCTACTTCCCTTGCGCCCTGTACCAGACAGTTTACCCCTTCAGGTACATTGTTTTTTGCAAATACTTCGGCAACTATTTTTTGTACGGCAATACCGCAAAGTGGTGTTTTTTCGCTGGGCTTCCAGATGGTGGTGTTGCCGCAAATCCAAGCCAATGCAGCATTCCAGCTCCATACAGCAACCGGAAAGTTGAATGCAGAGATGATGCTTACAATACCCAATGGATGCCACTGCTCATACATTCTGTGTGTAGGGCGCTCACTGTGCATGGTTTGTCCGAACAACTGGCGGGATAATCCTACTGCCAGATCACAGATATCAATCATTTCCTGTACTTCACCATATCCTTCCTGCAGGCTTTTACCCATTTCATAACTTACCAGTTTGCCCAACGGCTCTTTGTACTGGCGCAGTGCATCACCCACCTGGCGAACTACTTCACCTCTTTTAGGCGCGGGCCATTTCTGCCATTCTTTGGCAACACTCAATGACTGGTTAATCACTTGTTCGTAAGCGGCTTTATCTGCGGCTACGGTGCTGCCGATTTTTTTGCCGTCTACGGGAGAAAAAGAGTCAATGGTTGCACCATTGCTTTCGATCCATTTGGTACCTGTTGATACTCCTTTGTTGGCTGTCTGAATGCCAAGTTGTTCTAAGAATTGCATGCAGTCGTAATTTGACGCAAAGGTAAGGATTAACCCCCTGTGGCGTTGCAAAAGCAAGAATAAGTTTCTATGTTTTTCGGCGGAATTACCCCATTTTAGAGGCGGCCATCAACTGGTCGTACACCGTATTGTAGCTGCTGCCGATCGGAATTTCCTTTCCGGCTACCACAATCTTGGTTTTGCTGAATTTTTCGACCTTGTGTATCGGTACAATAAACGACCTGTGTACCCGTAAAAAATCCCTGGAAGGCAGCTTTTCCGCTATACTTTTCAGGGTCATGAGGGTCAGTACAGGAGTTGGTTTGATGTAAACTTTGATGTAATCGTCCAGCGCTTCAATTAATTCAATGTCTTTGAGATTGATCTTCATGATCTCGTAGTTCACCTTAATGAAGATGGAATTCAGCTGCAGTTCCTGGTTGCTTAAGAATTCAAGGTATTCCTTGGTTTTATAGCAGGCTTTCAGAAAGCGGTCGTATTCGAAGGGCTTGAGCAGATAATCCACAGCATCCACCGAAAAACCTTCTACAGCATAATCCTTGTAAGCGGTCGTGAAAATGACCACGGGTTTATCTTCGGGCAGGCTCTTGTAAAATTGCATTCCGTTGATGTCGGGCATCTGTATGTCCAGAAACAAACAGTCAATTTTGGTTTGTTTCAGGTATTCCCTGGCCTCATCTGTATTGGTAAACGTTTTTTCCAGTTTCAGAAATGAAATGCGACCACAGTATTCCTCAATTACCTGTAGTGCCAGTGGTTCGTCGTCTATTGCTATACACTTAATCATGATGCTGTATTGATGTGCAGATTTACGTAATAATAGCAGCCCTTTTGTTCTGTCTGCAGGGTATGCTTACCCGGATAAAGCAGTTCCAGTCTGCGTTTAACATTGTTGATGCCTATTCCGGTATTCTCCATCATGGTGTTTTCGGATTGCACAATGAAGTTGGTTGAAGTAAAAAAAATATCGCGATCTTTTGCTTCAATCTGAATTTGAATGCTGCTCGCTTCCTTGGTACTGATTCCGTATTTAAAAGCATTTTCCACAAACGGAATAAAGATCAGCGGGGCAATCAGCAACTCTCCGATATTGCCGGTGATCGAAAAATCCAGCTTTACCTTCTCGGTAAGCCTAACCTGTTGGAGGTCTATAAAATTGTGAATGAACTCAACTTCATTGGAAAGGGGTACGCGGTCTCTTTCTGTTTCTGTAAGTATATAGCGCATGATGGCGGAGAGCTTCATTACCGCAGGTGCTGTTTTTTCACTCCGGATAATGGCCAGCGAATAAATATTGTTCAGCGTATTGAAGAAGAAATGCGGATTAACCTGCGATTTTAAAAAGGACAGTTCGGTATTCAGTTTTTCATTTTCCGCATCTTTTCTGTGCTGCTCGGTTTTGAGCCAGCGCTGAACTACAGTAATACAGGTTCCCACCGTCATTACCAGTAAAAAGATGGCTGTATTGAAGTAGTTGTTGCTGCTTCTTCTTCTGGCCCGCATGAGTCTTTGCCGTTCCGGATCCATGGCCATTCGTTCGCCATTGGTGCCGGGTGGTGGTAGGAAATTTTCGGGTGGTACAATCAGGGTGGCAATATGTCTTGGAACAATTACAAAGAACAACAGGCAGGCAATGATCCACAACAGGTAGGGTACCCATTTTTCGTTTACCATGTATTTGGGGATCAGTACCTCTGTGTTCAGATAATAAAAGCCGATCAGCAACACATCACAGATGATGATAAACATAAGGGTATGATTGCTCATACTAAAATCGCGCAGTCCCGGAAAGAATACCAGGTAGGGCAGTGCAAAAAAGCAGACCCAGGCGGCCACATGGGCAATGACCGGAACCAGTTTCTTCTTATGACGTATAGGGGACAATGGGCGGATGTTTATGATTGATCAGTTAGTCAAATTTAACCAAGTGGCTTTATTCCCCTCCTAAAATCGGACGAAAGGTTGTTCTCTATCGGTGAAAGGAGCCTCAAATCTTCAAATACCTGACACCCCGGGATTCCAATTCGTAATACAGGTGCTGAACCAGTCCGTCGGCCAATCCTATTTTGGGCACATAAATGTCTTCTGCTTCTGCCCACCGCATTACATTGATGTAAATCTGCAGGGCCGGCACAATTACATCGGCCCGGTCGCGGCGCAACTTGTACACATTGATTCTGTCTTCCAGTGAAAAGCTGGAAATTTCCTTGTAATAATCTTTCAGCAGATCCAGGGTAAGGGGTTTGCCATCCTTCTTCTTGCTGAGCGAAAAAACCTTGTTGATATTTCCTCCGGTACCAATGGCAATTATTTTTTTGTACCCCTTGGTGCCAGACTTAATGAAGTCTTTCATTTCGTTCCAGAGCGGGTCTTCTACCATATCTTTCAGCAGACGGATGGTTCCGATATTGAAAGATTTTTTGAACAACAGTCTGCCATCCGAAAAGAAGGTCAGTTCCGTACTTCCACCGCCCACATCTATATAGAGATAGCTGTTGCTGGTATCCATATTTTCGGCAATATGGTTCTCGTAAATAATGGAGGCCTCCAGATCACCGCTGATGATCGATATTTCCAGTCCGGTTTCGAGTTTTACCTTTCGGATGATATCGGCGCTGTTGGCTGCATCCCGCATGGCGCTGGTTGCACAGATGATCACGGAATGGTCATTGACTTCATACGCATTCAGTAAATGACGATATGCTTTCATCGTTTGCAGAATCATTCCCCTTTTCTCTTTGGAAATTTCTCCGCGCTCAAACACATCGAAACCCAGCCGCAAAGGCACCCTTACCAGGTTGAGCTTGTTGAACAGCGGGTGGCCGTTTTTGTCGTAACCCACTTCAACAATCAGCAATCTCGCTGCGTTACTGCCTATATCAATTGCGGCTAACCTCACTTTCTGGTCTGATTTTTCTTAAACAAATAATGATAAGTTTCTATTTGGGAACGAATCCTCTTTTTACCAACGGAAGGTACATAGTTGTTGGATAATTCATTGTTGAGGATTCTGGCTTTTACATTGTCTCTTAATTGAATGTGGATAATATCAATCAATTCCTGCTTAATCACTGGATCCAGAACAGGAACAGCCGCTTCAACCCGGTGATCCAGGTTCCTCACCATCCAGTCGGCACTTGAAATGAATACTTTCTCCTCTCCCTGATTGTGGAAAATGAGCACCCTTGCATGTTCCAGGTATTCGTCCACAATGCTGATGGCGCTGATGGGCTGTTTGAATTTTTTGTGCTCAATGATCGGGCAGAATATTCCCCTTACGACCATCCGGATTTCCACACCCGCAACGGCTGCATGGTATAACTTATCGATCAGCAGTGAATCGCTCAGCGAATTTACTTTGATGATGATGCGCGCTTCTATACCGGCTTTTGCAGCTTTGATTTCCTTATCTATCAGCTGTATGATCTGACTTCTCATATTCACCGGACAAACCCACAGGGTTTTACAAAGCTGGAGATTGCGCATGCCCAGCTTCCAGTTTTCGAGGTATCGGAAGATCCGGTTGATGTCGGCCATTACTTTACCGTTGCTGGTAAGCAGACAATGGTCTCCATAAATTTTAGCGGTCTTTTCGTTCAGGTTTCCTGTACTTACAAATCCATATTGAACAATCTTGGTCCCTTTTTTCTTTTTGATGATGCACAATTTGGCATGAATCTTCATTTTGGGAACGCCCAGCAACACTTTTACCCCTTCTTCCTCCAGTATATTCTTCCATTCCAGGTTGGCTTCCTCGTCGAAGCGGGCTTTCAGTTCCAGCATAACCACCACTTCCTTTCCGTTGCGGGAGGCATTCACCAGGGCATTGATGATTTTTGAATTCGAAGCCAGCCTGTAGGCAGTGATTTTAATGGAAAGTACATCCGGATCCATGGCGGCTTCTCTCAGCAAATCAATTAACGGATCAAAGGAGTGATAGGGAAAATGCAGCATTACATCCTGCTTCAAAATAATATCCGTAACACGTTGTGCACTCTGAAGCGCTGAAGGAATAAAGGATTCCCTGCGGGTATTCTTACTGTTGAATACATCCGGGAAATCCATAAAGTGCCGGAAGTTGTGTATACGTCCGCCAGGAATGATATTGCTTTTCCGGTTCAGGTTCAGTCTCCTGATGAGGTATTCCAGTAGCCCCGCATCCATTTCTTTATCGTACACAAACCGAACCGGCTTTCCCTTTCTTCTGTTCTTGACGCCCTTTTCTATTTTTTCTGCAAAACTGGTGCTGATGTCGTTGTCCAGATCGATCTCCGCATCCTTGGTTACTTTGAAAATATGCGAATCAAAATAATCGTATTCAAAATAGGAGAAGATCACCGGAAGGTTAAAGCGGATGATGTCTTCGATCAGAATGATCTTTTTTTCGCCTGAAGAAGAAGGTAGTATAATAAAACGGCCAACGGCTTTGGCCGGCACTTCGATCAGGGCATATTTCTGGTGGTAGGCCGAGCTTTTTTTGCGCATGACCACACCCAGGTAGATGCTTTTATCGCGGAGATAGGGGAGTTGGGGCAAACTCTCGATCATGAGCGGAATAATATTGGAACGAACCTGCTCATCGAAGAATTTTTTTACAAAAAGCTTTTGCTCCCTGTTCAGTTGCTTTTCGGTAACAATGCTGATTTTTTCCTTCTTTAGTTCCTGCACAATGCCTGCCCAGATACGGTTGAATTCATTCTGATGCCGCAATACAATGGTCTGAATCTGGTCGAGGATTTGTTGGGGATCCACTTCCATGTGCATGTTCAGCTTTTTCCGCTTCTCCGAAAATTCGATCATGCGTTTCAACGTGGCAACCCGCACCCGAAAAAATTCATCAGCATTGTTGGAATAAATGCCCAGAAACCGGATCCGTTCTTTCAAAGGAACCGTTGGGTCGTTGGCCTCCTGTAAAACGCGCGCATTAAAACTCAGCCAGCTGATATCTCTCTGAATCAAGGGTCTTTTAGTCATGTTTCAAATTTAATTCAGTTGAACATGTTCCTGTGTTAAGAAAAATGCATCTCCGGAAAGGATATTACGAATAGGAAGACTTGATTTGCTGTATGATGCCGGTGGTGGAGAATCCTTCTACGATGGGGTTGATGACCACCCTTCCGCCATTGGCCATCACTTCTTTGGCGCCTACAATCTGTTCGATGGTATAATCGCCTCCCTTTACAATCACATCGGGCATCAGCGCCAGTATGAGCTCGAGAGGCGTGTCTTCATTGAAAATAATCACTGCGTCGACTACTTCCAGGTTGCTGAGGATCAGCGACCTGCTTTTTTCGTTATTGACCGGGCGATCCGGCCCCTTCAGTTTTTTTACGCTGGCATCGCTGTTTACGCCTAGTACCAGAAAATCCGCCTCTTTGGCGGCCTGGTTCAGCGAAAAAATATGTCCCTCATGCAGGATATCAAAACAACCATTGGTGAAGGCTATTGTTTTACCGCTCACCCGCCAGGCTGCAATCTGTCTTTGTAAATCTGAGAGGTTGAATATTTTTTTGGGAATGGCTTCTATTGCTTTCATTCTGCACTTTTTTTATTGTACCAGGGTAAGAGCCCTAAACAAACAAATCCTACAATTAATATGATGATGAACTGGGCAAACCATTGCAGCGTTCCATTGGCAAATCCGATTTCGAATGAAACGCCATTTTTTTCCAGCACTTTGGCCAGGAAAAACGCATAGGCACCAATTCCTCCGGGCGTGATGATCATGCCGATACTGGCAAATGCCAGTGAGGAAATGGCCGCAGGAAGTCCGAGCCCTTCAGTTCCGGCAGTAGCCCATAAACCAACCCAGGTGCCGCCAATATACAAGGCCCAGATGGCGCCACTGTACAACAGAAATAATCCTTTTTGCTGCAGGTTTCTGATGCTGATCAATCCTTCCCATACGCCACGGATCATTTTTTTAACAGCGGTAACAATGCTTAAATGGTTCAGTTTTTTAAACAGGAAGAATATTGCGGTAAGGGTAAGGACCAATATACTAAGCGTGATGATGATCTTTTGTGCGGAAAACCGGCCACTCCTGCTTTCGAACGCATCGTGGAACAGCTCAAGGGCATATCCGCCAATGACATCATACTGGCTGATAAATGCCACAACAAAAACAATTCCCAGGCAGATGACGTCGAAAGCCCGCTCTACCAGAATGGTTCCGATCAGTTTATCCGCAGGAATTTTTTCGTACCTCGACAGGATGGTGCAACGCAGCACTTCTCCCAACCGTGGGATGGCCAGATTGGCCAGGTAACCGATCATCACAGCAAAAAAAACATTGATGATTCCGGGCGAATAGCCCATGGGTTTCATCAGTATTTTCCAGCGCATGGCGCGGATAATGTGGCTGGAAGAAAGAATCAGAAAAACCGGAATCATGAGCCAGTAATTGGCAGATTTCAGGGAGCCTTTGAAATCGGCCCATTTTTCATCGGGAATCTGATGCAAACTCCACCAAACCAAAAAAATACCAATACCCAAAAAGATAATATATTGAATGACTGATATCCATTTTATTTTCATGACAGCCTGCTTATTGCACTTGTGAAATGATCTGGTTTTGGGAAAATACAAAGGTAATTAAGTTCTCCGGATGACCCGGCTAATATATCAAAAATGAATTATAATTTACTGATAATCAGTCTTTAATCTCCTAATTCTTGCATTCCGCCTTATTTTTCGTAACTTTGCCCCCTTATTCACGGCAAGGTTTGTAAAAAAAGTGTGCTAATGTCAACAAAGAAAAGGATTTTATTCATTGCCACGGAGATGTCGCCGTATCTGGAGTTAACCGAGTTTGCGGAGGTAATTAACAAACTGGCGATCAAAAGCAATGACAGTGGGTTGGAAGTGAGATGCATTATGCCCCGGTTTGGGGTCATTAATGAACGCAGGCACCGTCTGCACGAAGTGGTTCGTTTATCGGGTATTAATGTTACAGTAGACAACGACGACTATCCGCTGCAGATTAAAGTGGCTTCACTGCCCAACGCACGCCTGCAGGTTTATTTTCTGGAGAACGAAGACTTTTTTAAGCGAAAGCAGATTTTTCATGACGAAAACGAAGTGTGGTGCCCTGATAATGATCTGAGAACTGTTTTCTTTTGTAAGGGTGCACTCGAAACTGTAAAAAAATTCGGTTGGCCTCCGGACATCATTCATTGTAGTGGATGGATGACCGGATTAATTCCGGCATATATTAAAACAGCTTACAAAAAAGAACCCGTATTCGGAAACAGCAAAGTGGTATTTACCATTGGCTCCAATACATTCAAGGAAAAGCTGGGTGCAGATTTTCTGAAAAAGGCCATCATCAATGCCAATATTAAAGGCAAAGACCTGGAACCATTTAAGGAAACTACCAACACCGCAATGTTCAAGGGAGGCGCTCATTTTGCAGATGCCATTTCTTTCGGGGCAGATGATATCGATAAAAAGCTGGTGGAAGAGTTCTCCAAAGTGAAGGGTAAAAAAGTAGTTCCATTCAAAGGATGGGATTCTGATTTAACAGAGTATTTAGAATTGTACAACGACCTTGCGGGTAAGTAATTTCCAGAACATGCATTCAACTTCTACACTGCGTAGTATCGCTATTTTACTAATTGTATTTACTGCTGCAGCCTGTACCAGGATCACTTCCACCGAACTGGGAAGAGGATTAATTCCCGTTGTTGACGGGGTGAATACCTTTGATACAACGTTAGAACTCGTAACCGATAATTTCGAGCATCCCGATACTACCCGTATTTACAAACAGGATGAACATGTACTGGGTGCAATTACCAATGATCCCTTGTTTGGTAGTACCACTGCTTCCATGAATTTTGAGCTGTTTCCCACCCAGTTCCCTTTTGCGGTTCCCGGTACCAAAGACAGCATTGTTGCAGATTCTGCAGTATTGATCCTCAGTTACAGAAGATTCTATGGAGATTCCACACAACCGCTGATCCTGAGCGTGGAAGAAATCAGTACCAGCACACCCCTGGATCCTTATATCGTTTACCCGGCCAATTATCCTTCCCGTTACAATATTTCCACCGTTGGAGCATTGGGGAACCCGGTTACCCTCGACATCAGGCGACTGGGTGATTCTGTAAAAAACAGGTACGAGAATGCGACTAACCAGATCCGGATTCGCCTGAACAATCAGGTGGCTACCCGTTTCCTGAAAACCTACGACTCTACAAATGCCTATAAATCGGATACCACTTTCCGGGCCCATTTTGGTGGTTTTGCCCTTAAAGTAGCATCCTCCAACCCGGCCAATGCCCTGTTGTATGTAAACCTGCTGGATACCAATACAAAACTGTCTTTGTATTACAGTTCCAGTACTACCGGTGCCACCACCCGCGATACCAATGTAGTGAACTTCCGCTTTAATGCCTATCTGGGCGGTGATGCCAACTTCATTACCCGCAGCCGCGGAGGAAGTGAAGTTGCTTCCAGGTTTGCTACGGCTACTACACCAAGGCCGGATTCATTGCTTTATATTCAGACCTATCCTGGTACCTATGCACGTTTGCGTGTGCCTAATCTGGATAAAATGAGTAACCGGATTATTCATCGTGCAGAACTGATCACCGAACAGGTACCGGATGATGCCAACCTGCTGACCCTCGATCGTTATATGGAAGGGCCTGGAATACTTCTGCTCAGTATCTACGACTCGGCCAACAAGTTTAACCGGAATATTCCCAACGACTATTCTATTTCTGCTTCAGGCCCCAATACCTATACTTTTGGCGGATACCGTTTTTATAAAACCGTGCCCGGCTACGATCGGATTGCAGGGTATAATTTTGACCTGACCCGTTATGTTCAGGGAATTGTAACAAGGAAAGACACCTCGTTTACAATGCGGTTAAGTGCCCCAAGCAACGATTCGATCATGTACACGCCGGCCTATCCCAATAACAAGGTCAATCAGCTCTATTACCTCACCCCATCTTACCACAACCAGGTGGCACAGGGAAGGGTAAGGCTAGGAGGCGGCAGTCATACCCGTTTCAGAATGCGATTGAGAATTGTTTATTCCCGCCTGTAAATTTTCATCAGGCAAACTTATATTTGCATACCTAATTATTTAAAACCCATCAATAATGTCTTATTTATTTACTTCTGAGAGTGTATCTGAAGGTCATCCGGACAAGGTAGCCGACCAGATATCGGATGCATTAATCGATAACTTTTTAGCGTTTGATGCGCAGTCTAAAGTAGCGTGTGAAACACTGGTAACCACCGGTCAGGTAGTACTGGCAGGCGAGGTGAAGTCGAAAGCGTACCTGGATGTACAGGAGATAGCGCGCGGCGTTATTCGTAAGATCGGATACACGAAGAGTGAATACATGTTCGAAGCAAACAGTTGTGGTATTTTATCTGCGATTCACGAGCAGAGTGCCGACATCAACCAGGGTGTAGACCGTAAGAAGAAAGAGGAGCAGGGAGCAGGCGACCAGGGAATGATGTTTGGTTATGCGAACAACGAAACAGAAGACTATATGCCACTGGCACTGGATCTGGCACACAAGATCCTGTTGGAGCTGGCTGCATTGAGAAGAGAGAACAAGCAGATCAAATACCTGCGTCCAGACGCAAAGAGCCAGGTTACCCTGGAATACGACGACAACAACCGTCCTGTACGCATCGATGCGATCGTGGTATCTACCCAGCACGATGATTTTGATACAGAAGCGAAGATGCTGGCAAAGATCAAGTCCGACATCATCAATATCCTGATTCCAAGGGTAAAGGCGAAGTACAAGAAATATGCGAAGTTGTTCAACAACAACATCACCTATCATATTAACCCTACGGGTAAGTTTGTAATCGGTGGTCCGCACGGTGATACCGGTTTAACCGGCCGTAAAATCATCGTAGACACCTACGGTGGTAAGGGAGCACATGGTGGTGGAGCTTTTAGTGGTAAGGATCCCAGCAAGGTAGACCGTTCAGCAGCTTATGCTACGCGTCATATTGCGAAGAACCTGGTAGCAGCTGGTGTTGCAGATGAGATCCTGGTACAGGTATCCTATGCGATTGGTGTGGCCAAGCCAACTTCCATCAACGTGAACACCTATGGTACTGCCAAGGTTAAACTGACCGATGGTCAGATTGCGAAGATCGTGGAAGGCATTTTCGATATGCGTCCATACTTCATTGAGCAGCGCCTGAAACTGCGTAACCCGATCTACAGTGAAACTGCTGCTTATGGTCATATGGGCCGTAAGAGTGAAGTGGTTACCAAGACCTTCAGAACTCCGGATGGTAAAGAGAAGAAAGTAAAAGTGGAACTGTTTACCTGGGAGAAACTGGACTATGTTTCCAAAGTGAAAAAAGCGTTTGGCTTAAAATAATCATTCAAAGTCTATTTTCAGAAACCTCTGTGCATTTGTACAGAGGTTTTTTGTTTCATTGATCAGCTGTATTTGTCTGATGAATAATCCAAATGGGCTAATTTCATGGTATGAAAAAGCAAATCTTCATTGCGGCCATTTCCTGCCTGGTGATTATTGTGCTGATGCGGGTTCAGGGCGCCGGTCTTACAAGTGCAATTACACCCCGTGGCATCCTGGATCTGGAGTTTGCCAATACACCGGCAAAGTTAACCACTGTGCTGGCCGCCTGGGAGCAGGCTACCGTTACCTGTAATATCTGGATTGATTTCTTATTTATACCTGCTTATGTACTGTTGCTGTCCCTGTCTGTTGCTGCGGTTGCAGTCAGAAGAAACAAAGGCATTTTACGAAATGCAGGCATGTTGTTGCAAAGAGCGGCATTTGCAGCGGGCGTACTGGATATAGCCGAAAATCTGTTGATGTTGCAGAGCATTGCGGGTAATTATACCCCGGATTCGTTGTGGCTTACTTATTACTGTGCCTTCATCAAATTTGGTATTGTTTTCTGTATCCTCCTGTACCTGCTGATTTCAACACCACTTATCTTAAAAAAAAATAAACCGGATGGAGCATAACCCCTGGCAGATAACAGGCGAGAAAAAGGTGTACGATAACCCCTGGATTCATTTAACCGAATACCAGGTGATCAATCCCTCCGGTGGCAGGGGGATTTATGGCAAAGTCCATTTTAAAAACACGGCTGTGGGAGTACTGGTGCTGGATGAAGCACTGAATACCTACCTGGTTGGTCAATACCGGTTCACCCTGAATGCCTACAGTTGGGAAATTCCCGAAGGAGGCGCCCCGCTGGGAACGGACCCGCTGGAAGGTGGAAAAAGGGAGCTGCTGGAAGAAACCGGACTGGTGGCAGCCCGATGGGAACCCCTGCTGCAAATGCATTTGTCCAATTCCGTGAGCGACGAGTTGGCGGTGGTATACATTGCCCGGGAGCTGCGTCAGGAAAAGCCTGAACCCGAAGAAACGGAGCAGCTGGTAATCCGGAAATTACCGTTTACTGAAGCGTTGAACATGGTGGAAATGGGGCAGATCACCGATTCCATGAGTGTAGCTGCCATATATAAAATTCAACTCTTATTGGCTCAAGGAAAATTGAAGTAATACATTTGCAAATGGCCCCGAAGAAAAGTTCAATGATTATTGGAAGGCAACCCCTGGTTGAGGCCCTTCAGTCCGGCAAAGCAATTGATAAAATCATGCTGCAGAAAAATGCAACCGGAGACGTGCTGCATTCTATCCGTTCACTGGCAAGAGAACATCATATTCCGATACAACTGGTTCCGGTTGAAAAACTAAACGGACTTACCCGTGCCAATCACCAGGGAGTAATTGCGTTTGCAGCATTGGTACAATACCTCGATTTACAACAGGTGATTGATCATGTAGTATCTGCCGGAACAACACCTCTGTTCCTGATGCTCGACGGAGTTACGGATGTGCGCAATATTGGCGCCATTGCCCGAACTGCTGTATGCTGCGGCGCACAGGCCATCATCATTCCCGATAAAGGAGTAGGAGCACTGAATGAGGAAGCTATGAAGAGCAGTGCGGGAGCTTTGGAAAAAATTCATATCTGCAGGGTAGGCAGTCTGCTGAAAGCAGTAGACGATCTTCACCTGAATGGCATCGCTGTGTTTACCAGCGAAATGCGGGCAGATAAAAATGTATATGAGCTGAATTTTCAGGATCCTTGTTGTGTGATCATGGGCGATGAAGGAAGGGGTGTACAGCCTTACCTGGCCAAGGCGGCAGACGCGTTTTTTAAAATACCCATGGCAGCGCAGTTTGATTCGCTCAATGTGTCGGTAGCCACCGGAATGATACTGTATGAAGCCATGAAACAAAGAATGCTGTCATCACCTGTTCAATAAACACCATGCATACCCCTGCTACTGATATTAAACTGGTTGAATGCCCGCGTGATGCCATGCAGGGTTGGAAAACCTTTATTCCCACCGAAGTAAAAATCAATTACCTCAACCAGTTGCTGGAAGTAGGTTTTGATGTGCTCGATTGCGGAAGTTTTGTTTCTCCCAAAGCAATCCCCCAGATGGCCGATACCGCCGATGTAATCCGGGGGCTTCGGTTAAGCAGTAGCCGTACCAAACTCCTGGTGATAGTAGCCAATATCAGGGGCGCAGAAGAAGCGGTTGTTTTTGATGAAATCCGTTCGCTCGGTTTCCCGTTTTCGCTTTCTCCCAGCTTTCAGCAAAGGAACACCAACAGCACCATGGAAGAGAGCCTGCACAGGGTGGAATCCATTCAGGAAATTTGTGTGAAGAATGGCAGGGAACTGGTGATTTACCTCAGCATGGGTTTTGGAAATCCCTATGGTGATGCCTACAGTGAAGATTTGTTGCTGAGCTGGACCGGAAAAATGGCGGCCATGGGCATTGGAACCATTTCGCTTGCCGATACGGTAGGGTTGGCTACTCCGGAACAAATTGGCCGTGCAGCGGCAACGCTGGTGCCGCAATACCCGCAGCTGGAAATAGGGGTACACCTGCATTCCACTGCATTGAACTGGCACAGTAAGCTCAACGCAGCCTGGCAGGCGGGTTGTGTTCGGTACGATGGCGCATTGAAAGGAATTGGTGGCTGCCCTATGGCACAGGACGACCTGATTGGAAATATGGATACCGAATTAATGATTCCCTATTTTCAGGAAAAGGGATTGTTGCAAAACCTGAACAAAGAAGCGCTGGCAGCATCGTCCAGGCTGGCACTTGAAATTTTTCATTAACCGATAGTATGAAATTTCATTACGAATTTTCCATAAAAAAAATGGAACGGCCCATCAATCACCAGCAGTCTTTGCTGATGATGGGTTCCTGTTTTACCGAGAATATCGGAGACTTGCTCCGGCAATATAAGTTCAGGGTGATGGAAAATCCCAATGGAATACTGTTTAATCCGGTAAGTGTTGCGGAAGCAATGCAGTTATACATGCGGCCCGAAAAGATTCAGGAGGCAGATTTGTTCTGCCTGAACGAAGCCTGGTACAGCTGGAAGCACCACAGTCGTTTTTCAGGAATCACTGCAGCGGATACCATTCAGCAGATCAATACAACTGTTGCCCAAGCGCATGCATTTTTGAAGCAGGCAGATTGCCTCATGATTACATTGGGTTCTGCCTGGGTGTACGAACTTACGGAGAAAGCTCCGGGATATGTTCCGGGTAAGGTAGCAGCCAATAACCACAAAGCGCCTGCAGACTGGTTTCAGAAAAGATTGTTGGGCGCGGGTGAAACCCTGTTGCTGTTGCAGAACATGCTGGCCCGATTACTGGAGTTTAATCCCCAACTCCAGATAATTTTCACCATCAGCCCGGTGCGGCACCTGCGGGAAGGTGTGATTGAAAACAACAGAAGCAAAGCCGTGCTGATACATGCCGTTCATGACCTGGTTAGCCTCTCGGAACAATGTTATTATTTCCCGGCCTACGAACTGGTGGTTGATGATTTGCGCGATTACCGGTTTTATGCAGAAGACCTGGTGCATCCCAATTACCATGCTACCCGCTATGTTTGGGAAAAGTTTACCGAAGCATGTTTATCTGAGTCCGCCAGAGATTTGTTGAAGCTGATCCGCGAAATCAACCTCGCCCATCAGCACCGTCCATTTCATGATACCACGGATATTCACCGCAGTTTTTTACAAAAATATGCAGGCATAACTGCGCAACTGATGGAAGCCCATCCAGAACTGGATTTTGCAGCGGAACTGCATTATTTTAAAACAGGGATAAGACAGGCATCCGGCCCGCAAGCGCATCATTAGCAGGAACCAGCCTGCATAATTTTCTAAACTCTTTTTTCCGCAGGTAGCTGGTAAGATAGGGTTTGTGCAGCAATCCGGTTAAAATGAGAATGGTGCGGTCGCTGTTGGCATTCAACGCCATTTTTATTTTTTCGCACATGGCGTTGTTGCGTTGTTCCCAAAACTCCATACTGTTGTGGTACCATCTGCTGTATGGCTGCAGGTCGCTGTAACGGTCTGTGATGCTGCGGATAAAATTATTTTCGATCTGGTTGATCCGGTAAATGGTATCCATCAGGGTTTCCCGGTTCATCACTTCCAGGCTGCTGTCTAATTTTTGCAGAAAGGCTCCGTTGATGGAAGCATATTCGGCGTATTGCAGACTGTCTGCCGGTTCCAGCCGTTTGTTGCTGTACAGCTGGATCAATTTTTCCTGATAGGTCTTTTCCATCATCCGCTGATATGCAACATATTCTTTTCTGTTGGGGATATACATGTCGAAAGGGGCCAGGCATACTTCCGGATAAGCTTCCTTGTATTTTCTGGCCGTTCTGTATTCGATCGGATTGTTCCAGATGCCCAGAAATTCCGCCAGTTTTGCACCGCTTACTTTTCGTATATCGCATTCAACCACACTGACCGAATCAAATTCGAGCAATATAATATCCGGCTTGATTTTTTGAATTACCCTGAACAGGGTCTGGGTGGTAAGGTATTTGTTGCCATTGTGTTTGGTGCCGAGCACAACCACTTTGTTGGGCGTAGGTTCGGCCTTTGCTGCAGTATGTAACAGAACAACTGCCAGTAGTAACCATAAACTGCGTTTGCTCCTCATCGGACTGATTTCATTAAAACAGGGTCTGCACCCCATGGGCAATTTTGAATTCATGCTGCAGCAGCCATTTCTTGCGCCACATTCCTCCTGAATAACCAATCAGTGATCTGTCGCTGCCGATTACCCGATGACAGGGCACCAGGATGGCAATATTGTTTTTTCCATTGGTAGTGGCTGCAGCACGGATTACTTTGGGATCGCCCAGGCGTTTGGCAAGATCCATGTAGCTGATGGTTTTTCCATAACCAATTTCCGTTAGCTCACTCCAGACTTTTAACTGAAAATCGGTTCCGTTCTGGTGAATGGGAATATCAAAATGTTTTCTGCTTCCGTGAAAATATTCAATCAGTTCTTCCGTGCACTGGTGCATCAATTCACTGATACCGGGCTCGCCATAGGTAAGCTGGTCCTTGTTGTCTACAAAACTCAGTTCTCCGATATACTGATCGGTACCGCCGATTTTGATCAAACCGATCGGGCTCTCATAGTAAGTGTAAAATAATTCACTCATGGTCGGCAGGCTGGTTCATAAATATAGGAACTAAGGCCGAATTCAACCAATTTTATCTCCGTTCTCTACCTTTTTATCGGGCTGCAGCAACACAACCGATCCAGTAGCATCATACACCCCCATTACCAGGCATTCACTGAAGAAATTGGCGATCTGTTTGGGTGGAAAATTCACCACTGCAATCACTTGTTTGCCGACCAGTTCTTCGGGTGAATAATGTGCGGTGATTTGGGCGGAAGACTGTTTTCTGCCGAGGGGTCCAAAGTCGATCAGCAACTGGTATGCAGGCTTTTTTGCCTTTGGAAAAGGATTGGCTTCCAATATGGTGCCAATGCGCATATCTATTTTTTCAAAATCAGTCCAACTAATCATATATTTAATCAAATCATTTGATATGAAACGAAATGCAATTGCAGTTTGGAATGGCTCCGGTAAAGAGGGCCAGGGCCATCTTACCACGCAAAGTAATGTTTTAAATCAAACGCAGTATTCATTTAACTCCCGTTTTGCGGAGGGAACCGGTACCAATCCCGAAGAGTTGATGGCTGCTGCACACGCAGGTTGCTTTTCTATGAAACTCAGTTTTGTATTGGGCATTGCAGGGTTTACCCCTGAGTACATTCAAACGGTTTGTTCCATTACACTGGAGGAAGGAATTATAAAACAATCCCATCTTTCCCTTACCGCTAAAGTGCCCGGAATTTCATTGGAGCAGCTGCAGAATTTTGCAGAGGAGGCCAAATTGAACTGCCCGGTGAGCAAGGCCCTGAATATGGAACTTACGCTCGACACCACCCTGGCAGAATAGCCCCCTGTTTAATCGAGCAATTCAATCAGCTCGCGGAGTTCTTCTTTCTTATATATTTTTTCCGGACTGATGAAACATTGGGCAATTTCCTGTAACAGATCCCGAATGATTCGCTTATTGGGCTGTGGCATGAAATAGGAGGGGTCGGCTGAAACACCGATCTTTTTGAAATAATTTTCTACGTCCTGATGCGAAAAAGCCTGCCCGCTGGTAGCATCTACAAAAAAATGGATCTGTTCCTGCGGATTTGCTGTTTCCTGACTGTGATCGAATTCAGAAGCGTAAAATGCCAGAATACATTGCTTGGGTATATTGATGATTCGGGCATTGATCTCCAGTTTTTCGCAAAGCAGCTGGTAAATGATTCCGTTTGCCAGCTTGTTCCCTTTTTTGCTTTCCAGCACTTTATGAATAAAAAAATCATCGGGATTGCTATAATTTACTTCTACGCCTTTCAGGTTATAATAGTTGTAAATGATACTCGACAATACATTGGCCTGTTCCAGTGGGGTGAGGAAGCTGTTGAGTTCCAGCCATACATTTCTCCGGATTCTTTCAATTTCCTGCACTACAGGGGCGGTTTGCAGATCGGGGTATTGAAATTTGGAAACCAGTAACGCCCCAAAAAGCAGGTCGTGGTGCGCACTGTTGCGCCATTCGGTTAAATCGTTCAGCAAATCGGTAAAATGCAGCCGGTGAATGATCATTTCGATCCTTTCCTGGGTGTCTTCGTTGGGAGTGGTTTCCCAGAGATGTTCCAGGTTAGGGATGATGGGCTTTCCATACCGGACAATTCTTTCGGATACCGTGGAATAAACTTCCTCGTCCGGGTCGTCTATGAGGGTAAAAAGAGCATTCAATTCTTTGGTTTCCTGCATAGTAGGGCTGTTATTCTAACATCAAACTAAATTATTTTTTTGTTAGGAATCAAGCAGAAGTTATTCTATTGCTGTGGATATATGTATGAATAGATACATAATAAAACCGTCATATCATCGTTCACTCCTTTCCCGGGGTCGAAAAAACGAATTTTTAACAGAATTCTACGCCCTTTAATAGCTATCTTGCCAACTTATTAAACTCACCGAATGAACAATTTTGTTGCCCCCAAATTTCCTCATGTTAAGCAACCCCTTCACCTCGAATTAAAGAAACGCGTACAGGTTTATTTCGACGAGCGTGGAATCAATGCTACCGGAAACCCTACTTTATTTACAAAGGCCATCATCATGGTATGTGCTTTTGTAGTGTTTTATATTCACCTGGTATTTTTTACCCCGGTTTGGTATATGGCCCTCCTGGAATGTATTGTTTTAGGCGGACTGGTTGCAGCCATTGGTTTTAATGTAATGCACGACGGAAGTCACGGCAGTTTCAGCAACAACAAATGGGTGAACAGGATCGCTGCTTCTTCCATCAGCATGCTGGGCGCCAACCACTTTATGTGGAATGTAAAACACAATATGATCCACCACAGTTTTACCAATGTAGACGGGGTGGATGATGATATCGAAATCGGTATCCTGATGCGCATGGCGCCAACACAGCGACACGTAAAAGCACATAAGTTCCAGCACCTCTATTTCTGGGTATTGTACATGTTGCTGTATGTATTCTGGATTTTCTTTACTGATTATAAAAAATACTTCACCCAGAAAATCGGTAATGTGCCTTTGAAGAAAATGCACATTGCAGACCATATTGAATTCTGGGGTGTAAAACTGTATCATGCTGCGGTATTCATTGTAATCCCTATTGTATTTGTGGGCTGGGTAAACTGGATCATCGGTTTCCTGATCATGAGTATGTTTGCCGGATTTGTGCTGAGTATTGTATTCCAGCTGGCACATACCGTTGAACACACTGAATTTCCGGTAGCCAATCTTGAAACGCACCAGCTTCCGGACGAGTTTGCTGCACACCAGATTAAAACCACAGCCAATTTTGCCACTCGTAACAAGCTGGTAAGCTGGCTGGTTGGCGGATTGAATTTTCAAATTGAGCACCACCTTTTTCCAAAGATTTCACACGTGCATTACCCTGCCATCAGTGATATTGTCAGAAATGTATGTAAAGAATACCAGCTGCAGTATATCGAGTATCCAACTGTTCGCAGAGCAGTGGTAGCCCATGTTCGTTTTCTGAAACAAATGGGGCAAGCCTGATCACCGACTGATTGGCGATACCTGCGTTAACAGCATAAAAAAACAGGTTATAAAGAAAAGGATCATCCTGCTTTATAACCTGTTTTTTATTGGTGTGTTTCCGGTCTATTTCTTTTTTGGAGCCGCTTTTTTGGCTGCTTTTTTCGTGGCAGTGCCTGCCTTTTTCACAGCGGATTTTGTACCAGCTTTCTTCGGCGCTGCTTTTTTGGTGAAAGCGCCGGGAACCTGTTCTTCGATCATTTTCTTCACTTCTTCCAACTCAATACCGGCAATACTTTCGGCGGTATGTTTGGTGCCATCTGCCTGTTTGCCCAGTTTCAGCATTTTTTTCTGAAAACGGATAAAAGGACCCCATCTTCCATTTTCAATGGCAATTTTTTCCTGAGGCCACTGGCAGATAAACCGGTTGGCTTCCTTTTCCATTTTCTTTTCTATCAACTCATTGATATCCTGCTGAGACAGCGTATCAAAATTGTACGCCCTGGGAATATTGATGTAAAGATCGTTCCACTTAATAAATGGTCCGAACCTTCCTTTTCCTTTGGTAACCGGTAATTCATTGTAAAAAGCAACGGGAGCGTCTGCTTCCTGTTTGGCCTTGATCAGTTCAATGGCTCTTTCCATATCCATTTCGTGCAGGTCTTCGCCTTTGGGAATGGAAATGAACTGTTCTCCCAGTTTAATGTATGGTCCAAATCTGCCCACATTCACAGCCAATTCCTGCCCTTCAAATTCTCCGATGGTTCTTGGTAAACTGAACAACTGCATGGCTTCTTCCATCGAGATGGTTTCGATGCTCTGTGATTGCTTCAATTTGGCAAACCGCGGTTTTTCGTTTTCATCGGCAGTGTCTCCAATCTGTACCATGGGGCCATAGCGCCCCATACGGGCAATAACGCGTTTGCCGGTGGCTTCATCTATACCCAGTTCCCGCTCGCCCTTGGCGCGCTCCGCCGTTTCCAGGGTGTGCTCAATGGTTTCATGGAAGGGTTTGTAAAAGCCATCGATCATGGCATTCCATTTCATTTTGCCTTCGGCAATTTCATCGAACTCCTGTTCAATCCTGGCAGTAAAACCAAAATCCATGACCTTATTGAAGTGCTGCTTCAGGAAGTCTGTTACTACCATCCCCAGATCGGTAGGGAAGAGTTTGCTTTTCTCTGCACCGGTATTTTCCTGAATGATTTCCTTTTCCATTTCGTTGGCAGGGGTCAGTCGCAAAATAGTTGCGGCTCTTTTTACCCCTTCTTTATCCCGCTTCTCCACATAATTCCGCTTCATGATGGTAGAAATGGTAGGAGCATAAGTAGATGGACGGCCAATGCCCAGTTCTTCCAGTTTTTTTACCAGGGAAGCTTCGGTATATCTTGGTGCAGGGCGGCTGAATTTTTCTGCAGCCAGCATTTCCACCAATTGCAGCTGGTCTCCGGATTTCAGCGGTGGGAGCATGCCCTCGTTGTTCTCTTCCTCATCTTCGTCCTTTCCCTCATTGTATACCTTCAGGAAGCCATCGAACTGCATTACTTCTCCGGTTGCCGTTAAATGCTCCTTGTTGGTGCTGATCGAAATTTTAGCAGTTGTTTTTTCGAAGGTTGCATCGCTCATCTGAGAGGCGATGGTTCTCTTCCAGATCAGTTCGTAGAGGCGTTTGGTATCTTCATCGTCTACGGTATGGTTGCCCATGTAGGTAGGCCGGATGGCCTCGTGCGCTTCCTGCGCATTTTCATTTTTATTTTTGAACTTACGGGGCTGGTGGTAATTGCTGCCGTAGCTGTTCTGTATTTCCTTACTGATATCTGCCAGCGCTGTTTCACTCAATGCAATACTGTCTGTACGCATGTAGGTGATCTTACCGCTTTCATATAATTTTTGTGCCAGTAACATGGTTCTGCTTACACTGTAGCCCAGTTTCCTGGAAGCTTCCTGTTGCAGGGTAGAAGTGGTGAAAGGAGCCGAAGGAGAACGCTTGGATGGTTTCACCTGAATGTCTCCCACCTGGTAGGTTGCCGATTTGCAACTGCTCAGAAAAGCCTGTGCATCCTGCTGCTCACGCAGCCTGGCAGGTCCTTCGGCTTTAAAAATAACCTGTTTGCCGGTAATATCCGGCGCTTTAAAGAAAGCATCTATTTTAAAGGAACTTTCCGAAATGAATTGGTTGATTTCCCTTTCCCGCTCCACAATCAGCCGCACGGCTACGCTCTGTACCCGACCGGCACTGAGGCTGCGCTGCATGCCAATCTTTCTCCACAATACAGGGCTCAGCTCAAATCCCACCAGCCTGTCCAGCACCCTTCTGGCCTGTTGGGCATTCACCAGGTTCATATTAATGATCCGGGGATTGTCTACGGCTTTACGGATGGCAGGTGCGGTGATTTCATGAAATACGATCCGTTTAGTCGTGCCCGGGTCCAGTCCCAGCACTTCCGCCAGGTGCCAGCTGATGCTTTCTCCTTCACGGTCCTCATCCGATGCAAGCCATACTTCTTCAGCTTTCTTTGCCAGTTGCTTCAATTCCTTTACTACCCGTTCTTTTTCTTCGGGCACTTTATAACGGGGCTGGTAATGATTGCTTACATCAATACCCATATCATCTTTCTCAAGATCTCTGATATGCCCGTAACAACTTTTTACTTCAAAATCCTTTCCAAGGATTTTTTCAATGGTTTTTGCTTTAGCGGGCGACTCTACAATCAGTAAATTTTTTGCCATGTACCAGAACCGTTTGAAACGGATTTTTTCAGCTTTTTTAAATCTTTCTCCAGTTAAAATGTTCCCGCTTTCATACGATACGGATTCCATTCTATTCATGCAATATTAGGTCAAACCTTCAAATCACAAAAAATCTCCCGAAGGTGCCCCCTGTAAAAAATGAATAATCTTGTTTTTGGTGGCCGGTTCCCGGTAGATTTTATTGTGGCCCAAACCCTTGGTAACAAAGAACTCCAGCGTGGAAATCTGTTCCGATAACAGGGGTTTTACATCGTTAAATAAGCAAATTGGGTCATCCTCGTCGTGCACCCAGAGGGTGCAGGCCGGCAATTGCCGGATAACCCTGGCTACCGAAAAATAGTCAATGGGCCGGTTGGCCAGTTGTTCAATATGGGCTTCAAAAGCGGTCACTACTTTGGGGGAGGCAGGGATCATCCGGAAAAACTGATCAATGGCGGTACGGGTTTCCGTTGCAGGAGCAATCAGCACCAGTTTTCTCTTTTCTGCATCGGGCAGTTGTTCAAAAGCCAGGGCTGCCGCCAGCCCGCCCAGGGAATGTGCGATCACCGCATACAACGGACCAAAAGCCTGTTCAATAGCCAGTATGGTGTCGCGGTAGATCAAGGCATTGATTTTTCGTCCATCGCTCAGCCCATGTCCGGGTGCGTCAAAAGCCAGTACCGTAAATCCTGCTTTTTTAAGCGCCAGTACATAGCTGTCGAATTTATAGGAATAGCTGCTGAATCCGTGTACAATCAATACTTTCCGAGCCTGCGGATCAGCATTTTCCCACTCAAATCCACGAACAGTAACGCCATTCACCTCCACAGATACCGGGTTTCCCCGGTGGAAAACGGCGGGTATGTCCTTTTTTGCTCCCGGCTTTCTGGGGGTGGAAAAAAGATCAAATGCCAGTGCCGCCGCTTTTTGAGGCGATACCAATCCGATTGTTTTCAGCTTGGTTTTGTAGTAGCCAATCAACACCCGCTGTTTCAACTGTTGCTTCATGCCGCAAAGATATACTGCTTCCGTTCATGGGGGCAGAGAATAAAAAATCCCAGCCATAGACATGGCCGGGATAAAAAATCAGGGTACTTAAATTGCTTACGATAATCTATTGTGTACCATTTTTTGAATTGGATCGCCCACAGCATTACCTGCGGACGGTGGTTTTTCAATACTGTATTAATAGAGCAGTATCATCAGGTAACCTATAGCCAGAAGCAGGGTAACTGTTTTGCGGTCGGGAAGATGAACTGATTTCATATTTTTCTTTTTTATTGACTGATTCGGTTCCATGGTATAACATTCTAATACTGTACCAAAACAACAGGTTTCAATAAGCACTTGAAAATCAATTAAATATATTTTTGATATGTGCCAGGTATTTTCCTTTTTTGGACAAACACTCCCATTTTGGGATGAAAAAGAGCTTTGTTGTATAAACTTTTCCTTTTAGAATTGTTTACATATAAATTGAAATACTTTTGCATGCCAAACAGCCAACTATGTATACAATCCATATAAAATTTGAGCAAAAAGACCTGGAGCCGGTAACGCTGACTAATATCGCTCCGGACCAGAGCCTGCTGGAAGTGTGTCTGGACAATGACATTGAATTGCACCACAATTGCGGGGCGGTATGCGCCTGCAGTACCTGTCATCTTTATGTAGATCAGGGCACCGCATTCATCGAAGAACTGAGCGACCGCGAAGAAGATTTCATCGACCGGGCCGTTAATCCGAGAATCAACTCCCGGCTGGGCTGCCAGTGTGTACTGCAGAACGGTTCCGGAGAAATCCATATTACTTTACCCGATCAAACCCAGTTCCTGGGCGAATAATCTTAGGCAAGAATAAATAAAAGCATGTTGTTATGAGTCATTATGAACCACCCATTCACTGGAGCGATCACGAGGATATTGCCATGAAGCTGTACGAGCGATTCGGGGATGATTTCAATGAAGGAAAAATTTACCGGATCCGTTTCACCGATTTGCTGGAATGGATTCTTGAAATACCCAATTTTGCCGGTACCCGTGAGCAAAGTACAGAAGGTCACCTGGAAATGATTCAGAGTGCCTGGGTATACGAGTGGAGAGACAACCAGCAATAATCAGCAACTTCAATACCTTCCATGAGCCTGGAGAAACTTAAACATATCAGCTGCTTTATTTTTGATGTGGACGGTGTACTCACCGACGGCAGGGTTCTGGTTTTGCCCGACGGGCTGCTGGCCAGATCCATGAACATCAAAGATGGCTATGCCTTGCAGCTTGCTGTAAAAAAAGGTTACAGGGTGGTGGTGATTTCAGGAAGTAATTCTCCGGAAGTAAAGGCAAGACTGAATAAGCTGGGAGTAAATGAAGTGCATATGCAGGTGATTGATAAAGCTGCCTTGCTTCGGTCGATAATGGAGCAGGCACAGCTGCCTGCTAAAGCCTGTCTTTACATGGGAGACGATATCCCAGATCTGCAGGTAATGCAACTCACCGGATTTCCCTGTTGCCCATCCGACGCTGTTCCGGAAATAAAGGCTGTTTCCGTTTACATTGCGCAACAGCCCGGCGGAGCGGGATGTGTGCGGGAAGTGATTGAAAAGGCAATGAAGCTGCGCGGAGACTGGAACGAGGATGTGCTGGTTCCTGCACAGTAACTGCTGTATACATCTATTCAATTTATAAAATCGTCTTTTGAAACTGGTTGCCGCATTTTTCAGACTGATCAGATGGCCCAATCTGCTGTTTATTGTTCTAACACAGCTCCTGTTTGAGGTTTGCATCTATGAGCGGATCTACCCGGATACCCGCATCAGTGATCCCGCTGAAGGGCTTCGCTTTGCAGCCCTGGTACTGGCTTCTGTTTTTATTGCTGCAGCCGGTTACATCATCAATGATTATTTCGACCAGAATATAGACCAGGTAAACAAACCCGATAAAGTGGTGGTGAACCGGATCATAGGCCGGAGATGGGTTATTTTCTGGCATATGTTTCTGAGTCTTACCGGGATTTTCTTTACCACATTTGCTTTGCCGGTAAGCCAGTACTGGCATTTGGTATTGGCCAATATGCTCTCTGTTGTTGCACTTTGGTTTTACTCTACTACGCTCAAGAAAAAATTGCTGGTTGGGAACGTGCTGATTTCCCTGCTAACGGCATGGGTAATCGGGGTGCTGTTTTTTTCCAAATATCCTTTAAACATCAGCAACCTGCTTTCTGTACAGCAACAGGAAGCCCGGTTCTTTCGCCTGATGGTGGTGTACACGGCTTTTGCATTTGTGATCTCCCTGATCCGCGAAGTGATCAAAGACATGGAAGATATTGAAGGAGACCGGCGTTACGGGTGTACAACCATGCCGATTGTATGGGGCATCAATGCGAGCAAAGTATTTGTTGCCGTATGGACCATCGTGCTGATTGCAGCCCTGGTGATTCTCCAGATTTATGCACTCGGCTTAGGCTGGTGGCAAAGTGTACTGTATTCTCTGGTGCTGATTGTTGCACCACTGGTGATGGTACTGCGTTTGTTGTTCCTTGCATCAAAACCCGAAGACTATCACCGAATCAGCAGCCTGGTTAAACTGGTGATGCTTACGGGCATACTGTCTATGTTGTTCTTTAAATTTTATCATTAGTTTTTAGTTCATGAAGGAAATCATCTTAGCTTCCCAGTCGCCGCGCAGAAAGCAATTGCTGGAATGGGCCGAAATACCGTTTAAAGTAGTGGTTCAACCCACCGATGAACAGTTCCCTGCCAGCATGCCGGTGGAGGAAGTACCTGTTTATATTGCTTTTAACAAAGCACAGGCCGTAAGTGAGCGCCTTAAAGCCCTTCAGGAATGGGATCCGGAGCAGGTTATTCTTGCTGCCGACACCATCGTGGTACTGGGAGGGGAAGTAATCAACAAACCTGCGGACCGGGCCGAAGCCATTGCTATACTCAGCCGGTTGTCCGGTAAGGATCACCGGGTAATTACCGGTGTGGTATTGTTGCATGGTACCAACAGTTATCAGTTTGCCGTTACCACACACGTGCAGTTCCATGCACTGAGTGCTGAGCAGATTGCTTTCTATGTAGACAAATACAAACCCTTCGATAAAGCCGGTGCTTATGCCATTCAGGAATGGATCGGGGTAACCGGTATTGCATCCATCACCGGCGACTTTTACAATGTAATGGGCCTTCCTGTAAGCACAGTGGTGCAAACCCTGCATAAAATGGGTCTGTAATCAACAAATTGATACAGGCAACGGCAGCGAATGATCCGGGGTCTTGATTACCAGTTGAACTTGAAATCGAGTTCCACATCGGGGTGAAGCGATCTTTCAACAGGGCAGGTACGCGCAGTTCTTTCCAGAATCTCTTTTTGTTTTTCATTGAGATTCAGTGATTGGGGAAAACTGATGTGCACAATTATTTTGCTGATCCTTCTGGGATCACTGGCCATTACTTTGGTAACATCAGCAGTGGTTCCGTCCAGCTGAATACCCATTGTTTCGGCCTTGATACCCATAGTAGTGATCATGCAGAGTCCCAGGCCGGTAGCAACCAGATCGGTGGGTGAAAAACGAGCCCCCTTGCCCTTGTTGTCGGTTGGCGCATCGGTCTCGATAACGGTTCCGCTCTGGAGGTGTGTGGTGGCACATCTTAAATCACCTTTATAAATAATTTGTGAAGTCATTGCATCAATTTTGCCATAAATTTACACGTAACAAATCACATGGAAGTGAAGAAACTAATTTTTGTGCTTTTCGTTTTTTGCGGAACTACTGTGCTGGCTCAGCAAAAGCCTGCATCTACCGTGCTTTCGCGCAATCAGAAGAAAGCGGAAAAGAGAGAGAAGATCAACCAGCTGATTAAGCAGGAGGAAGAGGGTGCACTGATTTATCAGAAGCAGGGTGCATTTGGTATTAAGCTGAACACCGACGGATGGGGCGCTTTCTACGAACACGGAAAATACAAGACCATTACCAAAACCAATCTCTGGTGGCTGGAATTCGGAGAGCGCAAACATCCAAAAGAAGAGCGCGTTCCAACCATTACGGCCTCTTCGGGTTTTATCATTGTATCCAGTTACATTTACGGAAAACAAAATAATTTCTACTACCTGAAGGCAGGAATAGGACAACAAAGAATGATTGGCGGCAAGGGCAATAAAAACGGTGTTGCGGTTTCCGCTATTTATGGCGGTGGTATCACTGCCGGTTTGTTGAAACCTTATTATCTTGAAATCCAGAACCCCAATACCAACGTTCGCGAAAGCATCCGCTATACACCGGCCAACGAAAACCTGTTCCTGGATCCCACCATTATCCTGGGCAAGGGCGGGCTCACCAAGGGCATTGGTGAAACCAAAATTGTTCCGGGTGCTCATGCCAGGGCCGCCCTGCGCTTCGACTACGGTCGTTACAATGAAATGCTTTCTGCCATTGAAGTTGGGGTAAATGCAGAATATTACAGCCAGAAAATGCCCATTTTACTGCTGAACAAGGAAAAAAGCTTCTTTTTTAATGCCTATGTGGCAATTACGTTCGGTAAAAGAAAGTAACTAAATTTGCCGCTCATTTCTGAATCTGAGCTCACTATGCAAGAATTACCCGTAGTACCTAAAATAGACACTGATTCAACCATTGTAACCCCATTGAAAAAACCCAACTGGTTGCGGGTTAAACTGCCTCTGGGAGAAAGTTACAAGCACGTAAGGGGTCTGGTAGACACCCATAAACTCCACACCATCTGCGAAAGCGGCAACTGCCCGAATATGGGTGAATGCTGGGGAGAGGGAACTGCAACTTTCATGATTCTGGGTAATGTTTGCACCAGAAGCTGTGGCTTTTGTGCGGTTGCAACCGGTCGTCCGGATGCAGTAGACTGGGACGAGCCCCAGCGGGTAGCTGAAGCCATTCACCTGATGAAAGTGAAGCACGCCGTGATCACCAGTGTAGACCGGGATGAACTGAAAGACGGCGGGTCCATCATCTGGTACAACACCATTAAAGCGGTGAAAACCCTGAACCCCCATACCACCCTGGAAACCCTGATCCCCGATTTCAGGGGCTTCAAAGACCAGATACAGCGCATTGTTGATGCTGCACCGGAAGTGGTGAGCCACAATATGGAAACAGTGGAACGTATTACCAAACAGGTTCGGGTGCAGGCAAAATACCGTCGCAGCCTGGAAGTGCTGGAAACACTGAAAAAAGGAGGCATGCGTACCAAAACCGGCATCATGCTCGGACTGGGTGAAACCAAGGAAGAAGTCATCCAGACCATGAAGGACCTGGTGGAAGTGGGAACCGATGTGCTCACCCTCGGACAATACCTTCAGCCTACCAAACGCCACCTGTCTGTTCAGCGTTTTGTTCATCCCGATGAATTTGCCGAACTCAGGGAAATCGGATACAGCATTGGACTGGATTATGTAGAAAGCGGCCCGCTGGTTCGCTCTTCCTACCATAGTGAAAAGCATGTGATTCCCGGTTATGGAAAAAACAAATGGCTGTCTGAAAAACAACAGCAGCAGGCTTAACCCAAATTCATTTCAAACAACAGTTTTCGGTTTTATCTTTCCGTATGAAAAAATTGATCGCCTTGCTTTTTTTGTTGCCGTTGTTTTCTGCCGCGCAACTGAAATGGACCAATGTAGACGCTCTTTTTCAACCACTGCCAGAGGGGATGCATGTGTTTGTAACAGAGGATTCCCTGGATGGAAAACCCAATAAAGCGTATTATGTAAGCGCCAGTCTGAAGCAGCCTTCGATCCG
>JAQTZD010000009.1:45218-53382 GCA_028687975.1 Sediminibacterium sp.
TGTTGTTGGGGCAATCTGCTTAGTTCATTTCCCAAACAAGAGCAGAAGCGCCGAGTATGGCGGCATCTGATTCTTTGAGATGACTCACCAGGATCTTTACCTTATTCTGGAATACCTGTATCAGGTTGGCTTCCATATGATCTCTGGTTGGCTTTAAAATGAAATCACCCGATTTGGTGAGGCCCCCAAAAAGAATAATGGCTTCCGGATTGGAGAACATAACAAAATTCGCGAGGGCCATTCCCAGTATTTTTCCGGTATAATCAAAGATTTCTTTGGCCAGTTCATCTCCTTCTTTGGCTGCGACATAAACCTGTTTGGAGTCGATCTTTTCTTTTGGAATATTTCTGAGTATGCTTGGTTTATCGCTTTTTTCCAGGAACTCCAGTGCATTGAGCCGAACTCCTGTTGCTGAAGCATAACTTTCGAGAGATCCCCGTTTGCCGGTACCTTCGTGGTAACGTCCATCGGGAACAATAATGGTATGCCCGAGTTCACCGGCAAAACCGTCGTGTCCGTAAATGAGTTTGCCATTGGCTACAATTCCACTGCCCACACCGGTTCCCAGGGTGATCATGATGAAATCGTGCATGTCTTGCGCTGCCCCGTACATCATTTCGCCGATCGCAGCTGCATTGGCATCGTTGGTGAGCACCACGGGCAATTTGAATTTATCTTCCATCATCTTGCCAAATGGAATGATGCCTTTCCAGGGAAGATTGGCAGCATGCTCAATGGTATTCATGTAGTAGTTGCCATTCGGCGCACCGATGCCGATTCCCTTGATCCTGCCCACACCGCCTGCCTGTTCTATAAAAGGCGCAATGCATTCATACAGTTCATCTATGAATGGTTCAACCGTTGGGTGATTCCTGGTGCTCATTTCTCCCGAGAATAAAATATTCCCTACCCGGTCTACAATACCGTACTTGGTTCCTGTACCGCCAATATCGATCCCGATGGCCAGTGGCTCCATTGCTTTGGAACCGGAGTTTTCCTTCTTGTTACTCATCGCTACTACTGTTAATAAGCTTTAATTCAATTTTCCGGCAGGCTATTAATGCCCTCCACTCACTTTCACATCGTAATCTATGCCCTGTGCTTTCAGTACAGATTTAGATTTGATGGCGTAAAAAGCAAGGTATGCAAAGCAGGCTACGCCAACAATATAGCTGTACTGTATACCGAGTAAATTATCAGCTGCAAGTGCACCCTGAGCCATACTGATAACACCTCCACCCATGATCATCATGATCAGCAGGCTGCTTCCCTGATTGGTATGCTTGCCCAAACCGGCAACCCCCAGGGTAAAAATGCATGGCCATAATGTGCTGCAGAACAGGCCCACACTGATGAAGGCAAATACACTAACCATGCCATCTGTGAACATGCCTATTAGCAATGCAATAATTCCCAGAGAAGAGAAAATCAAGAGCATTCTGGCAGGATTGCCTTTGCTCAGGATGTCGCCGATGATCATTACGATGATGATCATTCCGTATACATAGAAAGAGCTGATATCGTGTTGTGCAATGGCATTCACTGCCAGGAATACCCCAAAAGCGAGGTATGGCATCAGGAAATTCAGGATCTTCTTGGCTCCCATGCTTACATCAAAAGCGCCAACCGCTCCGGTCCATCTTCCCATCATCAAACTGGCCCAGTAAAGGGATACATAGGGTGCAATTCCTTCCGTGTTGATGTTCAGGTGTTGTTTCATGTACTCCGGCAGGTTACTGGCAGTAGATACTTCCACACCTACATAAACAAATATGGCAATCATGCCCAGGATCAGTTGCGGGTAGCTGAATGCAGAGGAACGGTGCAATACTTTTTCGGTGTTGTCTGCTTCTTCTGCTGCAACATTTTCGAGGTCGATCTTATTCGGGATGGAAGAGAATTTAAAGAAGATGGCTACCAGTACAAAAGCAACACCCAGTATCAGGTAAGGTACTTTCACACTCTCAATGCTGGCTTCGGTAGAGCCGTTGGCCACACTGCCGAATATGGCAAAACTCACCAGCAAGGGTCCGATGGTGGTACCAAAATTATTGATGCCGCCTGCCAGGCTCAAACGCTGAGAACCCGATTTCGGATCGCCGATTACAATCGCCAGCGGGTTGGCAGCAATCTGCTGTAAAGAAAAACCAAGGCCTACAATAAAAAGACCTGTGAGCATTAAAGTAAAGGATGCATTGTTGGCTGCCGGATAAAACAGCAGGGTGCCAATGGCTGATATAATCAGACCAAGGGCAATTCCATTTTTGTAACCGATCCGGTTCAGTAAATCCCCGCCGATCAGTCTGGATATACCGAAGTAAATCAGTGAGCCAACCGTATAAGCTACATAAAATGCAAAAGCAACCAACTGGCTTTGTGCCTGCGAAAGGTCAAAGGCTTTTTTAAATACGGGAATCAAAATATCGTTGCTTGCTGCAACAAATCCCCAGAAGAAAAATACGGTGATCAGTGTTCCGAATTGGGACCATTTGGTAGGTTGGCTCATGGTTAGCTTTGATGTGATGATAAGATGCTCTAAAGTAATAAGAATTTAAGGAAGGAAAAATTTAAATCTGTAATTTGACGGAATCAGTTTAATAAGTAACTTCCATACATTATAAATTTTGTTGAATGGAGATTATACATGTAAGTGCAGAATGTTACCCTGTTGCAAAAGCCGGCGGGCTGGGGGATGTGGTGGGAGCGCTTCCCAAGTACCAGTGCAAGGCCGGCGATATTGCCAAAGTGGTGATGCCCATGTATCGGACAAAATTTCTCTACGACAACGAATGGGAGGTAGATTTTAAGGGCAACAGCAATCTTGGTAACTGGCATTTTGATTACACAGTGATCAAGGAAAAGACCAATAAGCTGGGCTTTGATCTGTACCTGATAGATATCAACGGACTGCTGGACAGACAAAAGGTATATGGCTACAACGACGATACAGAGCGGTTTACAGCGTTTCAGATTGCTGTGGTTAACTGGCTCAGCAATTGGGAGCACAGGCCGGATATTGTTCATTGTCACGATCATCATACTGCGCTGATTCCTTTCATGATGCAGTTTTGTTACGACTATCAGTTTCTCGGATCCATACCAACCGTACTCACCATTCACAACGGCCAGTACCAGGGCTGGATGGGTTGGGATAAAAGCATATTCATACCGCGCTGGGATCTCTGGAGGCGGGGTATGCTGGACTGGGAGGGCAATATCAATCCCCTTGCATCCGGAGTAAAATGTGCCGGAAAAGTAACAACTGTTAGTATGAGTTACCTCGATGAACTCCGGGTGAATGCAAATGGTCTTGAAAATTTATTTGAATATGAGCGGGGAAAATGTGTTGGTATTCTGAACGGAATAGACAATGAAGTTTGGAATCCGCAGACCGATTCTTACCTGGAACATCATTTTGGTGTGAAAGATGTAACATCGGGAAAGCAAAAAAACAAAGCTGCACTTTGCGCCCGGTTTGGACTGGATCAGGAAAGACCTTTGTTCGCATTTATCGGAAGACTGGTGGGAGAAAAAGCAGCGGATGTATTGCCGGATGCCATTAAAACCGCCATACATCATATACAGGGTAATGCATCATTTCTTATCTTGGGTAGCGGAGAAACAAATGTTGAGTGGGAATTTCAGCAAATGACCGGTACCCATGCAGGTGTTTTTAATGCGGTAATCGGGTACGATGAAAAACTCAGCCACCATATTTATGCGGGTGCAGATTTTCTGTTGATGCCAAGCAGGGTGGAACCCTGCGGCCTGAACCAGATGTATGCCATGCGGTATGGGACTGTACCTGTGGTAAGAAGTACGGGCGGGTTGAAAGACACGGTTGTAGATATGGGCGATTTTGAGGGTTTCGGTATTCGTTTCGGTCATGCCAGTGTTGCTGATATTGATTATTCTATTGGAAGAGCAGTGTCGGTATACCAGGATCAGAAGCATATGGAATGGATGAGAAAACACATGATGCAGATCGATCACAGCTGGGAGCGTACTGTAGATGAATATAAAGCGGTTTATATGAGCCTGAAATAACACGAACCAAACATGTAAATCCAATACCATCAAATTATAATAGAATATGCATATGAAATCAATTTCCAATTCTGTTTTAGCGGTTATCCTTGGCGGAGGTGCGGGGTCCAGGTTGTTCCCTTTAACCATCAGCCGTTCCAAACCCGCCGTGCCCATTGCAGGTAAATATCGTTTGGTGGATATTCCCATCAGCAACTGTATCAATAGTAACATCAACAGGATGTTTGTGCTTACGCAGTTCAACTCCGCATCCCTGAACAAGCATATCAAAAACACGTATCATTTCAGCGCTTTCAGCAGTGGGTTTGTTGATATTCTTGCGGCTGAGCAAACCCCGGATAATCCGGGATGGTTTCAGGGAACGGCCGATGCAGTAAGACAATCCCTGCGACATATATCCAATCTCGAATTTGATTATATCCTGATTCTCAGCGGAGACCAGTTGTACCAGATGGACTTCAGTGAAATGTTGCTGAACCATAAACAAAAGAAGGCTGATATATCCATCGCTACCATACCTGTAAATGAAAAAGATGCCACGGAGTTTGGTATCCTTAAAGCGAATGAGGAAAACTGCATTACTTCGTTCATAGAAAAACCGGCCAGCGATCTTCTGCCCGAATGGGTAAGTGATACCGGTGCAGAGATGCAGCGTTCCGGCAGAAATTATCTTGCTTCCATGGGTATTTATATTTTCAATAAGCAGGTATTGTACAACTTATTGAACGATGCTTATCCTACTGCAACCGATTTCGGAAAGGAAATTATTCCGGAATCGATCGTCAACAATCATGTAGTCAGCTTCCAGTACGATGGTTACTGGACCGATATTGGTAATATTCATTCCTTTTTTGAGGCCAACCTGGAACTGACCCAGGAAGTACCCCAATTCAATTTGTTCGATAATACCAAAACGGTTTATTCCCGTGCCCGGATGCTGCCTCCGGCAAAAATCAGCGGCACAACGCTCGAAAGAACCATTATTGCGGAGGGATCCATTATTCATGCCAGCCGTATTGAACAGAGTGTTGTCGGAATCCGCTCCAGGATTGGTCATGGCAGTACAGTGGTGAATGCCTATATCATGGGGAATGATTATTACGAAACCCTCGATGAAATGGAAAGCAACCAGCAAAAAGGGCTCCCCAAAATCGGAATCGGAGATCGCTGTTATATAAAAGATGCCATCATCGACAAGAACTGCCGTATCGGAAATGATGTGCGGATCAATGGAGGTAAAAATCTAGCCAACACGGATCATCCGCTTTATACAGTGAAAGACGGTATTGTAGTAGTAAAGAAAAGAGCGGTACTACCCGACGGTTTTAATATTTAATCTCCAAAGATTTCTATGGCTTCTTCCAACCCTTCTGCGATTGCCCCCGGATTTGTGCCCAAGCCCCGACTGAGTCTGGCGCAAATCTTTTTCATGAGTTTCGGCTTCCTGGGAATTCAATTTGGCTTTGCGCTTCAAAACGGTAATACCAGCAGGATACTCCGTTCCTTTGGCGCTGATGTGGAACAATTACCCATGTTCTGGATTGTTGCTCCACTGGTAGGTATGATTGTTCAACCCCTGATTGGTCATTACAGCGACAGAACCTGGAACCGGCTGGGCCGGAGAAAACCTTATTTCCTGACAGGGGCTTTGTTTTCTGCTGCTGCCCTGGTTTTCTTACCCAATTCCGGTGCTGTATCTTCCTTTATTCCTGCATTGTGGATTGGCGCAGGCATGGTGATGATCATGGATGCCTCTTTCAATGTGGCCATGGAACCTTTTCGCGCACTGGTGGCGGATAATTTGCCCGATACGCAAAGGACCAGCGGTTTTGCCGTTCAAACCTTCTTAATTGGGGTGGGAGCAGTGGTTGGATCAGAACTACCATCGCTGCTGGCCAGGAACGGATTTTCACAGGAAGCAGGCGCTACCGGAGTTGCCGACAATATCCGCTATGCATTTTATATCGGGGCTGCCGTATTCATTGGCGCCATTCTGGTAACTGTTTTTTTTACCAAAGAATATTCCCCTGCCGAATACGAGCAATACCATGGAAAAAATGAAGCTGCCGGAAAAGATGGTATCGGTGAAATTGCGAAGGACTTTGCACGAATGCCTAAAACCATGAAACAGCTGGGCCTGGTTCAGTTCTTTTCGTGGTTCGCCCTGTTCAGCATGTGGGTATTTACCACGGATGCAGTTGCCACACATGTTTACGGACTGTCTGGTGATTATGCAAAAACAGTTGCTTACAATGATGCCGGTAATAAAGTGAGTTCAGCTTTTGGCGTATACAATCTGGTAGCGGCTATTTATGCTTTATTTATTCCGCTGATGGCCAAATTTTTGGGTCGTAAAGGCACGCATGCTTTTTCACTGATCGCGGGTGGTGTAGGGCTGATCTCCATCTACTTCATTAAAGATCCGGCTATGCTCACCTATTCCATGGTTGGTGTAGGGTTGGCCTGGGCAAGTATCCTCGCAATGCCTTATGTGATCCTGTCCGGCTCTATTCCTCCGGGTAAGCTGGGGATTTATATGGGTATTTTTAATTTCTTTATTACACTTCCGCAAATCATCAATGGTATTTTCGGCGGTTGGATTGTTAAACATATTTACGGGGGGCAACCCATCTATGCCATAGTGCTTGCGGGCTTCTTCATGCTTTGCGCAGCCGTGAGTGTTCTGTTTGTGTACGACGAAGGCGCCGTAAAAATCAGGCTGGAAAAAATAAATAAATGAGTATGAAAAAACCGGCAATGCTGGCATTGCTGCTCCTCCTTGCAGGAGCTGTTGGTGCACAATATGCAAGCCTGTATCCATCCAACTGGTACGTTGGTATGAAATGGAATAAGGTACAGGTTATCGCAAAGGGAGACTATGATGGATTCAATAAGGAAAAAGTAGTGGTGAAATATCCCGGCGTTCAGTTGCTGAAAGTACATTCCTTCGAAAATGGAAAATACCTGGCGCTGGACCTCCTGATTGCTGCCAATGCACGACCCGGAAATGTGGTTGTTGAATTTATTGCATACAACAAGGCGCACGCGGTGGAATGGCCGCTGAAAGCCAAAAGAACCGGTGCAGGTAAAACCTTTGCACAGGGTGTTAGTTCCAAAGACCTTATTTATCTGTTGATGCCCGACCGTTTCAGCAATGGCGATGCTTCTAACGATCGGGTAACGGATTACCTCGATACGGTTGTTAACCGAAAGGATCCGCTGGTGCGCCATGGAGGTGATCTGCAGGGAGTGGAGAACCGGTTGGATTATTTAAAGGAATTGGGGGTTACGGCAATCTGGATGACCCCTGTGCTGGAAAATGATATGCCGCTTCAGGAAGAGCAGGCCGGTAAAATGGCGGGCTATCATGGATATTGGTTTACCGATCATTATTCAATAGACAAACGGCTGGGTGGAAATGAAGCCTACAAAAAACTGGTGGATGCTGCCCATGCGCGGGGAATTAAAATGATTCAGGATGCCGTGTACAACCATGTTGGCATCGAACACTGGTTTTACAAGGATGCGCCCGCCAAAGACTGGATCAACCGCTGGAGCAGTTACACCAATACCCATCACCGAGACGAAACCCTGTTTGGTCCTAATGCGTCTGAAGCAGAGAAAAAAATCATGCTCAACGGATGGTTTGTACCGCATCTACCCGATGTAAATCAGCGCAACCCTTATGTGGCCAATTACCTCATTCAGCATGCGCTGTGGTCGGTGGAGGAATTTGGTATCGACGGATGGAGGGTGGATACTTATAAATATTGTGATGAAGCATTTATGAACCGGGTGAATACCGCTCTGGAAACCGAGTATCCCACCATTTCTGTATTTGGGGAATCCATTGCCAATACGGTAGCCGGCAGCGCCTATTTTACCCGGAACAGATTAACCGGTGGATTTAAACACAATGTGCAGGGAGTGACCGATTTTCCGCTGAGTTATGCCATGCTGGAAGCCATTAATAAACCCCAGGGCTGGACAGAAGGGGTGAATAAGTTGTACATGACCCTTGCGCAGGACATATTGTACCAGGCTCCGGAAAAGAATTGTATTTTTCTGGACAACCACGATTCCGAGCGATTCATATCGATGATTGGAGAAGATTTCC
>JAQTZD010000084.1 GCA_028687975.1 Sediminibacterium sp.
ATCAACGGCATTACCTGGTGCTTTACCGCTGTGGGCTCTACCGGAGAATTTGTACCGGCGCTTCCGGTTGCCATCATGCGTCCTTTCAGTGGTGGCGGAGCAAGAGGGCTGATGCTGGATATTTTTAAAACACATGGACCCGACAGCTTTGTTGGGCAGCTGTCCAGTACCTTTCAGGGCAGCGCAGATACCACGTTCTACATTATAGCCCTTTACTTTGGCAGTGTGGGCATCAAGCGGGTGCGTTATGCCATCTGGGCTGGAATGCTGGCCGATCTGCTCGGCGTAATTGCAGCGATCGGTATTGCCTATATCTTCTTTAAATAAAATTTGCTTTCAGCAGCTCGGTGAGCTGGGCTACTCCTTCGGAAGCTGATGCCTGTATGGATTTTACCTTAAGGCCGTATCACCCAGAAATCCAATACCACAAGTTTTGGCATATCCGGAAGTTATTTTGTTCCGCTCAGTTCCATCACAATATCCCATTCCTCTGGGGTAACCGGCTGTACAGACAATCTGCCCATGCGAACCAGCGCCATATTGGCCAGGCGTTTGTCTGCTTTAACGGTAGCCAGCGAAACGGGCTTTTTTAATTTTTTGTGTGGTTTGAAATCGACTACCACCCAAGCCGGGTCTTCGGTAGTGGGATCCTGGTAAAATTCCTTTGCAACCTTGGCAATGCCCACAATTTCCATTCCTTCATTGCTGTGGTACCAGAAAGCCAGATCGCCTTTTTTCATGGCCTTCAGGTTGTTTCGGGCCTGGTAATTTCTTACACCGTCCCAAAACGTTTGTTGGTCTTTTTCAAACTGTTCCCAACTGTATTTGAATGGTTCAGATTTGATGAGCCAGTAGTTCATATTGCAATCAATTAGCTGGTATGAGTTGATAATTCAGTTTCTTCGAAGCGGATACCTTCTTCGGCCAATGCTTCCAGCACAGGCTCGTAAAAAGCAGGTAAAATCGGTATATGCAAACCACGAAGTGTGATCTTGTTTTCCAGTAGCAGGGTGGCTGCAATGCCCAGAGGTAAGCCAACGGTTTTGGCCATAGCGGTGCGCAGTTCATCATCTCCTTTTACAATCAGGGCGCTCTGAACGCTGTGTGCTTTTCCGTTGAGGCTATACTCAATTTCGTGCAACATCACAATCATGTCTTTGTCTCCCTTCTCCAGTTTCCATTTTTCCTCGATCAGTTGCTGTAAAACAGTGGAAACAGGTTGTTCCCCTTTGTTGATGGGCGTGGAATCGTTCAGCCCAAGGAACGCAAACTGTTGCTTCAGCAGGTCGGTATCCAGCGTGATGTGTTTGGCTGCGAGCCGGTTCTTTAAAAAATCCGCATTGCTGAGGCCATCGGTGTTGATGATGGTTTCATCAGAAGTAAGTCCTGCCTCAACCACTTTCTGCCAGCCGGTACAAAAATCAGGGTAGCGAAGGGTGGTACGCACAAACGTATCTGCTTCATTTAATCCGTACACGGGAATATAACTCAGCGAATCCCTGTTAGGGTAGAAGGCCAATGGCCCCAGCCCCTTGATGTTTACGGTTCCGCAGTTCCGGAACATATCCAGGTATTCCTTATTTTCTGTGTTGTGCTGCTCTTTGTAAACAGCGCCAGCCTGGCCGGCAGTAACCACATTGCGCGGGTTCCAGCTGATTTTGTAATGCCATGGGTTGTTGTCGCTTTCGGGTGCCACCAGGCCACCGCAATGCGATTTGAACGTATTGATCTTTCCGCCCTGCGCGTGAATATGATCAATCATTTTCATGGCGCTCATATGATCAATTCCCGGATCCAGTCCCATTTCACCTAAAAACAACAAGCCTGCTTCGGCAATTTCTTTTTCCATTTCGCGAATCTGCGGATCAATGTAAGAAGCGGTGAGCAGGTGTTTCTTCAATGCAAGGCAATCTTTGGCCACCAGGTGGTGCAGGGCAGGAGGCATCATGGAAATAACCACATCGGCTGCTTCAATCAGGGCTTTTCTGGCCGCATCATCGGTAAGCTGAACTGCTTTTGCTTTCAGTGTTTCAAAACCGCTGGTTTTGGCTTCGATGGCTTCCTGGTTCATGTCGGCTACAGTACAGATCCACTGGTTTTTGCGGGTTATTTTGCCCAGAAATTCAATCAAAACGGTAGCAGATTTGCCTGCTCCGAAAAGTAAAATATGTTTGGTGGTACTCATATAAAATGAATGGTTCGGCTGATATAAAAATCTAAATATAGAACAATTGGTGCTAATAGGTGAAAATCAAGCCATTATGTATGTTCACAATGTGGATAAAACCCGTAAAAAACCTTGATTTTTAACGAATTTCAACCACCAAAAAAAGCTATCTTCGCCAACCTGCTTTGCGCAAAAATATTTGCGCAAAGCCCTTCATTCAGAACGATAAAGATACATGGAAGAAAATTTATTGCCGGAACAAACGAGCGACAACGATCGTATCATACAGGTGAACATTGAGGAGCAGATGAAAACGGCTTACATCGACTATTCGATGTCGGTTATTGTGGGTCGTGCACTGCCGGATGTACGGGATGGTTTCAAGCCTGTTCACCGCCGCGTGTTGTATGCCATGAACGAGTTGGGTAACAACAACAACAAGCCTTTTAAGAAATCTGCCCGTATTGTGGGGGAAGTGATGGGTAAATACCACCCGCACGGCGACAGTGCCATCTACGACACACTGGTTCGTATGGCGCAGGAGTGGACCCTTCGGTACACCCTGGTAGACCGTCAGGGTAACTTTGGTAACCAGGATGGAGATCCGCCGGCTGCCATGCGTTACACCGAAGCAAGGTTACAGCGCCTGGCAGAGGCAATGCTCGATGATATTGAAAAAGAAACCGTAGACTTTCAGCTGAACTTTGATGATTCCCTGGAAGAACCTACTGTTCTGCCTACCCGGATACCTCAACTGTTGATCAATGGTTCCTCCGGTATTGCCGTAGGTATGGCCACCAACATGATGCCGCATAACCTGAACGAAGTAATTGATGGTTGCGTGGCATATGTGGAGAACAGAGATATTCCGATTGAGGAACTCATGAACCATGTGAAAGCGCCTGATTTTCCAACCGGAGGGGTGATTTATGGTATGGAAGGGGTACGCCAGGCATTGCTGACCGGAAGAGGCCGTGTGGTATTAAGGGGTAAGTGTACGGTAGAAACCAAGCCCAACGGCAGAGAAATGATTGTGATCACCGAGGTTCCATACCAGGTGAGTCGCGATACTTTAACAGACAGAATTGGCCAGCTGGCGATCGATAAAACCGTAGAAGGAATTTCTGATGTAGGTAACCAAAGTAACAAAGACGGTACCCGCATTGTTGTAGAACTCAAGAAGGATGCAGTTGCGCAGGTGGTGATCAACCAGTTGTACAAATACACCGAACTCCAAACCAGCTACGGTGTTAATAACGTGGCATTGAGCAAGGGACGTCCCAGAATCATGAACCTCCGCGATCTGATCAGTGAGTTCATTGAATTCCGGATGGAAGTGGTGATCAGAAGAGCCCAATTTGAACTGCGCAAGGCCGAAGAGCGTGCACATATACTGGAAGGTTATCTGAAAGCGCTGGATCATCTGGATGAAGTAATCCGACTGATTCGCGCCAGCAGAACACCGGATGAAGCCAAGGAAAGCCTGATTCAGAAGAGCAAGGAAGAAAAATGGTACCTGAACCAGTCCATATTTGCAGATCTTACCGATGCGCTGTACAAACAGGAAGAAGGATTGTCCGAAGCACAGGCCAAAGCCATTCTGGAACTCCGACTGCAGCGTTTAACCGGTATGGAGCGCGATAAGATTGTTGATGAGTTCAACAACCTGATGCAAACCATCAAAGGACTGAGGGCCTTACTGGCGAGCGAGGAACTGCGCTACGACCTGATCAAAACAGAATTACTGGAAATCAAAGCCAAATTTGGAGACGAGCGTAAGAGTGAAATCCAATACCTGGCCGATGAAATGCGCATAGAAGACCTGATTGAGGACGAAGACGTGGTGATCACGATCTCTCATTTAGGGTACATCAAACGGACTTCAGCTTCGGAATACCGCCAGCAGAAGCGGGGTGGTAGAGGTGCTGTTGGAACCAAAACCAGGGAAGAAGATTTTGTGGAGCATTTGTTTGTTGCTTCCACACACGATACCATACTCTTCTTTACAGAAAAAGGCCGTTGTTACTGGATGCGTGTTTATGAAATTCCGGAAGGGGAGAAGCAAAGTAAGGGCAGGGCTATACAGAACCTGATTCAATTGCCGGGAGATGATAAGGTGAAAACCATCATCAATGTGAAGAAAATCGACGACAAGGAATTTGTTCAAAGCCATTACATCGTACTCTGCACCAAGAAGGGAATTATTAAGAAAACCTCGCTCGAAGATTTCAGCAGACCAAGGGCAAACGGGGTGAATGCCATTACCATTGTAGAAGGAGATGAATTACTCGAAGCCAGAATGACCAATGGAAACAGTGAGATCATGATGGCGGTGAAGAGTGGCCGTGCCATTCGTTTTCCTGAAGTAAAAGTTCGTTCTACCGGAAGAGGCGCCATTGGTGTTGCAGGTATTGAAGTAGACGATCATACCGATGAAGTAGTTGGCATGATTTGTGTAAACAAGGACGATACGGATCATACTGTACTGGTGGTAAGTGAAAAGGGATTTGGTAAACGGACAGCCATCGAAGACTACCGGATTACCAACCGGGGCGGAAAGGGTGTTAAAACCACCAACGTAACGGAAAAAACCGGTAAGCTGGTTGGCATACTTTACGTGAAAGAGGTGGAAGACCTGATCATTACCTGTAAGTCGGGTATCACCATCCGTACGGGAATCGTGGACATCCGTGAGGCCGGAAGGGCAACACAGGGGGTTAAACTGATTCGCCTGGACGATACCGATGAAATAGCAGCTATTTCTCAGATTGAAGAGCAGGACAGCAACGACGACCTGGAAGTGACTGCTGAAGCGCAAACAACCGATTCTGTTACAGGTACTGTAGATAACAGCGAATTGCCTGATAACGAAACAGGCAATATTCCGGATGCTTTGGATGCTGGTGAACCAATCAATTAAACAACTTTAAAAGACCCCATATGAAGTATTTTTTCTCCGTCATTTTCAGCATTGTACTGTTAAATGTTGCAATTGCGCAGGATTATAAGAAAGTCCAAACCATGGTACTGCTTGGAAAAGCAGAAGAGGCCAAAACAGAAATCGACAAACTTTCTGTAGATCCCAAAGCGATGAACAAGCCGGAAACCTGGTACTGGAAATCCAAAATTTATGCTTCCATATTTAAAAACGAAGCACTGAAAACCAAGTATCCGGATATTTCCAAGCAGGCAGACGAGGCTTTCAAAAAATACATTGAAATTGATCCCGCTTTTGCTCAGGTTAAGGAAAAAGGTGCAGAAGGTTTTTTCGACATGTACGCTACATCCTTTAACACAGGCCTGAACGATTTTAAATCAAAAACATGGCCTACTGCTGCACTAGATTTTGAAAGCGCTGCCTATTACAGTGATTATATTTTCAAAAACAAATGGGCCAATTCCACTGCAGCATTCGATACCACATCCATTCTCTATGCGGCATATGCCAATCAGAATGCGCAAAATATGGATCAGGCTGCTAAATATTATTCCCGTTTGGCCGAAGCTAAGGTAACAGGAGAGAGCTTCCAGGACATCTACAAGTTCATGGCTGATTACTACATCAAGAAGAAAAATAAAACATCTTTTGACCAATATGTAGCGCTGGGCCGGGAAGTTTATCCTAAGGAGAACTGGGATGATTACGAGGTTGAATACATTGATCAGAATTTTAGCCTCGCTGAAAAAGCAGCATTCTATGATAAAGGAGATGCAGCGGGTAATTTATCCGAAACCCAATACCTGCAGTTTGGTGATGTATTTGTGAATGTTCGTTTAAAGGAAGCAGATACTTCCATTCATGATCAGTATACCCGCAAAGGGGTAGAAGCTTTCAAAAAAGCATACGGAAAAAATGCAAATAATGCACTGGCAGCTTACAATGTGGCAGTGATCTACTACAATTTCTTTAATGAGGCAGACGACAGATATGCAGCCAATATCCGTGCTTTACAGCAGTTGAATGCGAACAAGCCCGTTATCAAAGACCCTAAGAAAAAAGCTGCAGAAGAAGCCAAATTCAAAGCACAGGTAGATGAGCTGAAGAAAGCCAACCAGGTGGTAGAGAAAGAAGCAACGGATAATGTGGATGTAGCAATCGACTGGTTAACCAAATCTTATGTGATTCTGAAAGAGAAGCCAACCAGAACCAATACAGAAAGGAGTGTGATCAATAAAACCGTAGACTTCCTGGCCAATCTCTATTCCTATAAAATGAATAAGGTGAGAGGTAAAGATCCAAAAGCTTTTGATGTACTCGAAGCTAAATACAAGGAGTTTGATGCACTGCATTCCTCTTACAAATAAGCGTTTTAGCCATCTTATACAGGTGTAATGATACTTCAAATCCGCCCGGAATTTCCGGGCGGATTTTTTATTCCCGGAAAGCGCTTAACGGGGTAACATAAGTTACATATTATTTGCATGGATTGCTGTTCCTTTGTGTCAGAATCAAAATAGAACAAAAGCGATGAAATACATTATCATAGGAGGAGTTGCAGGAGGTGCCAGTACCGCCGCCCGTTTAAGAAGAATGGATGAAAAAGCATCCATTATTTTATTTGAGAAAGGAAGCTATATTTCCTATGCCAATTGCGGACTTCCTTATTATATCGGTGATGTGATCACCGAAAGGAATAAACTTTTTGTTCAAACAGCTGCTTCGTTTAAGCAACGCTTCAATATAGATGCCCGGGTAGAATCAGAGGTATTGAAAGTTGATCCCGTAGCCAAAAACGTACAGGTTAAAAACCTGAAGACAGGAGAAACTTATACCGAGTCTTACGACAAACTGGTTTTGTCTCCCGGTGCAGAACCGGTTCGTCCGCCACTGGAAGGCATCAACAGCGAAGGTATTTTTACCCTTCGGAATGTTACAGACACAGATAAGATCAAAGCATATGTTAGCCGTTTCCCCAAAGGGAAGGCCGTGGTGATCGGCGCAGGATTTATCGGGCTGGAAATGGCAGAAAATCTGCACCACCTGGGTATGCAGGTTACCATTATTGAAATGGGCAACCAGGTGTTGGCACCGGTAGATTTTACCATTGCAGCATTAGCGCAACAACATATTCGTTCCAAGGGAGTGAACCTGATGCTGAATACGGCCGTAACAGGGTTTAATCGTACGGGAACAGGACTGGAGGTCCAGGTAAAAGATCAGGCTGCTCTGGAAGCAGATGTGGTGATACTCTCTATTGGGGTAAAACCAGATACCAGGCTGGCTGCGGATGCGGGCATTACAATTGGAAAAGGACGGGGCATATTGGTGAATGAATACCTGCAGACTTCCGATCCGGATATCTATGCCGTTGGAGATGCCATTGAGTTCATCAATCCGATTACAGGTAACAGTATGCCAACCTACCTGGCCGGGCCGGCCAACAAGCAGGGAAGAATTTGTGCCAACAATATGGTACTGGGCAACCAGCAGAAATACCATGGCTCCATCAATACTGCTATTGTAAAAATTTTCGACCTGACCGTGGCCGTTGCTGGGGTAGCCAGCAAGCACCTTCAGGCAGCCAATATTGAACACCTGGTTTCCATTACACACAGCGGTTCGCATGCGGGCTATTATCCCGGGTCGGAGCAAATGACCATACAGATTCAGTTTTCACCGAAAGATGGACAGTTGTTCGGCGCGCAGATCATTGGCGTTGATGGTGTAGACAAACGAATTGATACGTTGTCGTCGGTGGTACAACGCAGGAGTACCATTGATGAGCTGACCGAATTTGAACATGCGTATGCACCACCGTATTCATCTGCCAAAGATCCGGTAAACATGGCCGGCTTTGTTGCAGAGAACATCCTTCAGAAAAGGATACAGGTGGTTCCCTGGACCAAAGTGTCTGAAATAAGAGAAACTGATTTACTGGTAGACGTAAGAATGCCTGATGAGTTCAAAGCTGGTAATATTCCGGGATCCATCAATATTCCGGTAGACGAATTGCGCGGCCGGCTGAATGAACTTCCAAAAGACCGCGACATTTACATTTATTGTCAGATCGGTTTAAGAGGATACCTGGCACAAAGAATCCTGTTGCAAAATGATTTTACCCGGGTGTATAATATTTCAGGTGGTTACAAGTTGTGGGCACCTTGTAGTAAGGAGGTTGCTTTGTTGAAATGAGCGTTATAGAATAGTGATGCATGATGCTGTTGGAGGAGTTCATTCCTAGGCGTGGTTTATAATAGTTAGTCATTGTTAGAAGATTAGGGGAAATAATTCCCCTTTTTTAATTGCCTAACCTTAGATGGCAGAAATAGGAGAGAGGCGATAGCAAGGCGAGGAAAACAAGCAGTATTAACGTATATTGTAAAAAATATTAATTTATGTATGGCAATATAGCTAAACATGAAATACTTAGAACAATAGTAAATTGAGCAGGAGACGGAATAAATTCAGACAAAGGTCAAAATCTATCAATGAAAAAATATCTCAGCCTATTTTTTTTACTTTTTGGGTTTAGCTACTGTTTCTCACAAAAAAAGTCAATTGTAACGATCTCAGGGTTTGCGTATAATTTTAATAATGCAGTTACGGTAGAAGATAAATCGGAATTAGAGGATCTTACAATTGCTGGCACTGAACGAATATTTATTGCAGATAGCAATCATAAGTTCAATATTCAATTTCAATTGGAAAAGGCTAACTATTTCCGAATAGGGAGAAATATATTGTATATCAGTCCAGGCGATAGTATGATGGTGAGTATTGATTTTCTAGATCCAAAGAAAGCCCAATTTAGTGGAAATCATTTTGTAGAAAACAACTACTTAACTGCTACCCCTTATCCGAATGGGGGGTCTTATCTAGAAGCGGGCGATAGCATAAAAGCTTCTGTAGAAAAAACAATTCAATTTATTTTGGGGAAAGGGAAGGCTCGTCAAACCGAATTGGACAAAATTAAAGGGTATGTTGATGCTGAGTTTTATAGACTTGAATCTGTTAGGATAAAAGCAGACATGATCAACAGCATGCGCGACCAAAACTTATCAATTTATTATGAATGGGCACATAAAACGCCCAAAGACAGTATTAGTATGCTTAGGAAGCAAATAGAACTACTTACAGCTTATTCTTTAAAAAAACTTTCTGTGGACATGGTTGACCCTGCTAATTTAAAGCTGGCAGTTTATAGAAATGTACTTCCAATTATTCAAAAAAATCAACCAGTTAGTTTTAAATCACCAACTGATATTGTTGATTGGGAAAAGGGAAGCGAAATTAAAAGAAAGGCGGTGTCCTTAGAAAACAAAGAAGCTATCGTAGTGCTTAAAAAAGATGCCGAGAATATAAAAAACACGCAATACAGAAATATTGTTATTGGTACTATTGATCAACTAACCAAATTGAATACCGGGGATGTTGCAAAAGAAATTGAGCTTACGAATGTATCAGGTAAAAAAACAGCCTTATCTTCCTTTAAGAACAAAGTGATTTACCTAGAATTTTGGGCTACTTGGTGCGGCCCTTGTTTACAAGAGAAGCCTGCTATGGAAGAATTGATCAATACTTTTAAGGGCAATGATTCTGTTGTTATTTTATCGGTATCTATTGATGAAGACCCAATAAAATGGAAAAACTATTTGGTGAAACATAGTAAAAATAGTCATGAATATATTGTAGACCGAGTTATGCTAAAGGACTATAACTTAATTGGAGTGCCAAGAATGGTGCTAATCGATAAAAATTTTAAGATTGTACTATTGAATGCTCCCGGGCCTAGGTCAAAACAGTTAAAAGAACTGCTTAAACAGTGAAAAATTTAATGAATTAATGTTGGTCGACATGCCATCAAACCAACTTATCTACGATGTTACATATCAAGGCAGGGAATTTTTCAAAGAAGGTCTAGGCGGGTATCGCGGAAACCGTGAACGGAAGGCATTAGCTGATGAAAAACTAAAAACAGAATTCTTTCATTCAAGGAGGGTGGGTTTATAAGAATTACCCATTAACTGTTGTTGTAGCGTGGGTAGGTGCTATTTCCGGAATAATATCACTAGCTCTACTATTACTAAAGCTGTCAGAGTTACTGCCGTAATTATTAATTGCAGCAGTAACGGGTTTCTTTCTTCGCTACGATAAAACAAAGAAGCGTTGGCTTTTTTCTTTAAATCCATTTCGCTGTGCGCCATTTAACATAAAAGTCAGTTATGTGAATAATTTATTTCCTTCGGGTTTGGTGTTGCGAATTTCCTTTCATAGATTAGTGTTTTAGGTGGGGAAAATTCGCAACACCAAACCCGCAAAGTGAGCGAAGCGAACCCACAAAAGGAGAATAAATTAATTGCATAACTCAATATTATGTTACTTAGGTAGCCTATGTGTAGGGGACTTTAGTATTTTTCAGCGTAGCGATACAAAACCCCCGATGATGGCAGAAATACGAGTAAAAAAGAAAACTTAGGGCATGCGAGGGAAACGAGCCAATATTCGCACCGTTAAAAATCTGTGTATTTTATAGCCCTAATTTGGAACAAGGGAACAATTTTACTACTATTGTGCATTATAATTAAACACTAACGGATATGAAAAATAACCACGAAAGACACTTTTCCTTTTTCCAGGGTTTTTTTTCGATTTTCTTTGGAACCCGTTATGGAAGGATGAAAGTATATTATAACTCATATAAAAAAATTTCTGAATCAGATGCTATTCGCCAAGATTTTAGACAAATAGGCGATGATATGAGAGTTGTAATGAAGAAAGAAGCGAATAAATCAGCTCTTCAATTACAAGAATGCGAATAACATTTTATAAATGAAGCCTACCCCAAAAAAAGGCAATCAGCCACAGTCTCAAAATCAAATACAGCAGCAACTTACTGTTACCAAGCATTATCAAGGTGTAATACCTCCACCTGAAATGATGGAACAGTTCAAAAACATTGACCCATCATTCCCTGACAGAATTTTAAAAATGGCTGAAAATGAGGGTTCTCACAGAAGAGAATTGGCTAAATCTGTTACATTTAAAAGTTTTATATTAGATTTTAGTGGTATCATTTCAGGGATTGCCGTTGTTGGCGGTGTTATTTGGTTATGTTATGAATTTGTAAAAAGAGGATATGCAACTCAGGCAGCTTCATTAGGAATTGCTGTTTTAGTTGGATTAGCTGTTGTTTTTGTAACAAGAAAACAGCCTAAGAATCTTAATAATGGTAATGGGAAATAAATATTGTAACAAATTTTAGCTCTTAGTGTAGAATTCTTATCCAACTTACTCTGTATCGTGTCCTTTTTTAAAAAGGAGCAAACTTCTCTATAAAAAAACTTATGGTAACCATTCGCTACGATAAATGACAGAAGCGTTGGCTTTTTTCTTTAAACCATTTTGCTGTGCGCCATTTAACATAATATTAATTATAGGA
>JAQTZD010000010.1 GCA_028687975.1 Sediminibacterium sp.
GGAACAATTTTATTTGATGGGAAAAAAGTATTGGGGCCACTGGACCGGCTTTTACCGGGGCATCCTAAAATTGCCTATCTCTCCCAGCATTTTGAATTGAGAAACAATTACCGGGTAGAAGAGTTGCTGGCTATGGCCAACAAGCTCCCGCAAATTGAGGCCGAAATGGTGTATGCCATCTGCCAGATTCAGCATTTGCTGAAAAGGAAGAATGATGCGCTTTCGGGAGGAGAACGGCAACGAATTGCGTTGGCCCGTTTGCTCACCACATCGCCTGCCTTGTTGTTGCTGGATGAACCATTCTCCAACCTCGACCGGATGCACAAAGACACCATTAAATCGGTGATTGAAGATATCGGCAATAAATTGTACATCACCTGCATCCTTGTTTCCCATGATGCCGCGGATACCTTGTCCTGGGCAGACCGGATCATGATTATGCGCAACGGGTCACTGGTACAGGAAGGCAGTCCGCAACAATTGTATTACCATCCGGTAGATGAGTATACGGCTGCCTTGTTGGGAGAGTACAATTTAATTGATACCAATCTGCATCCGGTTTTTGTAAACATGCTGGGCGAAGCTGCGGCAGGAAAAAGGGTATTGTTGCGGCCGGAACAGCTCAGCTTTGGGTCGGTTAGCCATCATTCCATTGCCGCTACAGTAGAACAGGTGTACTTCTACGGCAGCCATTACATGATTTATGTAATGGCCGAAGGGTTGCCGGTTAAGGTTAGAACCAGTTCCTATTTGTTCGATCCGGGAGACCATGTTCAGCTGACCCTGAAATCGATCAGTACTCCCTGATAAGGATTCCTGCTATTTGGCCGAAGCGTTTTTCACAAACAACACATTTCTTGCTCTCGGAACACTGATGTGGTATCCGGTTATTTTTCCCTGTTGATTCCGGATAAACTGAATTTGCCCGAATGTATAACTGAAGCTGTCCTTTCCCAGTGGCCTTAATATTCCTGCTGCGCCTTTGTCTGGCCTGATTCTGAGTTGTTGGCCATTCATGGTGATATCAACACCGCTTTGTGTTTCTGCAGAATAATACCTTCCTGTATAATCGGCGCGGTTTACTTTGCTGAACCAGCTGGTATCTGCGGGCGCAGGTTTGGCTGCCTCAGCAGGGGAGGCTTTTAATTTGCTTACAAAAACGTTTCTAAGAGCGGTTGGAATATCGGAGAAGGTTCTGTTCGATGAATTGCTCAGCCAGGCAATGGACAAGCCCAGGTCGGGGAAATATTCGAGGTTGGCCCGGTAACCTGCCGTAGCGCCGCTGTGTGCGATGCTGTTCCAGCCATTCAGTGAATCCAGCCTTAGTCCTGCTGCATAACTGTTGCGGCTTCCGTTGTTGAATGGAACCAGCTTCAGTCGTTCGGCCCTCCATCCCTTGCCTGCGTCCGGATGCAGGTAGCAGAAGGCATTCCATTTCAGGAGGTCTTCTGTGATGGTTAGCAATCCACCATTGCCATAGGCATTTTCGTTGGGCATATCCGTTTCATAAAACAACTGATCTCTGTTGTAAGCAGTGGCTCTGTTGTACACAGGTTTCTGATAATTGTTTCTCCACTCTGTATGTTGCATCCCTGCCGGTTCAAACAGGTATTGCTGAGAAAAGCGGGCAAGGTCCATGCCACTTACCCTTTGCACGATCAAGGCCTGCAGATTGTAGTTGGAGTTACTGTAAATGTATTCATCCCCAGGCAGGTTGTTCAGGGTGGTTTGTCTTGCAATGATGGCCAGCGCATCTTCGTTGTCGTAGGATTTTGTTCCGCGCGGCCATCCCGAAATATCTGCAATGGTTCCCCAGTCTTTTAATCCGCTGGTATGGTGCAGCAGGTGTTGTATAAGTATTGGAGTGCCATAATCCATTAATTCGGGTATGTATTTTCTTACATCATCCTGTACCGATAATTTACCCTGCTGCTGTAGTATCAGTATGCAGGCGGCAGTGAACTGTTTGGATACCGAGCCAGCTTCTGTTTTATGTGCGGTTGTTAAGGGAACCCTGTATTCCAGATTGGCCATTCCCCTGGCTGCCGTATAAAGGATTTGACCGTTTCTGCAGACAGACACCTGGGCGCCGGGTTCATTTTCCGGATAACGTTGCAGGATGCTGTTGAGAGCAGCCACTGTGTCTTGCCAAGACTGTGCATTACCGGCAACACCAGTGAGTAAAAGCGAAAACAGGACTGCTGCAAATCGGGAAGTTATCATATAGATGAATTGCATTTATGCTTTTAAATGTTTCTGAAAAAAATCGAGTGTACGCTGCCAGGCCAGTTTTGCTGCAGCTTCATTGTACCTGGTAGGGGCGGTATCGTTGTGGAAAGCATGATTAACGCCTTCATACAGGTACAGCTCGTATGGTGTGTTGTTCAATTTTAATGCCGCTTCATAAGCAGGAATTCCGGCATTTACCCGTTCATCCAATCCGCCATAATGCAACTGTACAGCTGCTTTGATGCGCCCTACTGCTTCTGTATTGGGTTGTCGGCCATAAAATGCTACGGCCGCTTTTAAATCGGGAACTTCAACTGCCAGGTTGTTGGCCATGGCACCCCCCCAGCAAAAACCAACACAGCCGAACTGCCCGTTACAATCTTTACTGGTTCTCAGATAGCCGAATGCACGGATGAAATTCTGCAGACTTTCTTCTGGCTTTAAAGTAGAAAATTTCGCCCGCAGTTCGTCGTCGTTTTCCGGAAGTTGACCAAGGGGAGATAAAATATTGGGAGCAATGGCCAGATAGCCAGCCTTGGCTGCCCGTCGGGCCACATCTTCTATACGCGCATTCAGCCCCCTGTTTTCATGTATCACAACAACGGCAGGAAGTTTTTGATTGGTGCTGGGCTTGGCCATATAGGCCTTCATGGTGCCATTCACACCCTCATAACTGATGTACCCGGTTTCCAGGTCGTCTGCCGCTGTTATGGCAGCACCGGCTGCATTCACTTCTATCAGTGGCAGAATGCTCATAGCTGCCGTTAAGCTGCCGGCAAGTATGGTCAGGCGTTTAATGAACTCGTTCCTGCTAAGCGGAGCATGGGTATACTCGTCGTACAAATCGATGATTTCCTGATTCATGGCGTTGGTTTGGATCAGGAATATACCAAAGCTTTTACGGAAAAAAGAATTTACAGGTCGATTCTTTTAGAAAGGGCATCATCTATTTTCTTGAACAGATGATAGGGTTTATACACCCTCCAGTCGGGCAGCTCCATTAATTCTATGTAGTAGTTGAGTTTCTTTTTACGGAAATCCTGCTGGGTAGCTTCCGGCATATTCAGGGCCACAATCCATCCGTTTTCCTCACTCACTTCCTCGTACCATTCCTGGTAATATTCCTTGTCGCTGCTGTGGTAGTTCAGTACATTTTCGGTGATCAGAATGTATTTGCTGATTCCCTGTGCTGCCAGTAATTCAATCACTTCCCTTTTTAGTTCCATGATGTCGTTCTCTATGGCATCATTCCATTCCCCGATCATTTCGATGATGGCAAAATGAAGTTCATAATCTACATAAATGATTTTCAGGTACAGGGTTCTGCTGCCGAAATAGTCCCATTGCGGGTGGATATAGAAATTGTATACCGATAGCGAAAATTCAAACTCGCTGTATGTTCTGCCGTAAAAGGGCGAACGCGGATCCTCCTCGGCTACATAAATATGTCTCCAGTTAAAAAAAGGTTCTATTTCGTGCATCTGATTAGCTAACTGCTTCCACGGCTTTCTTAACGCTTCCGTGTTTTAACAGCAGGTCTTTGGCTTTTTCGTAATCGCTGATGGCCAGTTTGTCCATGACCATTTTAACACCGCGGTCTACCAGCTTCACATTGCTGAGCTGCATATTCACCATTTTGTTGTCTTCCACCCGTCCCAGCTGGATCATGATAGAAGTGGAGATCATATTCAACACCAGTTTCTGCGCTGTTCCGCTTTTCATGCGGGTACTGCCGGTTACAAACTCCGGACCAACCACTACTTCTACCGGATAGTCTGCGGAAGCCGATACCGGAGAATTGGGGTTGCAGCTGATGCTGCCGGTAATGATGCCTCTTTTTCTGCATTCTTCCAATGCGCCAATAACATAGGGAGTGGTGCCGCTGGCAGCAAGACCTACCACCACATCTTTATCACTTATGAAGTGTTTCTCCAGATCTGTCCAGCCTTCTATTGCACTGTCTTCGGCAAATTCAACGGCCTGTGTTATGGCTTTTTCTCCGCCTGCAATCAGTCCGATCACCAGTCCGTAAGGTACCCCGAAAGTGGGCGGGCACTCACTGGCATCCACAATGCCCAGTCTTCCGCTGGTTCCTGCTCCTATATAAAATAATCTGCCTCCGGCCAGCATTTTGTCGCTGATGGCGGATACCAGTTTTTCAATCTGAGGCATGGCTTTTTCAACGGCATAGGGAACCGTTTTATCTTCATTATTGATATTCTGAAGTAACTCGTGAATCGACATTTTTTCCAGGTGTCTGTAGGTAGACGCCTGTTCAGTAACTTTTATAAACTCCGACATAACTTGCTTTTATTGATGATATTCTACCAGCCCCTGCATAGGGGTTTTCAGCACCCTGCCAAGTTCCAGCTCATAACTTGCGCAAAGTTCCTTTAAAACATCTCTAAATCCAAATGCAATACTGCCAATGAAATGGATGGGCAGCGTCCAGCTTTCCTTGTATTTGTACAGATGGGTAAAGAAAAAGTCGTTCAGACCGTCTTCCAGGATATTTTCAATCATGAAATGCCCCCTGTTTTCGGCAAGAAATATGGCAAAAGATGCCAGGTAGCGGTTGGGGAGGGGCATTTTATATACATTGTACAGAATGCTCTCATGCGTTTCGTTGAACCGCTTTTCGAAGCGGGCGCTCAGGTCTTCGTCAAAGGTCTTGTACAGGTAGTACTGGATCACTTTTTTTCCCAGGTAGGCGCCACTGCCTTCATCGCCCAGCACATAGCCCAATCCCGGACTGTTCTTTTCGATTTTTTTTCCATTGAAATAGCAGGAGTTGGATCCGGTACCGAGGATACAGGCAATGCCCTTAGTTGTACCGCAAAGGGCTCTGGCAGCCCCCATCAGGTCGTGCTGTACTTCTATTGAGGTGCCAGGTAGCAGCTTTTTCAGTACCTGCTTCATGTTTTTGGCGTTGGTCTGGTCTCTCAGGCCGGTGCCGTAAAAATGTACATCGGTAACGGAAGTCTTTCCCAGTTTGGGCTTGAGCTTATTCTCCAGGATGGAAAAAGTTTCTTCAGGGCTAACAAAGTATGGACTGATGGCGGGTGTAATGATCTTCTTTTTTTTGCCGTTTTCCAGTAAACACCACTCACATTTGGTGGATCCGCTGTCGGCAATAAGTATGGCAGACATAGAGAAAGTTTAATTCGGATATAAATATAGATATTTGCACTCTTACAGAAACAAATAAGTGATTTATATGGGTTCCAGAAAACTGCAGATTTGGTTACCACTGCTCTTTGCCATCGTGATGATTGCGGGGATGGCGATTGGTTTTCAGTTGAAAGAAAAAACCATGGCAGCCCGGTTTTTTACGGTCTCCAGCAGATCTTCCATTCAGGAACTCACCGAACTGATTAAGAATAAATATGTAGACAAGGTTTCTGAAGACAGCATCAATGCGCTGGTGGCTACCCAGTTGCTGGAACACCTGGACCCGCATTCCGTATTTATTCCGGCGAAGGAGCTGAGTTCGGTGAATGAGGAAATGATGGGCAATTTTCAGGGTATTGGCATCGAGTTCAGGATGATCAATGATACGGTGAATGTGATGTCTGTTATGAAGAATGGACCGGCTGAAAAAGCCGGATTGCTTCCCGGCGATCAATTGCTGGCGGTAGCCGATACGATGGCAGTTTCCGGAAAAAAAGCAGATGCAGACAGGATTCGCTCGCTGTTCAGGGGTGAAGTGAATTCTCAGGTGAAAGTAAAGTTCCTCCGCAATAAAACCATTCAGTCCGTTACTATAACACGCAGTGTGATTCCGGTTGCCTCTATCGATGCGGCCTATATGCCGGAGCCGGGCAAGGGATATATCCGGATCAATAAATTTGCTGATCGTACCTACGAAGAGTTCATGCAGCAACTGGAAAAACTGCAGGCACAAAAAATGAAGAGCCTGATTCTGGACCTGCGCGGCAATGGCGGCGGATTGATGAAGGAAGCTGTAGATATTGCCGATGAATTTCTCGACGACGACAAGCTGATCGTTTATACAGAAGGGGAGCATGCACCGCGGATGGAATACCGTTGCAAACGCCCCGGACTTTTTGAAAAAGGGAACCTGGTGGTGTTGATCGATGAAACTTCGGCTTCTGCCAGTGAGGTGCTGGCCGGTGCCTTACAGGATTGGGACCGGGCTACTATTATCGGAAGAAGATCTTTTGGTAAGGGACTGGTGCAACAACAGTTTCAGCTCAGCGACGGAGCGGCAGTTCGTCTGACCGTTGCCCGGTATTTTACTCCGCTAGGACGCAATATCCAGAAGTCTTATGATAAAGGAGTTAAAGCCTATCAGGATGAACTGATCAGTCGTTTCCACCAAAACGATTCATCTGCCCAAAAGAAACAGGCAGATTCTGCAAGGAAAACCTATAAAACACAATCGGGTAAAATCGTTTACGGAGGAGGTGGTATTACACCTGATACCGTTATCGCCTTTGATTCCACCCGTTTTAGCAACCAGTTTATTCACTTGCTAATGACCGGTTCACTGAGTAATTTTGCCTACCAGTATTTTATTCAGAACAGCGCTTTGTTCCAACAATTTAAAAACCCCGAAAGTTTCAGCACCGGTTATTTGCCCGGTAATGTAGAATGGCAGGGACTTTCGGCCTATGCAAAAAAAGACCAGATTGATCTTACTCCGGTAGATGCTGTTGGGAAACAAGCCATTATGTGGAGGTTCAAAGCATTGGTTGCCAGACATTTATGGAGAGATCAGGGGTATTATATGGTCTCCAATCAGCAGGACCCCGTAATAAAGAGGGCATTGGCCATGCTGAAATGATACCAGGTTGTTGGTAGATTCCGAAATATTCAGCTATATTACATACACAACAAATCCATAGTTTTTTAAATGGCGCATTCAGCAGTATTTTAAAATGACTATACGATGGAAAAGAAAATTTATGTACTGAAAAATCGGATGCATATGCGTGGGCCCTATACCCTCGAAATGCTCAGAAACAAACCTCTTCATGAGGACGATCTGGTTTGGTACGATGGATTACCTGATTGGACAAAGGCGCATTTTCTGGACCAGATCAAGGACTTTGTGAAATCAGAAAAGTCTCCTGCCAGATCGGGCTTCTGGAAACGAAACAAACTTTTATAAGCCTGTTTGCCTGTTGATAGCCGGTTTTGAGCCTTTCACCTAAATTAATTTTAAGATAATAATGATCGGTCCTATGTTTAGGATGGTGAAATTACTTTTATCCCATTCTAATGATGTAAACTGACTGATCGATGATCAAATTTTTGGGTTTTGTTCCGTTTTTATTGTTCCCTGTTTGGGCAACTGCACAACAACCGGCTGTTTTGGAAACGGATACTGCCTATCGTTTACAGGAAGTGATTGTAACGGCTACCAAGCAACCGGCTCAATTTTTACATACACCTTATTCCTATAATAAGATTGGAGTGGAGCAGATCAGTGATTTTCAGTTTCGCACCGCACCGGAGGCATTGAGCGGGGCTGCAGGTGTTTTTGTGCAGAAGACCAATCATGGAGGAGGATCTCCTTTTGTACGAGGGCTTACGGGCAATCAAAATCTGCTGATGATCGATGGCATCCGCCTGAATAATTCTACTTACCGATACGGACCCAATCAATATTTTAATACAGTCGATATCTACAACATGCAATCCATTGAAGTGGTTCGGGGAACGGGTTCTGTACAATATGGTTCTGATGCAATGGGAGGGGTGATACAGGTATTTACGAAAGATCCACAGTTTGCCGATAAATCTAAATGGGGCGCTGCCATATATGGAAAAACCGTTAGTGCTGCTATTGAATACAGCGGCAGGGCAGAAGTAAACTACCAGAGCAAAAAGATCGCTTTTCAGGGAGGGTATACTGCCAGAAATTTTGGTGATCTGCCGGGAGGATCGGCAACCGGTATACAGGCTCCTTCCGGGTACAACGAACAATCCTATGATCTGAAGTTGAAACTGGCGCTGAACAAAAGCACGGTGCTAACTTTAACGCAACAACAGCTGGTGCAAAGAGATGTGCCACTGTATCATAAAGTAAAGCTGGAAAATTTTAAGTACTCCGTTTTTGATCCGCAGGTAAGAACATTACGCTATCTGCGTCTGGATAAGACTACGGGCATTCCTTTGTTGAGCAGGATTACACTGATTGCTTCTGCGCAACAAAACAGGGAAGAGCGCAAATACATGAAGAATGGTGCCACCAGTAAGTTCGAAGAAAAAGACAAGATCAATACACTGGGGCTCACCGTCGACATTTATGCTGTTTTGTCTAAACACTGGACCGCCAATAGCGGGGTGGAATATTACCACGATAAAGTGTACAGCAGCAAGGAGCAGATTGCGATTGGATCAGGCGCAGTGCTTGCCCAGCGTGGCCTTTATCCGGATCAGGCCAGCACAGGAAATTTTTCGGTGTACAGTCTGCACCATATTTCCCTGAACCGTTTTCAGATAGAAGCAGGACTCCGGTACAATAAGTTTGCCATTCGCTTAGAAGATACCAGCGGTTCTGTATATAAGCTCGGAAAAGTAACGGTACGTCCTGAATCACTTGTTGCCAACTTCTCTTTGTTGTACAATCTGAGCAAACAACAGGCAGTGTATGCATCGTTCAGCACGGGTTACCGCGCACCCAATATAGACGATATGGGAACACTGGGACTGGTAGATTTCAGGTACGAAATTCCAGCCTATGGCCTGCGTCCGGAGAAATCCTATAATACCGAAATCGGCTATAGGTATAGTGGCAACCGCTTGAAGGCTTCTCTTTCCATTTTTAATATGCAACTGACCGATCTCATCACCAGGGTGCAGGTTCCCGGGCAACAGGTGGGTGGTTACAATGTATATGTAAAAGAAAACAGCCAGGAATCTTATTTGCAGGGGGTTGAAACAGAACTGCAGTACAGGGCTTCCGGTCGCTGGCTGGTGGAAACAAGCGCATCTTATGCCTACGGACAGAATACGTCTAAGAATGAACCCCTGCGCAGGGTACCTCCTTTTAACGGAAGAACTGCGCTTACTTATAAAACCGGAAAGTTTCGTTACACCATCGAAAATACCTATGCTGCCGCACAGCACAGACTTGCACAGGGAGATATCGACGATAACCGGATCGGTGCTGCTGGTACAGCGGGTTGGTACTTGTTGAATTTGTATGCGGGTGGCCAGTTTGGTCCATTGACTGTGCGCACCGGTTTCATGAACGTATTCAATGCCGACTACCGCACACATGGCAGTGGCATCAATGGCACCGGAAGAAACCTGTTTGTTGGGTTCAGCATCAAAATCTGATGCAGCATTGGTGCAACTAAATTTTATGAATTCCCAATCCCGGCTGCGTACCAATGATCATATGTCCTTCTTCCAGCCTGAAACCACCGGTTACCAGGTCTTCGGCCAGATCGAGGCTTCCATCCAGATCGAGGTAGCGGGTATTGGTGCAGGCATACGCAATGTGCAGCGCGGCAGCAATGCTTAAAATGCTTTCGTCGTTGCAGCCCCAGAACAATTCAATTCCCGCATGTTCTGCGATGCCGGCAATTTCCTGCGCCCCCAGTATACCACCGCATTTCATCAGCTTGATGTTGTATATGCCAAAGGGTTGTGGGGCTGCACTAAATTCCAGTGCGGCTGCAGGGTCTTTGATCGATTCATCTCCCGCAATGATTTTCCGTGTAGGAGCATCCAGTGCAAGTAATGTTGTTTCGCTGCCCACCGGCACGGGTTGCTCTATGAGTTCAATGCCATAGGAACCGGTTCCGGCGATGAACTGCTGCAATGCTTCAATGGTATAGCCTTGGTTGGCATCAACCCGAATAGTGAATTTGTTTTGGTAGCGTTCATGCAACTTGGCAATCCGTTCAATGTCTTCCTGAACGTTCAATCCTGTTTTTACTTTCAGTACCCTGAATCCCATCTGTGCATATTCCGCAGCATCCTGCAGGGTTTCAGCAACAGGTTTAATACCAATGGTAACGGAAGTGGGCAGGGATTTAATTTTTCTTCCGTAAAAATCTACAACAGGAATGCCCAGGTATTTTCCAAATGCATCGTGTAACGCAAGATCAATGGCAGCCTGTGTGCCCGGCAGGTGATGAAAATGTTTTTTGGTTTCATATATAAGCTGCCTGAAATGCCGGATATCTCTGCCAACGAGTTTTTGTATGAATTCTGTTTGCAGGTTCACCAGGGTTTGTGCAGGACTTTCTCCAACCACATCTTCCGAAGGACTGGCAGAGCCAATGCCTGTGATGCCGTTCTCGAGTTCTATTTCTGAGAACACCAGTTCCACATCGGAATAGGTGTTGTATGCAATGGTATACGGCTTTTTTAATGCGAGCTTCTTGGAGTAGCTCCGGATGGAAATGATCTTCATGCTTTCAGTTTCTTCAATTCGGGAATGATTTTGTCTACACCTTCCTGGATGGGCAGCAATACAGGAATTTTCAGGGAATCCTCGTACTGTTTTTGAAATGCATAAGCCTCTTCGTTGGTGCATCCCTGCGTATTCAACGCCAGTGCAATAACCCTGGAGCCAAATTTTTCGATGATGTCGATTTCAGATTCCACATTCGGTATTTTTCCCCAGTGCGGATCATCATCAAAATAGACCCTTTTGGGGGCATGTACCAGCACCACCTGTTTGGCATTGCCGGAAATCAGGAGCTCCAGGCCGCAGGGGCCACTGGGGTTCCGCAGCGCGGATTGTCCTTCCAGAAAAATTACATCGGCACCGGTTTCTTTCCAGCAGCTCACAATGGCATGTTCCAATTCGCCGGAAACAAAATCGTTGAGGGTGGAATCGAAGATGAATCCATATTTACCACCCTGCAACCATCCGGTTTGACCGGTATAAATCATTTCTGCTTTCAGTCCATTGGCGGCACAGGCTTGTTGAAGCATCCTGGCAGTAGTGCGTTTGCCCATGGCGCAATCTGTTCCGATCACAGCAACAATGGTTGCTTTCACATTGAATATTTCTCCGGTCCAGAAATGCAGATCTGCTCTTTTCTTTGGCCTGCGCACATCAATCAGTTCCACACCGTAATCTTTGGCCAGTTCCACTATTTCCGGACGATCGTTCAGGTATTCGTGCAATCCGTTGACAATGGAAATTCCTTTTGGTATGGCCGCTTTAATGATTTCGAGCATGTTTGCCGGAAGATAACCGCCAACAGTAGCCACACCAATGATGAGGTATTGTATGGCATCCGGGCCTGCAGTTGCAGATTCCAGGCTGGCATAAACGGGTATATTTCTTTTTTTGCCGTCGAGTACTTCTCCGGCATCCTGTCCTGCAGTTGCATCGTTGTCTATGATACCTTTAATGGTGAAACGTTCGGTTCCCCGGATCAGGCCATGTGCGGTTTTTGCGTCGCTGGTTTTCAGCAATCCGTTGGTTAATACCAGTGCGTTATTCATTATGTTCTAGCTTTTATAGTTGATTAATTGTTTTTGATCAGTGTGCCGGGGTATTTTCCGGTTGCCTTGCCTTTCTGATAAGTTAATACACCGTTTACCCAAACCATTTCAATTCCCTCAGATAATTGGGAGCCATTCTTTACATCTGCGCGATCTATGACTGTGGCAGGATTAAACAAGACCAGATCGGCATAGTTTCCGCTCTGGATGATGCCCCTGTTGCGGATGCCCAGGTGTTCTGCAGACAAACCGGTCATTTTGTATACAGCAGTTTCGAGCGGCATGAGTTGTTGTTCCCGCACATATCTTCCCAGTACTCTGGTGAAGGTTCCATGTCCGCGCGGATGCCCGCTGCTGGAACCATCTGAACAGATATTGGCATGGGGCCAGCTGATGAAATCGGCTACATCCTGATCGTCCATGGCCTTGCCCATAATGGTTTCCGTGCTGCCTGCATAGTCGGGATTCTTCTGATCAAATTCGGCTGCCATGGCAATCAGGGCCATTAAGGTTACTGAAGGTTTTTCCTTACGGATGGCAGCTATAGCGCCTACTGTTTTTCCTTCATAGGAACGTTCCGGTGCAAAGCGGATGAGCACAGACTGGTCTGCATCAAACAACTGGTTCACGGCAAACTCCGCGCTTGCCGGATTGGTATAATCCCGGTTGGGGAACAGAATTTTGAGGGTAGAGTTCCAGAAATTATAAGGGTATACATCTGCGGTAATATTTACTCCCTCTGCACGGGCTGTTTGTAAACGGGCCAGCAATTGCGGCGCAGTTTTCCAGAGACTTTTCTTGGCAATTTTAATATGTGAAATCTGCACCGGAATTTTTGCACTGCGGCCAATTTCAATAATTTCTTCAACGGCTTCCTGCAGGTTAATGTCTTCGCTTCGGATATGGCTGATGTACCGGCCATTGTGTTGTGCTGCTACTTTAGCCAGTTCAATCACTTCGTCTTTGTTGGAATAAAAAGCGGATTCGTATTCCAATCCGGTCGCCAGCCCAAAGGAACCTTTTTTCATTTCATCAGCCAGTGCATTTTTCATGCTGTCCATTTCAGTGGTAGTGGAAGTGCGGAATAAATTCCCTGCACCCATAGCTGCCCTTCTTAAACTTGAGTGGCCGGTATAGGAAGCCACATTCACTGCAACCGGACGCTGCTGAAAAAATGCAGCCAGGGTATCCATGGGATAACTGTCGCCGTCCTGGCCAATCGCAATGGTAGTGATGCCCTGGTTGGCAGTGGGCAACGCCTCCGGTTTGGATCTGAGTCCTCCAAAATGATGGCTGTGTGTATCGATGAAACCGGGGGCAAGTACCAGTCCCTGGCCATCTGTTACCGGCTCATCTTTAAAGGGAACCAGGTTGCCTTTTTCGGAGATGATGTCGTTTTCAATTCTTACAGCGCCCTTCACAGCAGGCACGCCTGTACCATCAATGATCTGCACATTGGTGATCAGCTGTGTATAAGGAATAGCAGGTGTTCTGCCTTCCAGAATATCGCTGATGATTTTTCTGAACCTTCCGTTGCTTCCGTTGCTGAGCACGATTACGGTGGTGCGCTGATCGATGTTCCGGTCGATGGAATTCCTGAATCCAACCCATCCGCCGGTATGGGATACCTGTGCACCATTCCGGTTGATCTGCCAGCCAAAGCCATAGTTTTCTGTTTTACCATCGTTCAGCTTTACGGGCGTGAAAGCTTCCTGCAAGGTACTTGCAGCAACCAGCTGGTTAGTATAGAGCGCCTGGTCCCATTTCAAGAGGTCGTCTGCAGAGGAATAAAAATTGCCGTCGCCAACAGCCCCGTCGGCCCGGATCAGGTCGTTGGGCTGGTTTTTACCATTCACCCTTTCAAAACCCAGTACCCTTTTTTGGTGTGGCAGCAGCGGCGTTTTCATATAATGATAGTAGGCAAAACTGTTCTTCATTCCCAGGGGCTTGCAGATCCTTTCCTGGAACACCTGCTCAATCGGCTGGCCGGTGATTTCGGTGATCAGGCTGGCCAGTAGTACATAACCGGTATTGCAATATTCCCAACGGCTGCCTGGGGTAAAATGCAGAGCTGGTTTGTACAGGCTCAGTGCGCTCAGAATTTTAGTATTGGTGGTGGTGTCGAGCGTATTGTTGAACCGGTCTGTTAACTCAAAATATTCGGGCAATCCGGAGGTATGGGTAAGTAAGTGCCGGATGGTAATATCGGAATAGGGGAAAGCAGGAAAATATTGCTGAATCTTTTGATCGTATTGCAGTTGCTGCCGTTCTTTCAGTTGCATGATCATCATGGCTACAAACTGTTTGGTAACAGAAGCCAGGTTGAACGAAGCGGAACGCGTTACCGGTTGCTGCGCAGCTGCGTCTGCATGGCCTGCAACCTTGCTGTAGACCACTTTTCCATGGTCGGCTAACAAAACCACCCCATTGAACATGGCTTTGTTTTCCAGTATGGAAAATACAGAATCAATGGTCTTGATCTGAGCAGGTTTAAATTGTGCGATGAGCTTTGCCGATACCGGAAAAATCAGGAAGAGCAACAGTGCAGGTTTCAGTACTTTTTTCATGGGTTTAAATGTAACAACAGTTTGTTGGATTATCATCAATTAGATAGTGGATAAATCAGGTAAAATGATGATAATTCTCATGTTTTGTTTTATTATATAGTTCCTATATTCGTACAAATAGAAAGCATATGGGCGCTGCCTCGCTGATTGTGTTGATCATTGCTGCTATAGCCTTTTCGGGCATAGCGATTCTTATTTCCCGGTTTGTATTAAAAGCCAGCACCAACAAGCAAAAAGGAGAGCCTATTGAGTGTGGTATTCCCACTGTTGGTAAAACCTGGATTCAACTGAATGTGGGATATTACCTTTTTGCATTGATCTTCCTGATTTTTGATGTGGAGTTGGTCTTTCTATATCCCTGGGCCGTTGTGGCAAAAACCACCGGCTGGCTCGCATTTGCCGAGATACTGATTTTCTTTTTTATTCTCTTCATGGGCTTCCTGTATGCACATAAAAAAGGTGCATTGAAATGGATATAATAACAAGTGATAAGCATGACAGAAACCAAGAATACTGCTGCCATTGATTTTCCGGGTCAGATTCATGAAACACCCGGAGGTGGAATTGTACTGAGCAAACTGGACGATGTAATCAACTGGGCCAGGTCCAATTCACTTTGGCCCCTGACTTTTGCCACCAGTTGTTGCGGCATCGAAATGATGTCTGTCGCAGGCGCCAAATACGATTTTTCCCGTTTTGGATTTGAAGTGGCCCGGGCTACACCACGCCAGGCGGATGTGATTATCATTGCAGGAACCATTGTAAATAAAATGGCTCCGGTACTGAAACGTTTGTACGATCAGATGGCCGATCCGAAATATGTAATTGCCATGGGAGCCTGCGCCATCAGCGGAGGACCTTTCTTTTATAATACCTATTCTGTAGTGAAGGGAGCCGACCATATTATTCCGGTGGATGTATATGTGGCAGGCTGTCCTCCCAGACCCGAGGCGCTGCTGCATGCTTTAATCAGCTTGCAGGAGAAGATCAAAAGCGGTTTAACCAGGGAACAAATCAGATCAGGAAATTAATCCATATGCAGAACGAAGAACTGAAGACCATCATTACGGAACTGCTTCCTGCCGCTGCTTTTGAAGAAGGAGGCGAATGGCTGAATGTGCAGGTGGAAGCTGCGGACCTCCTGGCTTTTGCCGGACAACTTCGCAACAGACCCGACCTGAATTTCGACTACCTGTTTTGTCTTACCTGTGTAGACTGGAAAACCCATTTAACCATGGTTTATCATCTCCGTTCTACACAATACAAACACCACCTGGTACTGAAAGTGAAACTCAACAGGGATCAGCCGGATGTGGAAACCCTTTCTGCTATCTGGAGAACTGCAGAGTTCCTTGAGCGGGAGGTATATGAAATGTTCGGCGTGAATTTTCTGAACCATCCGGATCTGCGCTTGCTGATATTGCCCGATGGCTGGGAAGGCAAGAACCCGATGAGAAAAGATTTTGAGGATCCTATTAACATGATCAAACTTTGATATGGTTGAAGAACTTGGAAAAACAACGGAAGGCGATTTAATCATCAATGTGGGCCCGCAACACCCTGCCACGCATGGTGTATTGCACCTGGTGATTACACTGAATGGAGAAACCATCAAAAATGTGGAACCTCATTTGGGATATATCCATCGTTCCATCGAAAAGATGAGTGAGAGCCTTACTTATCGTCAGTTTATCTATGTTACCAGCCGGATGGATTATCTGAGCGCCCACATCAACAACCATGCCTGTGCAATGTGTGTTGAGAAAGGACTTCAGATAGAAGTTCCTGAAAGGGCACAGGTGATCCGCGTGATTATGGATGAACTTACCAGGATTGCTTCCCACGAATTGTGGTGGGGCGCCATGGCCATGGATCTTGGAGCACTTACACCGTTCTTTTATGCATTCCGCGAGAGGGAAACCATCAATGAAATCATGGAAGAAACCTGCGGTGCGCGACTGACCATGAACTATATGGTTCCCGGAGGCGTGCTGCAAGACCTGCATCCGGATTTTCAACGAAAAGTAAAAGAGTTCATTCAGCTGTACAAACGCAAGATTCACGAATACGATGAACTGGTAACCGGTAATATTATATTCCAAAACCGGATGAAGGGCGTGGGTTATTTAAGTCCGGAAGACGCTGTTTCTTACGGATGTTCCGGTCCTGTAACCCGGGGAAGCGGTGTGAGTTCCGATATACGGAAGCACTATCCTTACGAGATTTACGATAAGCTGGAGTTCGATGAAATACTGGAAACCGGTTGCGATTCCTTTGCCCGTTACCTGGTGCGGATCAGGGAAATGGAGCAGTCTGTTCGCATCATTGAGCAACTGATCGACAATATACCTGAGGGCGATTATCAGGCCAAAACCAAAGCGGTACTGAAATTACCCAAGGGGGAGTTTTACCAGCGGGTAGAAACGGCCCGTGGAGAGCTGGGGGTATATATTGTGAGTGAAGGCGGTACCACCCCTTACAGAATTAAATACCGTTCACCCGGATTCTCCAATCTTTCCGTGCTCAATAAAATTGCCACAGGAAGTAAGTTGGGCGATCTGGTAGCCATGATGGGAACACTTGATTTAGTAATACCTGATATAGACAGATAATATGTGGAGTTTAAGCCAAATAGCCGGTTCAATTCATGAATGGTTGAGTACAACCTTCAATCCTACCATTGCGCTTGTTCTGGAAATGGTGATCGCCGGCGTGGCCATCATTGGCCTGTTTGCCGTGCTCGGTCTGGTGCTGGTAATTATGGAAAGGAAAGTGGCGGCATGGATACAAATTCGTCTGGGACCCAACAGGGTAGGACCAAAGGGTTTGTTGCAGTCTGCAGCAGATACGGTGAAACTGCTGGTAAAAGAAGGCATGACACCCGATGGTGCAGATAAGTTTCTGTTCAACCTGGCTCCCTTTATTGCAATGATTGTAGCCATGTTGCTGATGGCACCCATTGCCTTTGCAAAAGATTTTCAATTCTGGGATTTAAACATCGGGATATTGTATGTGTCTTCGATCTCATCTATTATGGTGATCAGTATCCTGATGGCAGGATGGAGCAGTAACAACAAGTATTCCCTGATGGGTGCCATGAGAAGTGGCGCGCAGATTGTGAGCTACGAATTGTCTGCCGGACTGGCCATCCTCACCATTGTTGTACTTACCGGTAGCCTTCAGGTTTCTGAAATTGTTCAGTCGCAGGCCAATGGCTGGTGGTTGTTCAAAGGACATATCCCTGCCATCATTGCTTTTGTGATCTTCATGATTGCCGTAACTGCAGAAACCAACCGGGCGCCCTTCGACCTGGCCGAAGCAGAGTCTGAACTGACTGCGGGATTCCATACCGAGTATTCGGGAATGAAATTCGCCTTGTTCTTTCTCTCCGAATATGTGAACGTATTTATTGTTTGCGCAATAGGCGCCACCCTGTTCCTGGGCGGATGGATGCCTTTTCATATTGGTAACTGGGAGGCGTTTAATCATGTGATGGATTACATTCCTTCCAGCATATGGTTCTTTGGTAAAACCTTCTTCCTGATTTTCCTGATCATGTGGTTCCGGTGGACTTTCCCCAGGTTGCGTATTGATCAGTTGCTGAATCTGGAATGGAAATATTTATTACCAATCAGTATGGTGAACCTGTTGCTGATGACAGCTTTGGCCATATTGGGCTGGTACTTTTAACGATCGATATAAACCGACAGATATAAACAGAGCAAATGTTTTTAAAAGACTATATAAAAGAAGTATACGGAGCGGTAAAATCACTGATCGTGGGCATGCGCCGCACCGGTTATTATTTTACCCACCACAAGGAGATTATTACCGAACAGTATCCCGATAACCGGGCCACCCTAAAGCTGGCCGACCGGTTTAAGGGAGAAGTGGTGATGCCGCACAACGAGAACAACGAGCACAGGTGTACCGGTTGTACCGCATGCGAACTGGCTTGTCCGAATGGCACCATCAAAGTGGTTACCAAGTTCGATATCACTCCGGAGGGAAAAAAGAAAAAAGCCATCGACAAACTGGTATACCATCTTGAACTTTGTACCATGTGTAATCTCTGCGTTACGGCCTGTCCTTCAGATGCCATCAAAATGGCGCAGACCTTTGAACACAGTGTGTACGACAGGAACAAGCTGACAAAAATTTTAAATAACCCCGGTTCTAAAATCATGGAAGGTGTAGAATGATGAGCGGATCAACCATACTATTTTATTTGCTGGCAGCGCTTACATTGGCCTGCGGCCTTTTATCTGTAACCACCCGGCATATATTCCGTGCTGCCATTTATGTGCTTTTTGCGCTGATTGGTATTGCAGGACTTTATTTCTGGATGGAATATGAATTCATTGCAGCTGTACAAATTGTGGTGTATGTAGGCGGGATCATTGTACTGATCATCTTCTCCATATTCCTTACACAGCAGGCCGGAGAAAAACTGGCCAAACCTGCACTCAACCGGCAGTTGTTTTCGGCGCTGGCAGTGTTCTGCGGGTTTGCACTGACCCTGTTACAGGTATTTCAACACGAATTCAAAGCGGGAGCAGAGCCTGCGCTTGCGCCCACTGTGGCCAATATCGGAAACAGCATGCTGAACATCAGCGAAAGCGGTTATGCATTGCCGTTCGAAGTGATATCCCTGTTGTTGCTGGCTGCGCTGGTGGGCTGTATCGTAATTGCATTAAGAAGTAAACCGGAAACAAAATGATGGAACCAGGACTTTACCATATTCTATTTATCAGTGCCGCATTGTTTTTCATTGGCATATATGGCTTCTTCACCAGAAGAAACCTGATTACGATGCTGATGAGCACCGAGCTGATCCTGAACAGCGTTAACCTGAATTTTATAGCGTTCAATAAATACCTCTGGCCCGGAAAAATGGACGGGCTGTTCTTTACGGTATTCGTTATTGCGATTGCAGCAGCGGAAGCAGCGGTAGGAATCGCCATCATCATTAACCTTTACCGCAGCCACCAGTCCATTGATGTAGCATCTGCAGAAGACTTAAAGTATTAACCATGCCCAACGCCATTAATATAGCCCTCATACCATTATTGCCCTTTGCAGGTTTTCTGTTGCTGGGTTTATTCGGTAAAAAGTTTTTTGGTAAAACCGCCGGCTTAATCGGTACTGCATTGTTGCTGGTATCCTGTTTACTGGCTTTTCAGACCGCATACGAGTATTTCTTTGTGTACGGAAAAGTGAACGGCGCTTACCAGCAGTTTGTGCCATTGCAATTTGTATGGCTGCAGTTCTCCCAATCCCTCTCCATCGATATGGGGCTGATGATTGATCCTATTTCTGTGGTGATGCTGGTGGTGGTCACATTTGTGTCGCTGATGGTGCATATTTACAGCCTGGGTTACATGAAAGGGGAAACAAGATTTCCGGTGTATTATGCGTTCCTGGGACTGTTTTCTTTCTCCATGCTCGGACTGGTACTGGCCAGCAATATATTCCAGATCTATATATTCTGGGAACTGGTGGGCGTGTCATCTTTTTTACTCATTGGTTTTTATTATGAAAAACCAAGTGCGGTGGCAGCCAGCAAAAAAGCATTTATCGTTACGCGTTTTGCCGATTTCGGATTCCTGATCGGTATCCTGATACTGAGTTATTGTTCCAATACACTGAGTTTTACAGAACTGATTCAACGGCTTACCACGCCTGGTTCTGCGGAGTTGCAAACCGCAGCGGGCTATTCTTTCCTGGGAATTTCTGCCTTAACCTGGGGAGCAGCGCTGGTCTTCATTGGTGGTGCCGGTAAGAGTGCCATGTTCCCGCTGCATATCTGGTTGCCCGATGCCATGGAAGGTCCTACTCCGGTGTCTGCCCTGATCCATGCTGCTACCATGGTGGTAGCCGGTGTGTACCTGGTTGCCCGCTTATTCCCTGTTTTTGCCATCACTACTCCTGAAGTACTGGAAGGCATTGGCTGGGTTGGTGCCGTATCGGCCATTATTGCGGCAGTGATTGCCTGTACCCAAACGGATATCAAAAGAGTACTGGCTTATTCAACCATGTCACAAATCGGTTACATGATGTTTGCACTGGGTGTATCCAAATACGGCGGTGAAGAAGGGCTGGGTTATACCGCTTCCATCTTCCACCTGTTTACACATGCCATGTTCAAAGCGCTGTTGTTCCTGGGTGCCGGTTCTGTGATTCACTATGTACACAGCAACGAAATGAAAGATATGGGTGGTCTTCGTAAATTCCTGCCTGTAACACATATTACATTCCTGATTGCCTGCCTGGCAATTGCGGGTGTACCACCGCTTGCAGGATTCTTCAGTAAGGAAGAAATCTTACTGGCGGCTTATCAGCACAACCAGGCCATCTATTATATTGCCCTGATTACCTCTGGTATCACTGCTTTTTATATGTTCCGGCTCTATTTCAATATTTTCTGGAGCAAGCCGCATCATCCGCATGGCGAACACCATGGCGAAGGCGGATTTGTGATGACGCTGCCGCTGGTATTACTGGCTTTAGGAGCGCTGTTTGCCGGATTCATTCCATTTGGCACACTGGTAAGTTCCGACGGAAAGCCGCTGGAGTCTCATTTCCACTTGTCCTTCTCCATTGCGCCGGTGGCCCTGGGGCTGGCAGGTATTTTTACTGCAATGGCGTTGTACAAATCCCAAAACGAAAAGCCTGCCAGGATCAGCGCAACAATGGGCGGATTGTACACCGCAGCCTATCATAAGTTTTATATCGACGAATTATACCTGTTCATTACAAAGAAAATTCTCTTCAACCTGGTTGGCCGTCCGGCTGCCTGGTTCGACCGGAATGTGGTAGACGGACTGGTGAATGTAACAGGAAATATAACCCTGACTGTATCGGAAGGAATTAAGAAAATGCAATCGGGTAAAGTACAACAGTACGGTATTTATGTACTGAGTGCAGTGATTGTATTGTCTGTATTGTTCATATATGTATGGTGAGAACCAATGCTAAATAAGAATTGATGAATCTATTATTACTATTAGGAGCGCCTTTACTTACTGCTGTTGCAGTGCTGCTTTGTCGTAACAAACAGCAGGTAAGATGGATTGCCCTTGCCGGATCTTTTGTTCAGTTGCTTTTTGCCCTTGGATTGCTGGTTACATTTCGTGCAGAGCGTTCGGCAGGAGAGGCTGCGCAAATGTTGTTTGAACAGAATTTCCCGCTGATTGATGCGCTGAATATCCATTTCCATATTGGTGTGGATGGAATTTCTGTTTCCATGATCCTCTTAACTGCACTCGTTGTAACAGCCGGTGTACTGGTTTCCTGGAACATCGAAAAAATGACGAAGGAGTTTTACTTTCTCCTGATTCTCCTGGCGCTGGGTGCATACGGATTCTTTATTTCGCTCAATTTATTTGTGCTGTTTTTCTTTCTCGAAATTTCAGTAGTACCAAAGTATCTGTTGATTGGTATCTGGGGCAGCGGCAAAAAAGAATACAGCGCCAATAAACTGGTGCTGATGCTGATGATGGGTTCAGGTCTGATCATTGTGGGTATGCTCGGATTGTATTTTTCCGGCGGACACGACTTTGATATCATGAACCTCGCTGCGGCGCAGATTCCTTCCGACCGGCAAAACCTGATCTTTCCGTTCATGTTTCTGGGATTCGGTGTGTTCACCGCGTTGTTCCCCCTGCATACCTGGGTGCCCGACGGACACTCTTCCGCACCAACTGCAGGTTCCATGTTCCTGGCAGGTATTTCGATGAAGCTGGGCGGATATGGTTGTTTAAGGATAGCTGTGTATCTGTTACCGGAAGGCGCCAAAGAATACGCCAACATCATCATTGTGCTTTCTTCCATCGCTATATTGTATGGTGCATTTGTGACCATGATGCAGAAAGACCTGAAATACATTAACGCCTATTCTTCGGTGAGTCACGTAGGGTTTAGCCTGCTGGCGATTGGCATGCTTACACAAACTGCCATCACCGGCGCCCTGATGCAAATGATTTCTCACGGTTTGATGACGGCCCTTTTCTTTGCCGTGATCGGCATGATCTACGACAGAACCCATACCCGGATGGTGGATGAAATGGGCGGCCTGATGAAAGTAATGCCTTTTATTACAACGGTCTTGTTCCTGGTGGGGCTCTGCTCGCTGGGGCTGCCCGGATTAAGCGGGTTTGTTGCGGAAATGACGGTGTTTGTAGGCTCCTGGGAAAATGATACGGTCTTTCATCGGGTGGCCACCATTGCGGCAGCCATGTCGATTGTGGTAACGGCGGTATATATCCTCAGGGCAATTGGAAAAACTGCCATGGGCCCTGTTACCAATACAGAACACCTGCAGCTGAAAGATGCTTGCTGGAACGAAAAAATGGCCGCCATCATACTGCTGGCCGGAATCTTAAGTATTGGACTTGCCCCCGGATGGCTGAATGAGCTGCTAACGCCGGGTGCTGAAATTATTGTGAACAGAATTGCTGGAAAATAAATTATAACAGGATGAATGAATTGCTCCTATTGATGAAAAATGAACTGATGGTCACCGCCATTATTTTCCTGCTGTTGTTTATTAAAGTAGGCAAGGGGATGAGCAACGACCGGTTACTGCCATTGGTGCAAACTCTTTTGCTGGCGAACCTGGTACTGGGTTGCTTCTTTAATCAGGAAGGCTCCCTCTTTGGCAATATGTACCATACCACGCCCTTGATTGCGCTGCAAAAGAGTATACTGGGATTGGGAGTATACCTGATATCCCTGGTTTGTTCCGACTGGTTAAAGAAAACAGAACACCTGGCTGAATTCTTTTTGCTGATGCTTTCTGCATTGCTGGGAATGTACTTGTTGATTTCGGGCGGCAATCTCCTCATCTTTTATCTTTCCCTGGAACTGGCCACCATTCCGGTTGCTGCAATGGCCAATTTTGACCTCGATAAAAAAAGGTCTTCGGAAGGAGCCATGAAACTGATCCTTTCTTCCGCGTTTTCATCTGGTATTCTGCTGTTTGGTATTTCCCTGATATATGGCATTACCGGAACCATCAGTTTCAGTGAACTGCCGCAATTGGCAGATGGTTCATCCCTGTTCATCATGGCGTTTATTTTTCTGTTCAGTGCACTGGCATTTAAATTGTCGATTGTTCCGTTTCATTTGTGGACTGCGGATGTATATGAAGGAGCGCCTGTTCCGGTGACCGCCTTCTTATCGGTGGTGTCGAAGGGCGCTGTGGCATTTGTATTAATGACAGTGCTGTACAAAGTTTTTCAGCCCATCGAATCTACCTGGTACCTGCTGGTGGTGATATTGTCTGTAGCTTCTATGCTGATCGGTAACTTATTTGCCGTTCGCCAGCAGAACATCAAACGATTCCTTGCATTTTCCTCCATTGCACAAGTGGGTTTCATACTTGTGGGGGTAAGTAGCGGAGACATCGGCAGTTCTACAGCTGTTGTTTATTTTGTACTGGTTTATCTGTTCTCTAACCTGGCTGCTTTTGGTGTGGCTACTGTGATAGCAGCATACAGCGGCAAAGAAAATATCAATGATTACAAAGGGCTTTATCAAACGAATCCATTCCTGAGCTGGGTGATGGCGCTGGCGCTGTTTTCCCTGGCTGGTATTCCGCCTACAGCAGGCTTCTTTGGTAAACTGTTCCTGCTTACTGCAGGAGGCTCTAAAGGAAGTTATATATACCTGCTGATTGCTGCACTCAACATGATCATTTCGCTGTACTATTACCTGCGGGTGGTAAGGGCCATGTTCATGGACAAGAACGAAACACCTGTTCCTGCTATCCAGACCGGTGCTTCTGCAAAACTGGGCCTGATCATTTGCGGTATTGGTATTGTATTAACCGGAATGATGGGCTGGATTTACGATTATATTCAATCACTACATTAGTTGCATTATGGCTATTAATAAGAATCACGAATTTGAAGAACTGGACGGTATCAAATGTGGTATCGTAGAAAAACAGGTTGGTCCGGAAAGACTCGTTTTCCTGAAAGATCTGCTGGGATACAATGGTTATGTAGTAGTGGCCGTTCCTTCACCTGCGCCCAAAGAGGCACCTGCAGAAGGGGCAGCACCTGTTCCGGAAACGTATACAGTAGGTGTAAGCGATTATACATTCAACCCCATCAATGCAGTTTATGGCAGGCTGTTGAAAACCAGAGACGGACATGTGGTTACACCCGCCTACTGGCAGCAAAAGGAATCCGTGAGCCACGATGAAATTCCTTATTACGAGCGCTCATAACATTTGCTAGGCGCCTTCCAGTATTTTGATGTAGTTGGCCCGTTCATAAGCGGTGGGGTCTGCCACGTGTTGCTGACTCAGCATTCCGCGGAAACTTTTCAGATCATCAAATCCCATCATGTACATCCAGTCTTGCAGCTCTTTGTTCATCATTTTCAGGTAAGGAATCCCGTTTTTATACAAAGAAGAAGCAGTCATGACCACATCGGCTCCCGCCAACAGGTATTTGATTACTTCAATGGCACTCTGTACACCGGTGGTCGCTGCCAGCGACATATTGGTTTTGCTGTACAGTAAAGCTGTCCATAAAAGTGGCAACCGGATTTCGTTGGAGTCGCTGTAATGAAGATCTGTTTTAATCAGGAGTTCATTGATGTCGAAATCGGGCTGGTAAAAACGGTTGAACAAAACCAGTGCATCCGCACCGGAGTCCTGCATGCGCAGCGCCATGTTTCCGATGGAACTGAAGTAAGGATTGAGTTTTACGGCAACCGGAATTTTTACGGCAGCTTTAACCGCTTCAATAATATTGAGGTAGCGGTGTTCCACTTCCGCAGAAGAAATACTCAGATCGGCAGGGATAAAAAAAATGTTGATTTCGATGGCATCTGCACCGGCCTGTTCTATTTTTTTGGAATAATCGATCCATCCTTCGCTGGTGATGCCGTTCAAACTGCCGATGATCGGAATCTTTACCCTTTCCTTGGCTTTGCGGATATGTTCCAGGTAATCATCGCTACCCATATTGTATTCGTCCAGTTCAGGAAAATAATCCAATGCCTCCGGAAAGGCATTGGATGTGGTAGAAAGGATACGCTTAAAACTGGCTTCCTCTTTTCTGATCTGTTCTTCAAAAAGAGAAAACATAACAACAGCGCCTGCGCCATGGTCTTCCATCTGAGCAATATTGTCCGTTTGATTAGACAGGGTACAGGCCGAAACAATGATTGGGGAATTCAACTCCAGCCCCATATAATTTGCTTGTGTATTCATTTGTGTTCTTTTATGCCAGGGGTACAAAATCACTTGCTTTTTTGGTTGCCAGTTCTTCGTAGTTTTTCCATTTCAGGTTCACCAGTTCCTGCGCATGTTGCATCAGGCGTTCTGCTTCATCCGGATTGGTCATGGTGAGTACCTTGTAACGCAATTCGTTGTAAGCATAATCCTTCAGGCCAATGGTAGGTCTTGGAGAATCGAGTACAAATGGATTTTGGTTTTTCTGTCTTAATGTTGGGTTGTAGCGCAGTAAAGGCCAGTGACCGCTTGCAACCGCTTTGTTTTGCTGATCCAATCCGTTTTTCAGATCGTATCCATGTGCAATACAATGGCTGTAAGCCAGGATCAAAGCAGGTCCGTCGTACGCTTCGGCTTCACGCATGGCCAGCAGCGTTTGCTGCGGATTGGCTCCAAAAGCTACACGGGCTACATATACATTGCCGTAAGAGATGGCCTGCATGGCCATGTCTTTTTTACCACCGGTTTTACCACCTGCAGCAAATTTGGCTGTTGCGGCAGTAGGGGTAGATTTGGAAGACTGACCTCCGGTATTGGAATACACTTCGGTATCCATCACCAGAATTTTTACATTTCTTCCACTGGCCAGTGCATGGTCTACACCACCATAGCCAATGTCGTACGCCCAGCCATCTCCGCCCACCAGCCATACACTTCTTCTGACCAGCTGATCTGCTACAGACAGAAGGTGTTGGGCAGCCGGTACATCACTCATTGTTTTGAGTTTTTCTTTCAGCAACTGAGCCCTTAATTGCTGTTTGGCAATATCGGATTCCAGGATTTGTGGCGCGTTCATGATTTCGTTCACCATCTCTTCGCCCAGCTGGTCTTTCAGTTCCATCAGGTATTGCTTCGCAATGGCGAGTTGTTTGTCGGCAGTAATGCGCATACCCAATCCAAATTCGGCATTGTCTTCGAAGAGGGAGTTGGCCCATGCCGGACCTCTTCCATCTTTGTTGGATGTCCATGGGGTGGTGGGCAGGTTACCTCCGTAGATGGAAGAACATCCTGTTGCGTTTGCAATCAGCAGGCGATCTCCAAACAACTGAGACAGGAGCTTGAGGTATGGGGTTTCACCGCAGCCTGCACAGGCGCCGGAGAACTCGAACAATGGTTCCAGGAATTGTGCTCCGTGAACAGTAGAGAAATCAATTTTAGAACGATCGTTCCAGGTAATGTTTTCAAAATGCTCAATGTTCTTTCTTTCTGTTTCCAGGATGGGTTCTTTCTCACCCAGGTTGATGGCTTTCTGCGTGCGGTTGGCCGGGTTGGTGGCAGGACAAACCTCCACGCACAAGTTACAACCAGTGCAATCTTCCAGGTATACCTGTAAAGAATATTGTGTTTCAGGAAAACCTCTTGCGTTGATGTTCGCGTGTTTGAATCCTTCAGGCGCTTTTTTGAGGTTGTCTTTGTGATAGAACTTGGCCCTGATGACACTGTGCGGGCAAACATAGGCACAGTTGCCACACTGGATGCAAAGATCCGGTTCCCAAATGGCTACCCGGTCCGATACATTTCTCTTTTCCCACTGTGTGGTACCACTGGGGTAAGTACCATCCACCGGCAACATGCTTACCGGCAACTGATCGCCATGATCCGCCATCATTACGGCAGTAACATTCTTCACAAAATCCGGCGCTTTGTCGGATACGGTGAGCAGGGTATGATCGGCAGCTGTAACAGTTGCAGGATAATGTACTTCATGCATGTTGGCCAGTGTAGCGTCTACTGCAAGAAAGTTCTGTTCAATTACTTTAGGACCCTTCTTGAAATAGGTTTTTTCAATGGCTTTCTTGATCTGCTTAATGGCATCCTCTCTGGGCAATACACCAGACAATGCAAAATAACAGGTTTGCATGATGGTGTTGATTCTGCCATTCATGCCGGTTTCTCTGGCAACTGTAGTGGCATCAATTACATAGAATTTGATCTTCTTGCTGATGATGCTCTTCTGTACCTGACCGGTCAGTTTGTTCCAGACCTCGTCTTTATTGTAAGGGCTGTTCAGGAGGAAGGTAGCACCCTCGCCGGCAAACTCCAGCATTTCCACTTTTTCGGTGAAGTTGAACTGGTGGCAGGCAATGAAATCAGCCTTGGTAATGAGATAAGGTGCACGGATCGGATTTGGTCCAAAACGAAGGTGCGATACGGTTCTGGCACCAGATTTTTTAGAGTCGTACACAAAATAACCTTGTCCGTACAAGTTGGTATTTTCTCCAATGATTTTGATGGTGTTTTTGTTGGCACCTACGGTACCATCTGCACCCAGTCCAAAAAACAGGCCCTGGCGCCATTCGGATTCATCCAGTTTAAAAGATGGATCAAAAGGCAAGCTCAGGTGGGTAACATCATCATTGATGCCCACAGTGAATCCGTTTTTGGGATCCTCTTTTTTCAGTTCATCAAAAACGGCTTTTACCATGGCAGGGGTGAACTCTTTGGAAGAAAGTCCGTAGCGGCCACCGATCAGTTTAGGCAGCTGCTTGATTTTCCCTTTCTGCAACGCTTCCACCAGGGTTGCCAGTACATCCTGGTACATGGGTTCGCCAGCAGCGCCAGACTCTTTGGTCCGGTCGAGGATTGCAATGGATTTTACTGAAGCAGGAAGGGCTTTCACAAAATGATCCAGTGAGAAAGGCCTGTACAGGCGAACCAGCAGTACGCCGGTTTTTTCTCCGGAAGCATTCAGCGCTTTAACGGTTTCATCTACGGTTTCACCGCCAGAGCCCATCACCACAATCACTCTTTCTGCATCAGGCGCACCTGAATACTGGAACAGTTCATATTTTCTGCCGGTCATTTTGTAGAAGTCGTTCATCACATCTTCTACAATACCAGACATATTGTTGTAAAAGGTATTCACCGTTTCCCTGCCCTGGAAATAGATATCCGGGTTCTGTGCAGTACCCCGGATGAACGGACGGTCGGGGTTCAGCCCTCTGTTTCGGTGCGCAAAGATCAGTTCGTCGGGAAGCATGGATTTGATCTGCTCATCGGAGATCAGTTCCAGTTTATTCACTTCGTGCGAAGTACGGAATCCATCAAAAAAATGCACAATCGGAATGCGTGATTTTAAAGTGGCTACCTGTGCTATCAAAGCAAAGTCGTGCGCTTCCTGCACACTGGCGGAGCCCAGCATGGCAAAACCGGTGGTTCTTGCTGCCATCACATCCTGGTGGTCGCCAAAGATAGACAAACCCTGTGCAGCCAGAGATCTTGCTGCCACATGGAAAACGGTAGGCGTTAACTCCCCCGCAATTTTGTACATGTTCGGCAGCATGAGCATCAGCCCCTGCGATGCAGTGAAAGTAGTTGTCAGAGATCCGGTTTGTAACGCTCCGTGTACGGTACCGGCAGCGCCGGCCTCACTTTGCATTTCCATCACATCGGGAATATTTCCCCAGATGTTCCGGATGCCTTTAGAACTCCATTCGTCTGCCAGTTCGGCCATGGTAGAGGAAGGGGTGATGGGGTAGATGGCACAAACTTCGTTTACGCGGTAAGCTATATAAGCCGCAGCTTCGTTACCATCGATGGTGGAAATTGTATTCTTCTTATTAGACATTGCTTACGGGATTAACAGGTTCAGGAATCATTTCAATGGCGTGGCAGGGGCATTGCTCGTAGCAAACACCACAACCGGTGCAGGCATCCAGGTTGAATTTGTACCGGTTGCCTTTTCCCAGCTTGATGATGGCATCTTCCGGACATGCACCGAAACAACCATCGCATTCAAAACAGTTGCCGCAGCTCAGGCAACGCTGTGCCTCAAATCTGGCTTCAGCCTCGGATAAGCCGCTGATCACTTCTTCAAAATTCTGAATGGCTGCTTCCGGTGCTTGCTTTTCCTGCTCTTTTTGCGGGGCATCTGTTTTGTACCACATATGTAGTTTCCGGTAGCCGGCAGTAGGATGCTTTTCTGGTTTAATGTATGAGCTGTTTTCGAGGAAGCTGTTGATGTAGCGCGCAGCTTTCTTACCATGGCCAATGGCAATGGTAGAACTTCTGTTTTCGCCCGGCAACATATCGCCTCCGGCAAATATGCCGGCAAATCCGGTCATGCGCTGAGCATCAATGACCACGGTGCCATCCGCATTTACCTTGATGGCTTCGATGTTGCGCAGGAAACCAGCATCGCTTTCCTGCTTATTGGCAATGATCAGTACATCGGCTTCTGCATTTTCAAAAGTTCCTGTACCGATGGCTTTTCCTTTTTCCATCTTCATGTTCTCCAGTATCACCTGCCGGTCTTTCACCATGCTGAGGCCATGCAGCAGCTTGATGTCTACACCTTCTGCCAGTGCGTCTTCTGTTTCATAATCATAGGCCGGCATCATTTTTTTATCGCCGGGGAAGAAAACCGATACCTCACAGCCAAAGCGTTTCAGGATTCTGGAAAGATACAGCGCCAGCTTTCCCCCACCGTATACCACCACTTTCTTCTGCATGTAAGCAGATGTGTTCGAAGTGGCCACATCGTTGAAGAAGCCAAATGCATCTTTGATCAGCACGCTGCTGTCGTAAGGAATGTTTTCGTCCTGAATCAGCTGAGCACCAATGCCCAGATAAACAGCATCAAAATTGCCATTCTCTTTTTCTGCCAGCAGATCGGTTACTTTATAATTCAGCCGGATGGGTACACCCATTTGTACGATCCGGCCAATTTCCGCTTCCAGCAATTCTTTGGGTAAACGGTATTCGGGAATACCTTTCCACAACAGACCACCGGGATTATTGTCTGCTTCAAATATTTCTACCGTATGACCCATACGGGCCAGGTGATAAGCGGCAGATAAACCACTGGGGCCCGATCCAACGATCAGTATTCTTTTACCGGTTGGCTTGGCCTTGAAACGAACAGGCCATTTCTGACGAATGGCTTCGTCTCCGATAAATCTTTCTACGGCGTGAATGTTTACGGTGTCGTCTATATGATTTCGGTTACAACCGGTTTCACAAGGCTTCACGCAAACCCTGCCCATGATGGCGGGGAAGGGATTGTCTTCCAGGATTTTCTGGAAAGCTTCCTGGTAATTGCCGGCCTGCGCAAAAGCCATCCATGCCTGGATATTTTCCCCCGCGGGGCAGGCACTGTTACAGGGTGGCATGAAATCTACATAAACCGGTTGACGGGATCTGAGCGGACCAGTACCTTCTGCATGTGAGGTAAGGTCTACTGGTTTGGTAATGTCTGATGCGGACATAGCTAATTTGGTTTTAACAGAACTTGCTTAGAATCGGTTCGATTATAAGCATAATATACTACTTTAAATTATTATATGAAACTATTCAGAAGGCGATTCTCAAACAATGATTTCAATCGGGTATAAATATGAGTAATATCATAGTTCATTCCTGAAAAATGAATTCCGGCAGGAAATTTGCAGTCAGATAGCTTCTGATTGTTTCACCCCAAAAATTGCTATATGATGAAAATTGGATTGGTAGGTTTTGGTAAAACCGGAAAAGCCGTTGCCTCTGTACTTCTTCAGCACAGTTCATTCTCACTGGAATGGGTTTTACGGAAAAGAAAATTGCAGGAAAAGATGACTGCTCCCGAAATATTGGGCATAGAATCTACAGACCCCGGCCAGTTGTTCTCCGGTTCCTGTATTACTACAGAAGATTTGCTGGAACAGCATCCGGTAGATGCAATCATCGATTTCTCAGATACCTCCGGTATTTACAGTTATGCGAAAGCGGCTGCAGATCGCGGCATTAAAATTATCTCGGCCATTTCTCATTATGCAGATAAAGAAAAAAACTATCTGAAAAAGTTATCAGAAACTACTGCTGTATTCTGGTCTCCCAATATTACGCTGGGCGTGAATTATCTTATATATGCAGCCAGGCAGCTGAAAAAAATTGCCCCCTGGGTAGATATCCAGATTGTGGAAGAACACTTTAAAGGAAAGGCGGGCGTGTCTGGTACTGCAGTTAAAATTGCGGAAGCACTGTCGCTGGAGGATGAGGAAATCAATTCGGTTCGTGCCGGAGGAATTGTAGGCAGGCATGAAGTGATATTTGGATTTCCTTTTCAGACGGTCCGGTTGATACACGAATCTATTTCCAGGGAAGCATTTGGAAACGGGGTGGTATTTGTTGCAGAAAATATGCAGCACAAAAAGAAGGGGCTGTTCAATTTTGATGATATTCTTTTGCCTTACCTGCAAACCCGCTAAAAACTGTTATGAGTACGACGATCATTATAACATTGTGCGTTTTACTGCTGATTGCCTACCTGTTCGATCTCAGTGCTTCTAAAACCAGGATTCCGTCTGTAATTCTGTTGCTGGCGCTGGGATGGATGGTAAAGCAGCTGGCTTCGATTGCTGCAATTGGGCTGCCCGACCTTAGTCCGGTGTTGCCGGTACTGGGAACAGTAGGGCTGATTCTGATTGTGCTGGAGGGCTCGCTGGAGCTTGAACTCAATGAAACCAAATTGCCGCTGATTGCAAAGTCTTCATTGCTGGCGCTGATTCCCATGCTGGCCATGAGCCTCGGGCTGGGCTGGGTGTTTCAGCAATATGGCGGGTACTCCTTTAAAAACAGTCTGGCCAATGCCATACCACTGGCCATTATCAGCAGCGCCATTGCCATACCCAGTGCAAAGAATCTGATCAAGGGTCACCGCGAGTTCATCACGTATGAAAGCAGCCTGTCGGATATTTTCGGGGTGATTTTTTTTAATTTCATTACACTGAACGACAATATAGGCACGGGCACGGTGGGCAATTTTCTACTGGAACTTTTCATTATCCTGCTCGTATCATTTATTGCAACACTAGGCCTGGCATTTTTCCTGAACAGAAGCAAACACCATATTAAATATGTGCCGATCATCCTGATGGTGGTGCTGATCTATGGAATTTCCAAATATTACCACCTGCCCGGACTGATTTTTATCCTGTTGTTCGGATTGTTCCTGGGCAATATTGATGAACTCCGGCATATAAAAATTTTCGAAAAACTGCATTCGGTGAACTTTAATAAAGAAGTACACAAGTTCCGGGAATTGACCACCGAAATGGCTTTTTTAATCCGGGCATTGTTCTTTTTGTTGTTTGGCTTCCTGATCGAAACAGCAGAACTGCTGAACACACAGACCATTCTCTGGGCAGCAGGGATTGTGGCTTCGGTATTTATCATACGAGCGGTGTTCCTCCGCTTATTTAAACTTCCCCTGAATCCCTTGTTGTACATCGCGCCGCGCGGACTGATTACCATCCTGTTGTTTCTGTCGGTGCCTGCAGCACAACAAATAGCCATCGCCGATAAGTCGCTGGTGATACAGGTGATCATACTGGCTGCCCTGTTTATGATGTTTGGTTTGATGAAGCAGAAAAAGCAGCCTTCCGGTACCGCTGCTGAATAAGTTGGGAAAATTGTTCGCCATTCTTTTTAGATTTGCACATGGATCAGTTGCTAAAGGAATTACAGCGCGAATTTTCCGGAGAAATCTATTTTGATGCTTCCCCCGCACATCAGGTACAGCTTATGGCCTATGCCACCGATGCCTCTGTATACCAGGAAAAACCCAATGCCGTTGCCATACCGGCGAATCTAACCGACATACAGCTTTTGGTAAGGTTTGCCGGCGAACGTGCCATTACACTCATACCAAGGGCAGCCGGTACTTCGCTGGCCGGACAAGTAGTCGGGAAAGGCATAGTAGTAGATATATCCAAATATTTTAATCAGATCATAGAAGTGAATGTGGCCGAAAAATGGGTGCGGTTGCAGCCCGGCGTCATCAGAGACGATCTGAATCATTACCTGAAGGGATTCGGACTCATGTTTGGTCCGGAAACCTCCACTGCCAGCAGGGCCATGATCGGAGGAATGATCGGCAACAATTCCTGCGGATTGCACAGCATTGTTTGGGGTGCAGCACGCGATCATCTGCTGGAAGCGAAAGTGATATTGAGTGATGGAACAGCCACTGAATTTGGTACAGAAGATTTGATGGAGGCCAAAGCAATACCCGGATTGAAAGGAGAGATATACAGTGAACTTTATTCATTATTAAATACAAAACCCAACCAGGAACTGATCCGGAATAATTTTCCGGATGCGGCAGTGGTCAGAAGAAACTCGGGTTATGCGCTCGACAGCCTGCTGAATATGGAGCCGTTTACCACAGGCGGGCAACCATTCAACCTTTGCAAACTTCTGGCCGGATCGGAGGGCACCCTTGCATTTATCACGGAAGTAAAACTTCAGCTGCTGGATCTGCCACCAAAGGAAGTGGGTGTGGTATGCATACATTGCCAATCGATCAATGAATCATTAAGAACAAACATTGTTGCGCTGAAGCATGCACCCATGGCTTCGGAACTGGTAGATAAAATGATCATGGATTTTACCATTGATCATCCGGAGTATCATAAGAACCGCTTTTTCATAGAAGGCGATCCGGAAGCGATTCTGATGGTGGAATTTATGGAGCATACCCGCGAAGCGCTAAACCATAAAATCAACGGACTGATCGAAGATCTTCGCGGCAGTGGCATGGGCTATGCCTATCCTGTACTGTACAATGCCGACACAAAATATGCCTGGGACATCCGCAAGGCCGGACTGGGCCTGCTGCGCAACCTGAAAGGAGATGCCCAGCCGGTGAACCTGATCGAAGACTGTGCCGTTTCAACAGATGATCTGCCCGACTACATCAACGATTTGCAGGTGATCCTGGATCGGTACAAAGTGCGGGCCTCATTTTACGCGCATGCCGGAGCGGGAGAACTGCATGTGGAACCCATCATCAACCTGAAATCGGAGGAGGGATTGAAACAGTTCAGGGGAATCCTGAAAGACACGGCAGCACTGGTAAAAAAATACAACGGATCCCTGTCGGGCGAACATGGGGATGGTCGATTGCGCGGAGAGTTCATTGCAGATATGGTAGGCGCTGAAACCTATGAATTGTTCCGGCAGGTAAAACATTGTTTTGATCCTAAAAGAATATTCAATGCAGGAAAGATTACCGATACACCTGCCATGGATACCCATTTGCGGGTAAGCAGTACCAACCGGTCTTCTGCAGGAAAAACCCTCTTCGATTTTTCGGAAGATGGCGGCATCCTGCGGCTGGCAGAAAAATGTTCCGGTTCCGGAGACTGCCGCAAATCGGAGATCAGCGGCGGACTGATGTGCCCGAGTTATATGGCCACCAGGAGCGAAAAACATACCACCCGCGCAAGGGCCAATATTTTAAGACAGTTCCTGAGCAATGCGAACGATCTGTATCCATATCAGCACGAGGAGATCAAAGAAGCGATGGATCTTTGTTTAAGTTGTAAGGGATGCAAGATTGAATGTCCGTCTAGTGTGGATATCACCAAGATGAAGGCAGAATTTCTGCAGCATTATTACGATAAAAAAGGAACACCACTGCGTGCTAAGATGATCGGGTACTTTGTACAGCAGATGAAACTGGCCAGTGCATTTGCGCCGGTATACAATTTTATTTTCGGCAACGAAACCCTGAGAAGGCTGATGAATAAAATGGTGGGCTTTCATCCTGACCGCAGCATGCCCCTGCTTCCGAAAACACAGCTGCAGAAATGGTTTGGCAAACATGTTTCCGGAAAGGCCGATGCCGGAACCGTACTCCTGTTCTGCGACGAGTTTACCAATTTCCTGGATGTTTCCATTGGCCAGAAAGCCATATTGTTGCTGGAGGCGCTGGGATACCGGATCATGATTCCGGATCATAAGGAAAGTGGCAGAACCTTTTTGTCGAAGGGGCTGGTGCGGAAAGCGGCAGCAGTGGCCAATCATAATATAGCCCGGCTGGCGCCACTGGTGTCTGAAGAAATGCCCATCATTGGTATAGAACCTTCTGCTGTATTAACGCTGCGCGACGAGTACATAGATCTGGCCGATGAAAACAACAAGGCCAATGCCCGCAACCTGGCGAAGCATACTTATACCATCGAAGAGTTTATTGAACGCGAAATGCGCAAAGGGAAGATCAGTGCTGCTTCTTTTCATACGGAACAAAAACAGGTATACCTGCACGGACATTGTTATCAGAAAGCATTGTCTTCGCAGGATCCGATTAAAAAAATCCTGAGTCTGCCGGCCAATTATGAGGTGAACGTGATTCCTTCCGGATGCTGTGGAATGGCAGGGGCATTTGGATATGAGCAGGAACATTATGCCGTATCGCAACAGGTAGGAGAGCTGGTCTTGTTTCCAACCGTTCGAAAATTGAGTCCGGATCATATTGTAGCAGCCGCAGGAACCTCCTGCAGACACCAGATCAAAGATGGTACGGGTGTAGTGGCCCTGCATCCGGTGGAGATCCTGTACAATGCCCTAAAATAGCAATAAAACACTTTTGCCTAACTTTAAGCAAATAGCAAGATGAAAAAAGTAGGTTATGTATTATCCGGAGGGGGAACCAGGGGCTTTGCGCACCTGGGCATCATCCGGTATCTGGAGGAGTTAACCATTCATCCCCATGCTATTTCCGGAACCAGTGCGGGAGCCATTGCAGGTAGTTTGTATGCTGCCGGAAAAAGTCCTGAGGAGATCCTGCAGATCATGAAAGACAATATTTCATTTGGCTGGAGCAGCATCAATTTCAGGCAGAATGGTTTTTTGTCGATGGATATGCTGCGCAAAGTGCTGAAAAATATTTTTGCGGAGGACGATTTCAAAACGCTCCAAATGCCGTTTCATGCAACGGCCACCGATCTGAATAAAGGAAAAGAAATTACTTTTTCCGAAGGCCCGTTGATAGAAGCCATTATTGCATCCTGTTCCGTACCGGTTGTATTTAATTCAGTGCAGATGGGCAATCACCTGTTGGTGGATGGGGGGCTGGTGAATAATTTTCCGGTGGAACCGCTGCTGAGCAATTGCGAAATCATCATCGGGTCTTATGTAAATAAACTGGAGGAAGGTATCAGCAATCATTCCAGTTTTAAAATGGTGAATTACCTGGATCGCTGTTTTCATCTGGCGATCTCCAAAAATGTATATGCCAAAACACATTTATGCGATGTGTTTATCGAAAGCCCGCTTCATGCATACAATATGTACGATGTAAAGGCAGCTGATGCCATTTTTGAAATCGGCTACAATACGGCAAAACAGTACCGGGAAGTATTGGAAAAACTGGTGGAGAAACTGAAGGAAAATTAAATAAAAGAAAGGGTGTATGCCGGTTATAGAAACAGTGATTATCTTATTGATTTGTGTGGTTGCATTGTCTGTGATCTCTGCAAAAATTAATGTGCTCTTTCCTGTTTTGCTCACTATTGTAGGTATGCTGCTGGGCGCAATTCCTTCTTTTCCCAAACTCTTTCTGGATCCCTCTATTGTAATGCTGGTGTTTCTTCCACCCATCTTATATATTGCTGCATTCAATACCAACTGGTACGAATTCAAGCAAAACCGAAAGCCTATAGCGATCCTTGCTTTTACCATGGTATTTGTAACCACATTGGGCATTGGGTTCATCGCAAAAGCCCTTCTGCCTGGTTTTACGATAGCCATGGGTTTTTTGCTGGGTGCCATCATTTCACCGCCCGATGCAGTGGCGGCTACAGCTGTATTTAAGAAGATGACCATTCCTAAAAAAATCACCAGCATCCTAGAAGGAGAGAGCCTGGTGAATGATGCCAGCGCACTGATCGCTTTTCAGTTTGCACTGGTAACGGTCCTCACCGGACAATTTTCAGCAGCAGAAGCCACGGTGAAATTCATCTGGGTGGTCATTGCCGGAATCGTTATTGGTTTGTTGATAGCGGCCCTGGCGGTTGAAGTAAGGAAACGCTGGCAGATGGAACCGGCTATTGAAACCGGGGTTACATTTATTACGGCTTATGCTGCTTTCCTGGCTGCAGAAAAACTCCATGCCAGCGCAGTTTTGAGTGTGGTGGCAGCCGGACTCTATGTGGGCAGCAAAGAACAAGCCATTCATAAGGCCAGTACCAGGTTGCAGGCAACGGCTGTCTGGAATTTTGTGGTGATCCTGCTGGAAGGGGTCATTTTCATCTTAATCGGGTTGCAGATACCGTACATTATTACAGGGATGAAGGGAGAATCTCTGTGGCACCTGATGCAGGAGGGGATGATCATTGCCCTAGCCGCCATTTTAATCCGCTTTGTTTTTGTATTTGCCATTCATTTTATTGCAGACAGAATAAGACTTGCACTAAAACTGAAACCACTTTTTCCTTCATTCAAATACAGTTTTGTAATCGCATACACGGGTATGCGGGGTGTGGTATCATTGGCCGCTGCATTTTCTATTCCGCTTGTACTGGAAAATGGAACGCCGTTTCCGCAAAGAGATTTGATCCTGTTCATTGTGTTCTCTGTAATTATCATTACGCTGGTAGCACAGGGGCTTACACTTCCCTGGTTTATTAAAAAGATCAATCTGGAAAAAGACGAGTCTGCCACACAACCTGCTGCCAACATTATGCAAACGCTGACCAAAGCAGCATTGAACAGGATAGAGGAAATTATTCACGAGGAAAATCTGGAAAGCAACGCCGCCGGAGAAATAAGAGATTTATATTATACGAGGGTGCTGGACCTCAGCGGAGTAAAATCTAAAAACCAGATACTGGAGCAGCAATTATCCAGACGGCTCATGCTGGAGGCAGTGGGAGCCAAGCGAAAAAAACTCTTTGAACTGCAATCTCAGCGCAGGATTGATCAAAAACAATTCAAGGAAGTGGAACACGAGCTGGATCTGGAAGAAACCCGTCTACAGAGATTAAAGATTTTTCAGATACCAAAACGTTGAAAAACGCAGCCTGACAAATTAAAAAAACAATAGTTGTAGTTAGAGGCCTACGCATTTCTTTTTTTTACCAAAAGGGTCTGTTGTTGCGGGTTCTGGGGTAATTTTGTACCAGAATCAATCCCCCCAATTGTTTGAAATCCGTAAAATCTGATATCACTGATAGTAGGAGCAGCATGGATGTTGTGCAAGGAAGTACATCATGTATTCGTGCTTTGTGCTTGTTGGTGCTTTTGTTTTTATCAGGTGCAGGATTGATGGCCCAATGCGGAACAGGTACATCCGAAATCATTGTCGTTGATTTTTCTGCTGCAAAAGATACATCTCATTCCATCGATGCTGAAAGAAACGGAACCGCCTGTGTTGGAACATCTGGTAGCGATAAAAGCTGTATTCGTTTTAATGTCATCCTGAATCCCGGATCAGACTTATTGAATTTTTCCACCAACCAGATTACGGGGGCCAGTTTTTACTCCATTGATTGCGGACCTTTGATCGCCATAGGAACACCTGCTTGTATTACCGGTAAAACCAGTGTATGTATTTCCTTTTGTAAGCCGGGGTCTAATTCAGTTACATATACACTTACTGCGTCCAGTACCATCAAGGCCTCTGCAGATCTTATACTGCGTCAGAATTGTTCCGGAACCATGAGCGTGACCGGTGTTACTGCTGCCACTGTAAACTGGACCTCTGTTTATCCGAGTGCTGCAGGTACATACAATAGTTATTTGAGTGCGGTGACCGGCGCAACCAATATTACCGTAACTCCGCAGACAGGTGCTCCTGAATACATAGACTATGAAGTAAGCGGTACGGGTACTTGTACCGGATTGAGAAGAGATACCATTCGGGTTTATACCGTAGCGCCTATGACGGTATCGGTAACACCTGCCAATCCTACTATTTGTTCCGGCAGCAGTGTTCAGCTGACTACTACTGTAACCGGAGGAAATGCACCTTACACTTATTCCTGGAATTCAGGCGAAACTTCCACTTCCATTACGGCAAGTGTGGCCGGAATCTATACTGTTTCCGTAAATGATAATACGGTTGGCTGCCCTGCGGTTACTGCAAGCGCTCTAGTTGCTTCTTCCATCACTCCGGATGCACCTACTGCAGTTGGAACAGCAGTTTGTTACGGGAGCACGGCTACGCTTACTGCCACAGCTCCCGGAGGAACCTATCAGTGGTTTGATGCGGCATCCGCCGGCAACCTCCTGACTGCCACATCCGCTTATACAACTCCTGCATTATCTGCTACTACTACTTATTATGTTCAAACAACTGTGAATGGTTGTACCAGTGCCAGAACTGCTGTTCCGGTAAGCGTTACAGCTGTTCCGGTTGCACCAACAGTAGCTCCGGTTACTGTTTGCGAAGCTACTACTGCAACGCTTACTGCCACAGCTCCCGGAGGAAGTTATGAATGGTTCAATACTGCTTCTGGCGGAACTTCGGTTGGAACAGGTTCGGGTTATATTTCACCTGTGTTGAGTGCCTCCACCATCTATTATGTGCAAACCACCGTTTCGGGTTGTACCAGCCCCAGAACAGGTGTAACCGTTACCGTAACACCTCTGCCTGCCAACCCAATGGCCAATGCACCGGCTATTTGCAGCGGCAATACCGGTACATTAACGGCACTCACTCCCGGAGGAACTTATCGCTGGTACGATGCAGCTACTGCCGGTACTTTGCTGGGAACTGGGGCTGCGTTCAATACGCCTGTTTTATTGACCGATGCCACCTACTATTTATCCGCAGAAGTGAATGGTTGTGTAAGCCCGGCAAGAACAGCAGTTTCCATCACCGTAAATCCAACACCTGCTGCACCAACTGCTGCAGGAACAACCATTTGTTCAGGTACCACCGCGAGTTTAACAGCAACGGATATGGGGGAGACCTATCGTTGGTATACAGCATCAACTGGTGGTACATTGCTCAGTACCGGATTGGGGTACACTACCCCTGCTTTGGCAGCAAGCACCACCTATTATGTAGATGCTACTTCCGCAGCAGGATGTACGGGTACAAGAACGGCTGTGCTGGTGAATGTTACTCCATTTGAGGATCCCGCATTTACCTATAGTGGTGGTACGTTTTGTGTGTCCGGAGGCAGCAATCCCACTCCTTCGATTATGGGAGCAGCAACCGGTGTTTTCAGTGCAACACCTGCAGGGTTGGATATCAATCCAACTTCAGGTGAGATATCTTTATCAACCAGTACGGTTAATTTATATACCATCACATTTGTAACGGGAGGCGCCTGTAATTATACCAGCAGTGCAGATGTCCGAATCATCAACACCACACCGGTTGCTACGTTTAGTTATGTTACGCCGATGTGCGAAATGCAAACCAATCCGCTTCCCGTTTTTGCAGCAGATGCAAGTGCAGGTGTATTCACTTCAGGAACCGGACTGGTTTTTAACAATGCTACTACCGGTGAAATTGATCTGACCAGCAGTGCTCCCGGAACCTATACCATCAAGAATGAAATTCCTGCAGCCGCAGGTTGCAGCGGCGCAATGGCAACCTTTGATATTGTCATTAATCCAAGGGCCATTGCCAATGCAGGCGTGGATCAGTTGGTATGTGCAGGAACAACGGTTGATCTGACCGGGGTAGTAAGTGGTTCAGCTTCCTCCGGTAGCTGGTCGCTGGTTTCAGGAGGAGGAAGTATTACCAATCAAAGCCAACTGAATACGCAGTATGCTCCTGCAGGTGGTGTTACGCAGGCAATCCTGCAGTTAACCACCAATGATCCAGATGTTGCGGGGCCCTGTGCGGTTGCAACCGATCAGGTAATCGTCTCTTTCAATCCATTGCCTGCATCTCCGCAAGTAAACAGTCCTGCTATCTGCTCCAACACCAATGCAACACTCACGGCTTATGCTCCAGGAGGTACTTATAAATGGTATGATGCACCTGCTGCAACAAGTGCAGTGTATACGGGAACAACTTACCAAACACCAACACTGCTAGCGAATACAGTTTATTATGTGAGCGCTACTTCAGCAGCATCCTGTGAGGGGCCAAGGACCTCAGTAACAGTTGTAGTGAATCAACGTCCTGTTGTTACCAGCGCTTCCACCGGAGCCATCTGTACAGCTACTTCAACAGATTATACCATCACCAGTGATATAGCCGGAAGCAGCTTCCTCTGGCAAAGAGCTGCTGTATCAGGCATCAGCAATAATGTGGTCTCCGGACAAACAACCGCTTATATCGGAGAAACCCTCAACAGCATCCTGAGTGTTCCGGTTGATGTGCTATACAATATTACACCCAGCTCCAACGGATGTGCCGGTACACCTTTTCAATACCGGGTTACGGTAAATCCGATTCCGGTTGCGCCCACCGCTGCAACCCTTGGTGCTGTATGTGCAGGACAAACGCTCACACTCACCACTCCTGAAAGAACAGAAGCAGCATATGAATGGACCGGCCCCAACGGATTTACTTCACTTTTGCGTGAGCCGCAACTCCTGAATGCAACCCTTACACAGGCAGGAACCTATGCAGTAACGCTTAGGGTGAACGGATGTACAAGTGTTGCAGCTACTACGGTGGCAGTTGTGAACCCGATTCCTTCTGCACCATTGATTACGAGTACTGCTCCTGTTTGCGAAGGCGCTTCTCTTCAGCTGAATGCTTCCATTGTTGTTGGTGCAACTTATCAGTGGACCGGGCCCAATGGTTTTGGTTCCGCTTTACAGAATCCGATGGTTCCGAATATGTCGCAGGCGGCAGGCGGAACCTACAGTGTGTCTGCTCTTGTGAATGGATGCAGCAGTGCGCTACGAACAGTTGTGGTTTCGGTAAAAACAATACCCGCAGCGCCGGTGATTCAGCCGGTTGGTGCGATTTGTGAAAACGCAACGCTTCATGTTGGGGTAGATGCAGTGCCCGGTGCCATTTATAGCTGGTCAGGTCCGCTGGGTTTCAGTGCATCTGGTCAGGAATTTCAGATATCAGGTATTACTTTGGCCATGGCCGGAACTTATACTGCCACTGCTACCGTGAATGGTTGTACCAGTAATAACAGTTCCGTTAATATTCCGGTTACCCCGCAACCTGCTTTGCCGGTTGCAGCAAATAATTCTCCGGTATGCGAAGGCGCTTCCCTTCAACTCAGTACCCCATCACTTGCCGGAGCAAGTTATCAGTGGACCGGGCCAAATGGTTTTACTTCTGTTGCACAAAATCCAATGTTAACAAGCATTACACAGGCAGGCAAAGGAGATTATACACTTGCGATAACTGTGAACGGATGTACCAGTAATGGAAGCGTCACCACCGCGGTGGTGAACTCCCTGCCCGGTGCGGTGCAGATTACCAGCAGCGGACCGGCCTGTGAAGGACAACCTGTAAGCCTCGCGGCAGACGAAGTGCCTTCGGCCGTTTATTTCTGGACAGGTCCCGGCGGTTTGGTTACTTCTACGCGATTGATTAATATTCCTGCAATGAGTAACCAGTATCAGGGCATTTATCAGGTAGCGGTGAATGTTGCAGGATGCACAGGTTCAACCAGTAATATAGAGCTGAAAATGATTCCTACACCTGCTGCGCCTGTAATTAGTCCGGTGGGTATTGTGTGCGAATACAGTACGTTGAATGTAAACTTGGCAACAGTCGCCGGTGCAGTATACAGCTGGACCGGCCCATCCGGATTCAGTCAGAGTAGCGCTGCTGTTCAGATCGATTCGGTTACTGCAGTACATGCAGGAATGTATACCGCCAATATTTCGGTAAGCGGTTGTAAGAGCAGCAACAGTACAGTAACAGTTGCTGTTACACCTAAACCATCCATTCCAGTTGTGGGCAACAGTTCTCCCATTTGTGATGGCGGTACTTTGCAGTTCAATGCATCTGCGCTTACTGGAGCGAGTTATCAGTGGACAGGCCCGAACGGATTTACCGCTGCGGTACAAAATCCTTTGATCAACGGTGCAGGTGTTACTGCAGATGGTGATTATGTGTTAACCGTTTCGGTGAACGGTTGTGCCAGTGATCCTGCTGTTACCAAAGCTATTGTGAATGCAGTACCAGCGGTAGTGAATATTACCAGCAACGGACCTGTTTGTGATGGACAAACACTGCGCTTGTCAGCAGACGATGTGAAGGCTGCAGTATATACCTGGATTGGCCCGAACGGTTTTTCTGCAGCTGCCCGTGAAATTGATATTCCTGCTTTTAACAGCAGTAAAACAGGGGAGTATCAGGTAGCAGTTGCCGTGGCTGGTTGCTCTGGTGTGGCCAACAGCATCACCACCAGTGTGAAGCCGATTCCTGCTCCACCGGTGATTAATCCGGTAGACCTTGTTTGTGATGGAGGTCGCTTAACACTCAGTGTGGTAACAGCACCAGGTGCTTCGTATCAATGGTCCGGTCCTATGAATATCCGGGGTACTCAACCCTTGCTGACCATTCCGGTCATCCATCCATCCATGGCTGGTACATACTATGCCAATGTTACGATCAATGGCTGTACCAGTGGAGATCGTGCCACCCTGGTAGATGTATTGCCCAAGCCCGACAGGCCGGTTGTAGTAAACAGTGATCCGGTTTGTGTAAACGATGTGTTTCAGTTAAGGGCCTCCACTGTAACCGGAGCAACTTATCAGTGGAGAGGGCCTGGTAATTATTTTGCAGATATTCCTGATCCGGTGATTCCTTCAGCAGGCCTGCAGGATACCGGTAAATACGAAGTAACGGTAACTGTGAACGGATGTGCGAGTGATACTGCCTATACCTTTTTGCATGTAGATATTCCTGCCAGCACTTCCGCCGGAAACGACCAGGTGGTTTGTGCCAATAATCCGGTAGTGTATTTGTCGGGAATTGTGCAGGGAGGAACCACCACCGGCGTATGGAGCAGTTCAGGTACAGGCAGGTTCAGTTCTTCCACCACCAATTTATCCGGTGCCTATATCCCCAGCACAAGTGATACTGCAGCTGGTACCGTAACCTTGTTTTTAACCTCCACCAATAATGGTGCCTGCAGACCTGCTGTATCCACCGTTCGTGTTACCATAACCGATGCTCCCGTTGCCAATGCAGGCTCGGATGCACGCGTATGTGCCAACGATTCAACCGTACTGCTGAACGGTATTGTGCGCAATGTTTCGCAGGTGGTATGGAGCAGTACCGGAACAGGCAGCTTTGTGCCTTCGGCCACAGATCTTCGGGCAACCTATGTGCCATCCAGTGCGGATATTGCTTCCGGAAATTTCCAGTTGCAGTTAACTACCACTGATAATGGCAAATGCCTTGCAGTGAGTGATGCGTTGTCTGTAAGTATTGCTCCAGTTCCGGTAGTTGATGCAGGCAAAGACCGCTATGTATTTGCCAAAATGCCGTTCACGCTGAGTCCGGTTGTAAGCAGTGATGTACAGTTGTACAAATGGTCTCCGGCACAATACCTGAGCGATCCCAATAGTAAAAATCCGGTCTTCAGCGGAGAAGAAGATCAGCTGCTTACATTACAGGTAACCAATGGAGAACGTTGTATGTCTGTTGATCAGATCAAACTGGTTGTGCTTAAACCCATCCGTATCCCCAATGTGTTTTCTCCCAATGGCGATGGTATACACGATTCGTGGATCATTGCAGAACTGTCTAAATATCCTGCAGCAGATGTATCTGTTTTTGACCGTTATGGTAAACTGGTATTCCAGGCAAAAGACGGATATGTAAAACCCTGGAACGGCACCTACAATGGCAAACCATTGCCGGTAGCCACTTACTATTATATCATCGAGCCTAAGTTTGAGGAATATGTGCAGAAACTATTCTCAGGATCGGTTACGATTCTTCGATAGCGGAACTGTTGTTGGATGCATATTTCCGTTTTCTTCCCCACCAGATGCAAAAGCCGGTGATGGGTAAACTCGCCGCAATCAGGCTGGCAAAAAACGCCAATAGTTTTCCGGTGATTCCCCAAATGGCGCCTACATGAATATCATAATTCATCCGGACCAATTTGTCTGCCGTACTTGCATCTTCGTACCTGCCTCCATAACTATCCTCCGCAACCAGTTCTTTTCCTGTGTATTGATCATAATGAAAATAATCCGAGCGGTAATAGGTACCCGGCAGGTGATTCACCACCACGTCTACAGGGTCGGATTGCGTTGCGGCAAAATAAACGCCAATGCTTTCATTGGGTTGAACGGTGTCAAGATGCTGTTCCCATAAATGATCCGCCATGTTGAATGTATTGCGGGGTTGTGTGCTGTCCGAAACCGGATGTTTATGTTCGGCCAGGGTTTCTCCTCCGCTGGAAACCCAGTAAGCAGACCTGGCAAACCATTCAAAGCCAAATACCAGCCCGGTAATGGCAATGAACACAGCAATCCAGGTTATGTAAAAACCAAGCACCTGGTGCAGGTCGTAGTTTTTCCTGCGCCATTTTGCTGACCATTTTATGGAGAACCTTTGTTTGCGGGCAGCCTTGTTACGTGGCCACCAGAGTATCAGGCCACTGATGAGCATAAGTAAAAAAATCAGGGTTGCAGAAGCTACAACAGGTTGTCCTACAGAATGCGGTAGCCATAAATAGAAATGTCCGTCGAGTACGATCCGGAAAAAATCTTTGTTCATGTTTTTGTACTTCAGTACTTCGCCGGTATATGGATTCATGAACAGCAGTTCATATTGTTCTTCGTTGTAGTAGGAGGCAATGGCTGCTTTATTCCTGCCAGGGTACTCAATACCAAGCGCTTTGCCAAACTGAAGTTGTTGGTCGGCAATCGATTTTAATTGGGAAGGAAGCAGGTATGCTTTTTGCCGCGGTTCAACCTGTCTGAATGGTTCTGTTGCATTTCTGATCTCCACTTCAAAAGCAAGTATGCATCCGGTAATGCCCAGTAATACAATCACCAGCCCGGACATAAGTCCGAGCCAGAGATGTATTTTTACGATTATTTTTTTCAATGAGTGAAAGCTTTTTATGATTACTTAAAAACGGTATGCTACACTTAACCTCAGGTTGCGGGGTGCTTCGGTTTGCCAGTAGTAGGCGGCAAGCCAGGAATAGTAGGAGCCTCCGTACAGATAAGTATTCAGAACGTTGAATACATTGGCTGTTATTTTCAATTTGTCTTTTTCCCAGAACAGACCTGCATCCAGTTTAAAATAATCAGGTAGTGGTTTGCTGTTGACTGCAACAGTTTCCCAGAAAGTTTTCCGATCTAACAACCAGGTAAATCCGGCGGAAAATCCAGTTCCTTTCAATGCCCCATTTCTTATTTTGTAATTGAGCCAGCTGTTCACGGTGTGGTTGGCATATCCCGGAACAATATCACCCACTTTCATGGTGGTGATGCCATCGGCAACCTCAATTACTTTAGCATTGGTTAATGCGTAGTTGGCAATCAGGCTAAGGTTGTCAGCTATTTTTCCTCTCACATCCAGTTCAACTCCCTGTGCTCTTTTCTTGCCGAGTACAATGCTAAGTCCTGCTGCAGGCGGACTGTTGGGATCACTGGTTAATTCATTCTTTTTAACAATGCTGTACACAGAAAGGGTAGTATTCCATTTGCCGCCACCCCAATCTTGTTTAATGCCAAATTCCGTGTTGTTGCCGGTTAGCGGTTTAATATCACCTCCGCCGGCGAGCTTACCGGTTTGCGGAAGAAAGGCCTGATCGTACAATCCATAGACCGAAGTACTGTTGCTTAAAGAGATGCTTATTCCAATCCGGGGTGTAATATGTTTGGCCTGTTGAATAGGGCCACCCCATTGAGACTGGTTTACATTGGTATATCTTCCTGCAAGCGTAAGCCTGACACTGTTGTTCCAGAAAGCCATTTCATCCTGAATGTATACACTTGTGTACCGTTGGTCCATTGAACCGCCGGAAGCAACCGCCCTTGCTTCGAGCGGAGTGCTGTAATTGAAGTTGGGATAGCCGTTTGGAGGAACACCCAGATTGGGGGAAGCTGTATTGAATTCGGCGCCGACACTATCCATCAGGTGATACTGACTCCAGTCTGCAAAATAGGCTTTGTTGCCAACGTCGATTCCGGAGAGGATGCGGTGGCGGATTTTCCCGGTATGCATTTCTCCGTTCAGGAAAAACTGCGCCAGGGTCATCTGGCTTTTGGCATCCCAGCTGCTGGCTGCCCGCAGCATGGTTCCGTTGGCATTCACTGCTGCCGGCCAAAGTGAAGAGCCCTGCTGGCTGTACCTGAAATGCCCCACTTGCGCAGTGAACTTCCAGAGGCTGCTGATCTGGTGTTGCAGATTGATCAGCATGCTGTGGTCGTTGATGTTGGTGGCGGGCATACCAGCGGGAAGCGAGGTGAAGTTAACAGGGAGAGATGCATAGCCATTGGTGCCAAACACATAGTAGGAACCCACATCACTCATGTGTGCATGCTGGTACGTGTATTCTGCAGTGATTTTTGTTTTGTTGTCTAGCTGATAAGAGATGACCGGTGCAAAAACATAGCGGTCGTTGAATTCATTGGCCCGATGCGATTTTTTTTGCTGCGCAGCAAGGTTCAGCCTGTACAGCAATTTACGGTCCTTGCTCAGAGATCCGTCCAGGTCCAGGGTGGTTCTGAACAGATCGAAGCTGCCAATGGTGAAATTGGCTTCCCCCTTGGTTGTGCCGGTGGGCTTTTTGGTAACGATGTTGTAAAGACCACTCGGATCGCCGTTGGCCAGCATGAAACCTGCCGGACCCTTCACAAATTCAACCCGTTCTACAAAACTCATGTCTTCTGTAAGCGGCCCCCAGTAAGAGTTTACAATATTGAATCCGTTTCTGAATGCCGGCAGTTGAGACCCTCTGGAAGTGATCTGTGCATAGAGGTCTCCCCAATGTTCTACCCGTACAACACCGCTCACATTACGGATTAAACCATCACTCATGCTGATGATTTGCTGGTCGGAGAGAGCCTTGTTGGTAACGATCTGTATGTTTTGAGGCACCTGCAACAGGGGAGTGCTAAGGCGCAGAGAGGAAGAAGCTGTATTTGATTTGTAGTTTTTGATGCCAGTTTGAATAATCACTTCTTCCAGCTGCTTCTCGGATAATTTTAGCTGAAAAGAGCGTTCGGTTGTTTGTCCGGATACAACAAGCGCTTCTGCTTTAATGGTTTCATAACCAACCAGTGAGATCTCCAGTTCGTAGTTGCCGGGTTGCAGATTGCGTATTACAAAACTTCCGTCTTCAGCGGTTAGCGTACTTCGCTTGCTTCCTTTTATGAGAATGGTTACATACGCAGCAGGTTTGTTGTCGGAAGTGCTTACAATACCGCTGACGACTCCGGTGCTAATGTTTTCGGGAACACTTTTGTCCGCAAGGCTTCCGGAGAAATTGTTCTGTGCTGAAACACTGGATAATGAAATGATAATCAATAAAATAAAGAATGAAAATAGTTTCATGAATCAAATAGATTAGCTGATGATTAAGATGGTCTGTGAAGCAATGCTTTAGAAGCAAAGGCTTTACAGGGCGCGAAACTATTTGAAGCAAACGGAGTACATCGTAGCAATCGGGAAATCTCTTTTCGCAAACGGGAAAGATATCTTGCGAAGCAATGCGCTAATTAAATGGTGTGCAGATCAGGCAGTTTAGCCCAGGCGTAAGGTTCGTTTTTTTGTTTTTCATGCGGATGTGGTTTGGTTCCTCTGATGGTATATACTGTATGGTAGTCCAGTTCATCGTTGGATATTTCATAAGCCAGCAACTGCCGGTATCTTTCTTCGTTTAAGTTATCCAGCCATTCATGGGCCATATTGAGCGGTAAGAAAAGTGGCATTCGGCCGGCATTGTTTCCACTGTTGTGTATCTGTTGCATCAGGCTGTTGGCAGCTCTTGTAACCATCGTAAAGCTGAAGCGTTTGATGAGTTCGCCGGTATTCAGATCCGGTAGTTCCGTAACAGAGTAAAGGCCGGGTAAAAAGAAAACAGGAGAAGCTTTCATGTGGATATAGTAAGGAACTTTTTTACTCCATCCCCTGATCTCACGATGTTCGTAAATGCCAGACACAGGAATCAGGCACCTGCGTTCCCTGATCTTAAACCAATAGGAGGTAGGATCATTGAGAATTCTTTCACTGCGCGCATTCAGCATAGAAGCACGTTGCCGAACAAATTGCATTTCGTTTTGAATATAGTAGGGGATGCATCCCCATTCCATCCTATGTACATGTAGTTGCTGATCGGATCTGTTTCTGTATACAATCGGATGTGCAGTGAATGCGTGCCCTTTGATGTGAACGGAAGCCTCTGTATCTAATTCCACTCCCTCATCAAATTCGAGATTCGGAAAATAATCGGCAAGCGAACTTAGGTTGGCCGTAAAAGAAATATCACAACACATGCTTAGCATTTTTCAAGGTTGCTTAACCGGATTTCCAGTTTTTTTGAACCATGTTCCAAATGAACGTATAACTCCCCAAATATACATACTAACTGGGGCCTGAGTTGATCATCGTACCCCACGCGCCAGTTGGTTTTTGATTTGATGTAGCGAAGCAAAGGATCCTTGAACCGATGGTTGATCTGTTTTTCTACTACCCATTTGTTTTTGATGATGGCAAACCAAAGCCTGTACGGAGAATTTGTATACAGCATGGATTGCAGTTTTGCCCGGTGTGCGGGAAGGTTCAGTTGAATGATTGCGGCAAATTTATCTTTCAATACAAGCCGGTGCTTGCGCGCCAGTTCCAGGCTTTCATATCCGGTTAAAAGAAGATGGATTTTAGTACCTGCATCTTTTGTAGTATCTGCCCTGGAATAGGTTTGTGTAACGAGATAAACCATATTGAGGCGGATTAACCGCTCAATCATAAAAGGTTCAAACTGTATAAAAGGATTGTACATGGCAGTGTTCCAACAGCAGCAAAGGTAGGGGTTTTAATTTGTTTTGCTAAAATATTTAGTAATTTATCTAAACATGTTGCAGAGGTTGAGGTCCAGACCCCATCTGGTTAAATTGCTTGAACAGGGCGCTATCCCGTTTCATAAAGTAGGGAAGCATCGCCGCGTGAAACTGAAAGACCTGCAGACTTATGAAGGAAGACAACAGTCTATACGAAACCGCGAACTGGATTTTCTTGTCAAACAAGGACAGGGACTAAACATGGGGTATTAAAAGTATGACTGTTCTACTGGATGCCAATACACTTTACCCCGCGCCGATACGCGATATCCTGTTGAGCATGGCCGACAGAAAGCTCTTTCAGCTCAAGTGGTCTGATGAAATCAATAATGGATCGCTATATAAGTATTCCTTCGATCTCCTGTTTCCATTTCTTAAACCCGTTCAGGTCTGCTTGGAAATCATTTTGAGCAATTTGTTTTTAGATCATTTTTTATATAAATGAGTCGTCTCTTTAATGAATTCCTCAATTTGTTCTAATGACGATGGATAAGCTAAAATTTTCCCTTCATGATCAATCAGTATTTGAAAGGGTACACCTCTAATGTCATAGTACGAACAGAGTTTACCCTCTACGCCGGAAGTATCAATAAGTTGTTTCCAAGGTAATTTATCATTAGATATTGCGTCTTTCCATGCTTTCTTGTTATTGTCAATTGAAATACCAATTATTTCAAACCCATCAGCTTTGTATATTGAGTATAAACTTTTTAATGACGGGAAAGATGCCCGACAGGGTTTGCACCATGATGCCCAAAAATCAACTAGCGTAATTTTATTTTTAAAATTAATTATTGGAACAATTTTTTCAGATACATCTTGTAAAGACTGATTCAAAAACGGTTCGTTTTTTACTCGGTGTCTTGCAATTTCAAGGCTATTTTGAATCTTAGTTAAATTCTCCCATTCAAGGGTCTTTTGTAAGGACTTATCTAATTGATTCTTTAATGTTATAAAGTCATTATATTCTAAGGGATGTTTACCCCTATACATAAAAGCTTTACCCATAATAAATATTCGTCCCGCCAACAAATATGCACTTGCTTTATTCTTTGGATATTTTAATATAATGCTTTTAAGTTTAGTAAAATATTCATCATTTTCATTTTGACCCAAATGGTTCTCTCGCAAATCAATCTTCCATTTATTAAAATCCCGAATTAAACTATCTGTTTGTGAACCTATAATATTTTTTATCGAAAAGATAGCTCTTGATCCTCCTGAGTCTTGTGAAACTTCTTTCTCTGACACATGACTTTCCAATTCTAAAAATGTTTTACTGTTATCTACATAAAATTCATCAAGACTGCTTTTTTCTCCGCAGTGAATTCGACATAAAATTGGCAGCTCATTCTTTACTACAAAATGGAATTCCCCATTTTGATTTATTGTAGAGTATAAACTATCCTTTTGGGAGAAATTATTATCGAAAAAAAGAAACACTGTGTCTTTGTGATCCCCTTTGAATTTTCCAAAAATTTCAAATGGTTGCACTTGACCAAAAGTAACGTTCTGTCCAAAAAGGATGACAAACAAACTAAGTTGCCTTAAAAAAATCTTCATGATAATTATGTTACTTG